>JBKPRL010000179.1:0-6847 GCA_046734535.1 bacterium | reverse complement strand
CCGCGGTCGTGGTCCGGGTCGTGTCCGGACTGCTCGCCGTCGACCGGGGGGAGCTGGACGAGGCGGAGGAGCACCTCGAGACGGCCCGGGCCCTCGGCGCGCAGATCTACGACGGGCGCATCAACGGCCTGCTCGCCCGGGGACGCACGGAGCTCGCCCTCTGGCGGGCGCGCCCCGAGGAGGCTTCCGCGGCCGTCGCCGACGGGCTCCGCCTGACCAGCGACGACGAGATGCGGGCGCGGCTCTGCTGGCTCGGCCTGCGGGCGGCGGCCGACGTCACCGAGCAGCAACGGGCGACGACGGGGACGTGGGACGCCCGGCCCGAGACCGGCGAGCTGGCCCGGCTGCTCGGCCGCTTGGAGGACCGGGCCGTGGGGCGCCGGGCGCCTCCGGCCTCGGAGGTGCGGGCGGCTGTCGCGTCGGGAGAGGCCGAGCGGGCGCGACTGGAGGGTCGAGCCGAGCCGGAGCGGTGGGCCGAGGCTGCTCAGCGGTGGGAACGGCTCGGCTTCCCGGCGCCGGCGGCCTACTGCCGATGGCGCCAGGCCGCGGCCGAGCTGGCCGGCGGGCGCCGCGCCGAGGCGCTCCCACTGTGGCGGGCGGCCTGGCAGGGTGCGGTCGACCTCGGCGCGGGTGGCCTGCGCGAGGCCATCGAGGCGGACGCGGCGCGCGCCGCGGTGTCGCTCGTGGACGAGGGTGGCGCGGCGGTCGACGCTGCCGCGGTCCCCTTCGGGCTCACCGCCCGTGAGCTGGAAGTCCTGGCGCTCGTCGCCGCGGGCCGCACGAACCGCCAGATCGGCGAGCGGCTCTTCATCAGCGAGAAGACGGCCAGCGTGCACGTGTCGCGCATCCTGGCCAAGCTCGGGGCTCGGTCACGGGCCCAGGCTGCGGCGATGGCCGGCACGGTGGGCCTGGTCGGCTCGGTCCCCACCGACCCAGCCCCGCGATCCGGTGCTCCTCGTGCTCCGGGCGGGCGAGCCGCCGGCCCGAAGTAGGCATCCGCCCACTACCGGGGCCTGACCCCTTACGCCCACAGTGAGGAGGCCGCACCGTACGCGTCCAGGAGTCCCCCCATGGCTACCGCCACCGCCGTCCTCCCGCCGCCCGCCCCGCTCCTCCCTCTCGTCGCCGCGGGCGACGAGGGTGCCATGGGGCAGCTGGTGCGCCGCTTCGAGCCCCTCGTGCGGGCCATCGCCCACCGTCGCGACCACCACCGCGGGTCAGGAGACGACCTGGTGCAAGAGACGATGCTGCGGCTCTGGCGGTCGGCCCACCGGTTCGACCCCGAGCGGGGGTCCGAGCCCGCCTTCGTGGCTGCGGTGGCCCGCAACGCGGCCACCGACATCGCCCGCCATCGCGCCACTCGCCCGGTGACACCCACCGCGGACATCGCCTCCCTGGTCCCACCCGCCGCATCACCGACCGACAACGTCGCCGACGCGATGGCCGTGCGCGCCGCGCTCCAGCACCTGACCCCCGGCCAGCGCGAGCTCGTCCGGCTCGCCTACTTCGAGCACCTGACCCAGCAGGAGATCGCCACCCGCCTGGGCCTCCCCCTCGGGACGGTGAAGAGCCGGACCTTCGAAGCACTCCGAGTCCTCCGCCGGACCCTGACGGGCGAGTAGCCCCGGACGCCCGCGGGCGCTTAGCCTCGCCTCGGGGGAGCCGTCCCGGATCGGGGCGGCACATGGGCAACAGCTTGGAGGACACATGGGCCGCATGCGCTTCGGCATCTTCATGGCGCCGTTCCATCCCGCGGGCGAGAACCCGACGCTGCTCATCGACCAGGACCTGGACCTCGTCACCCACCTCGACCGGTTGGGCTACGACGAGGCGTGGATCGGCGAGCACCACTCGGCCGGAAGCGAGGTCATCGCCTCGCCGGAGATCTTCATCGCCGCCGCCGCCGAGCGCACGAACCACATCAAGCTCGGCACCGGTGTCGTCAGCGCCAGCTACCACAACCCGTTGTGGGTGGCCGAGCGGGCGGTGCAGCTCGACCACATGACCAAGGGCCGCTTCATGCTGGGTCTCGGCCCCGGCGCCCTGCCCAGCGACGCCGCAATGATCGGGCTGGACATGCCCCACACCCGCGAGCTCCTCGAGGATGCGGTGGACGTGATCACCCGGCTCATGACCAGCGAAGACCCGGTCACGTTCGCCAACGAGCGGTGGAACCTGGTCGACGCGCGGCTGCACCTGCGGCCCTACACCCAGCCCCACCCCGAGATCGCCATCGCCGCGGTCGCGTCCCCGGCCGGACCCCGCCTGGCTGGTCGGTACGGCCACGGCCTGCTCTCCGTCGGCGCCACCACCGCGGCCGGCTTCGACGTGCTGGCCCTGCACTGGGACGTCATGGAGGAGCGTTCGGCGCACTACGGCGTCCAGGTCGACCGTGACAAGTGGCGCCTCGTCGGCCTCATGCACCTGGCCAGCACCAGGGAGCAGGCCTACGCGGACGTGGCCCACGGCATCGAGCAGTGGTTCGACTACTTCCAGCACACCGCGGCGTTCCCCCAGATGGCGGTGGGCGACGGTACGACCGTCAAGGAGTTCATCGACTTCGTCAACGAGAGCGGCGTCGGCACCATCGGCACGCCCGACGACGCCGTCGAGCAGATCGACCGCCTCTGGAAGCAGTCCAACGGCGGCTTCGGCGCCTACCTGCAGCTGGCGCACGACTGGGCCGACCCGGCCGCGAAGTGGCGCAGCTACGAGCTGTTCGCCCGCCATGTCGCGCCACGGTTCCAGGGCCAGTACGCCGCGACCGTCGACGCCAAGACCCGCGCCCGCGCCGTACGACCCGAGCTGGCCGAGAGCAACATGAAGGCCGTCGAGACGGCGACGGCCAAGTACCAGGCCGAGCTGGCGGCGAAGGGATCAGCCGGCTGACGTCGGCGCTCGACCCACTGCCGGCCACCTTCGACGAGACCCGCGAAGGGCTGCGGACGCTCGCGTGCTACGTCATCGCGCCCGAGCGCAAGGCCCGGACAGGCCGGATCGGGCTGCGGCCGACGGGTGAGGGCTTCGGCACGCCACCGTTCGAGGACGGCTCCCGCGTCGTCGTCCGTGGCGACCGGCTCGCCCGCGACCCCGGCGAGGCCGTGCCCATCACGACCCTGCGCGCGGCCGCGGCGTTCCTCGGGATCCCCCTGTCCGACGACCCGGGTGTCGGTCACGACCTGCCGCCGTACGCGCCCGACGCGGACCTACGGGTCGACCCGGCCGCGTCGGCGGCGCTCGGTGCCTGGTACGCGTTCGGCCACGGCGCCCTGCAGCGGCTGGCCGACGCGACCACCGCGGGCGACGAAGCCGTGTCGGTCACCGAGGCTCAGCTGTGGCCGGAGCACTTCGACCTCGCCCTCACCGCGGAGCTGGCCGACGGCCGCAGGGTGAACGTGGGCTTCTCCCCCGGCGACACCTTCTCGGCCGAGCCCTACCTGTACGTCGGGCCCCACGATGCCGGCTCACGAGCCGACCCCTACTGGAACGCTCCCTTCGGGGCGTATCTCACCTACGAGGAGCTGCGCCGCCACCCGGACCCGGCCGCAGCGGCCGACGGTTTCATCGATCACGGGCTGGCGTTGGCGGCCGCGCCGGCCGCGGGCTCCGGTTCCGGCTGAGGTGCGCCGCGAACGCGCCATGAATGGCGCGTTCGGATCGCACTTCCCGTCCGCGGCGCGGAGATCACGCGAGTGCGACCGGCCGTCGGTCGGCCGCCATCGCGCGACCTCCTGTGCAGCTCGCGCGAGCGGTCGTTCCGTTCGGCCCGTCCGCGATCCGCAGCAGGTAGCCGGAGCCTCGCAGCATGCGGACCTCGAGCCCCATGGGCTCGATCCGTCGCCGCAACCGGTGGAGGTGGATCCGGAGCGCGTTGTTGCTGGGCGGCGCGCCGGGCCAGCCCTGCGCCGCGAGGGCGGGGGCGGGGACGACCGTCGCGAAGCTCTCGAGGAGGGCGCCGGCCAGCCGCTCCTCGATGGGGGTCAGCTCCACCCAGCGGTCCCCGAAGGCGAGCCGGCCGTAGCCGTCGAGCGTCGGGAGGACCGCTGCTGCCACCGCGTGGCGGCGCAGGCGGGTCAGCCGTGCGGTCAGGTCCCGGTCGTCGGCGGGCAGCCGCACCCAGTCCACCAGCAGGCTGTCCAGATCGGGCGGGTCGGCGGCGGCGTCCACCAGCAGGAGGCATGGGACCCCGTCACCTTGCAACCGGACGACGTCCTCGGCGTCACTCGGCCAGCACAGCACCACCACGTCCGACACTCGTTCCACCTCCGATCCGAAACCGCTCCAGCGCCTTCGGCCCGGGGTGAGCCGCAGTGGACCACCCCGGACCGTGCGGCGCTCAGCCGACTGGCGTCCGGCTGGCCATGACGCCGACCGGCGACGGCGTGCCCGCGCCGCCGGCCGAGCCGGAGCCCACGCCGGCGACGCCCATGAACCCGTACTCCGGGTGGTAGGCGGGAGCGCCGTGCTCGTGGATGTCGATGCCCTCCAGCTCACCCTCCTCGGAGATGCGCAAGGTCTTGGTGAGCTTGACGCCGTACATCAGGGCGAACCCGAGCACGAGGACAGAGGCCGTCATGATGAAGCTGCCGACCACCTGGGCCCACAGCTGGTGCACACCACCGCCCCAGAACAGCCCCGTGACCACCGTCGACGTGTCTTCTCCCGTCGGCCCGGGGACGCCGAACTGCCCGGTGGCGAACAACCCCAGGCTGATGGTGCCCCAGATGCCGCAGATGCCGTGGACCGGCACCGCCCCGATCGGGTCGTCGATCCTGACCCGCTCGAGGAGGTCCACCCCCAGCACCATGATGACGCCGGCGACCGCGCCGATGATGATCGAGCCGGTCGTGTTCACCCAATAGCAGGGGCAGGTGATCGCCACGAGCCCGGCGAGAAAGCCGTTCACGGTGATGCCGGTGTCCCACTTCTTGGACCGGGGGTAGACGAAGAAGAGGGCCGAGAGCGCGCCCGCCGCGGCGGCCAAGGTGGTGTTCGTCGCCACCCGGCCCATGCCGCCGGCGTCGAGGGCGGACAGCGTGCTGCCCGGGTTGAACCCGTACCAGCCGAACCACAGGATGACGCCGCCGATCGCCGCGATGGTCATGTCGTGACCGGCGGGCATGCCGCCACCGTCCCGACGGAACCTCCGACCGAGGCGGGGCCCGAGGACGACGGCGCCGGCGAGGGCGATCATGCCGCCGACGGTGTGGACGACCGTCGAGCCGGCGAAGTCACGGAATGGCACCGGCATCGTCGCGAGCCAGCCACCCGGACCCCAGACCCAGTGACCGAGGATCGGGTAGATGAAGCCGCTCACGCCGATGCTGTAGAGCAGGTCACCCTTGAAGCCGGTACGGCCGACCATGGCACCCGACGTGATCGTCGAACACGTGTCGGCGAACGCGAACTGGAACAGGAAGAAGGCCATGAACGCGACGCCGGTCGTCCCGTAGGTGGCCGGCGCGCCGTTGAGGAAGAAGAACTCGTGACCGATCAGCTTGTTCCCGTTGCCGAACATGAACGCGAAGCCGATGGCCCAGAACAGGATGCCGCACAACGCCGTGTCGACGATGCACTCGAGGAGGATGTTGCTGACCTCCCGGGTCCGCGCGAAACCGGCCTCCAGCATCATGAATCCGGCCTGCATGAAGAAGACCAGGAACGCCGCCACGAGCGTCCAGACCGTGTTGAGGGAGTTGACGACGTCCTCGGGCTTTGGCGCAGTGTCGGTGCTCTGCGCGCTGGCCACCGAGTGGAAGAAGGGCGCGAGGACCTTCAAGGCGACGAGCAGCAGCACGACGCCGAGCATCTTGCCGACGAGGTACACCGCGAAGAATCGACGCGATTCCTTCTCGCGAGCACGTTCCTTGAGCTTGCGTAGCACGAGCACTCCTTTGGAGACGGGACCGCCGCAGCAGGCCCGAACGGCACCGGGATCGGGACCCAGGTAGGTCGATGGCAACGTACGAAGACGGCATGTCGTCATCATGAGGTGGCTGTTACAACGCGGAGTGCAGCGTCTTGCAGCTTTCTGTCATCGACCGGTCGGCGTCATCGGCGGCTCATGGCCACCGAGTCCCGCCAGCCTCGCCACCGCTCGCGCGCGAAGTGCGCCAGGAACGCGCCAGAGATGGCGCGTTCGGCGCACACCTCCAGGTTCGGCCTGGTCAGGCGTCCGGTAGCGGCGACTCGCCGTCGGGGCTGGCGAGCACGACCGAGTAGCCGTCGGGGTCGCGCAGCCAGATCTCCCGATGGGCCGGTCCGCCCGGCTCCCCGTCGGGCGGGTTGCGGTGCACGGGCAGCACGATCTCGGCGCCCAGATCGCTGGCCCGAGCGACTGCTGCGTCGAAGTCGTCGACCTCGAACCACAACAGCACTCCGTTCCCGCGGACAAGCGCAGGATCACCGATGGTGCCGTGGTCGTGCTCGATGTCCAGGTTGTGCAGCTGCAGGATCAGCCGGTCGCCGTCGACCAGGCGCTCGTACTCGGTCCCGCCATGGTCGCTCCGGCAGCCGAGGAGACGTTGGTACCAGCGACTGCTGGCCTCGACGTCGATGACGGCGAGCAGCGGTTGAGGGTGCATGGCCCGATGCTAGGAGGCCGAGCGGCTACCGGATCCGCCCGATCGCCGGGTCGTACACGCCCTTGCACAGCCAGGCCACGGTCCAGGTCCGAGGGTGGACGAGCACGACCCACGCCGCGACCCGCGCCGAGTTGTACGGGTCTCTTCGGTCCGCCGTGGCGTGACGCGCGACGCGCGCGCCGCCGCTGCGCGCCGCCTTCCGGTCCTGCCACGCGTCGAAGGCCTTGCGCACCGACGACCACCAGTGGTGGGGAGCTTTGTCG
>JBKPRL010000178.1:0-9933 GCA_046734535.1 bacterium | reverse complement strand
GGCCACGGCGATGCTGAGCGCCGTTCCCGCGGGTCGTGCGAGCCGGTAGGTCGCGCCAGAGCACGTTCTGCTGCTCCCTCGGACCGGTGCTCCTCACCCCAGGCTGTGCTGATCCCCGTCCTGACCACGGATCGACACGGGCTCCGCGCCGGAACGGATCCCTCTCTCCGCTCGCCGAACGCCCGAGCGCGGCCCCGCGAGGTACCACGTCTCCATCGCACCCTTGCCCTTGACGAGGATCGTTCCCCTTGGCCGGCAGACGAACTCATCCTTCACGAGCTCGTAGGTCGCGCGCGTGATCTGGATCTCGCCGGGCGTGCCATGGGATTCCATCCGACTCGCGGTGTTCACGGCGTCGCCCCAGAGGTCGTAGAGGAAGCGCTTCGTGCCGATCACGCCTGCGACGACCGGCCCAGAGCTGATGCCGATCCTCAGCTCGAGATCGACCTGGCCGGTCGCCGCCGAGCTGCTCAGGACGTCGCGCATGTCCAGCGCCAGGAGCGCAGCCTGGCGCGCGTGGTCCGGACGCGGGTTGGGCACACCCGCGGCCGCCATGTAGCAATCCCCGATCGTCTTGATCTTCTCGAGCCCGTGCCGCTCCACGAGCACGTCGAAACGGGAGAAGAGCTGATCGAGGATGGCGACCATCTCTGCCGGCGGGAGCCGCTGCGCGAGGGGGGTGAAGCCGACGACATCGGCGAAGAGGATGGAGGCCGCGCCGAAGTCGTCCGCGATCGTCTCCGGTGCGGCCTTCAGACGCTCGGCGATCGCGCGGGGCAGGATGTTGAGGAGGAGGGCCTCGGACCTCTCCTGCTCGGCTCGCAGTGCCGTGAGCGCCGTGTTGCGCTGGTGGGCGAAGGACGCGAGGAGGGTGAAGGCGACAGAGGCGGTGCCGATGACGTTCAACGCCAGCATCGTGCTGGTGAACCACACCGGCAGATCGGCATCCGGGAAGAGCACCTCACCGGCCACGCCCGTCGCCACGAAGACGACGAGGAACCCCCCGAACCAGCGGACGGCCTCACGCACCTCGAGGAAGACGAGGGCGCCGAGCGGGGCCAGGATCCCCCACAACCCGACCCCTCCGGAGGGCAGGAACCCGCCGACCAGCATCTGCCCGGCATTCGTCGTCAACAAGATGTCGAGGAGCTGCGTGACCAGGAGGAGCTCGAAGCGTCCGGTCCGGGCGAAGACGAGCAACGAGCCGAGCGAGACGGCGAAGTAGACGTAGGGGACGACGCCGACCGGCGAGCCCAACGCGAGGTAGAGGCTGCCCCACAGGATCGACACGGGAAGGATCAGGATGGCCAGCAGGACGAGCAGCGCCTTCTTCTGGCGCACATCGTCGTCGTCCCGGGGGTCGGCGCCGATCCGAGCCAGCGACGCTGCGCTGTCGGCGACCCAGCTGAGCCGCGGTCGGTCTGCCTTCCGAGAGGAGCCCGCCCCGGTCGGCTCGGTCACGAGCGGCGGAGCTCCTCGACCGGCGCCGCGGCCGCCGGCCTCAGCTCACTGCCTTCCTCACCAGGGCGCCGATCCTTGCCTCGTCCGCGGCCGTCAGCTCCTTCAACGCGAACGCGGTCGGCCACATCGCGCCGTCGTCGAGGTTGGCCCCGTCGTTGAAGCCGAACGTCGCGTATCTCGCCTTGAACTTCTCCGCGCTCTGGAAGAAGCAGATGACCTTGCCGTCCTTGGCATAGGCAGGCATCCCGTACCACGTCTTCGGGGACAGGCCCGGCGCGTTGGTCGTGACGATCGCATGGAGCCGCTCGGCCAAGGCACGATCCGGTCCCGACATCTCAGCGATCTTCTCGAGCACGGCGCTCTCCCCGTCGGCCTTGGCCGACGGGCCGCGCCGAGCTTCCGCCTTCAGCTCTCGGGCGCGCTCGCGCATGGCTGCTCGTTCGTCGTCCGTGAACCCGTCCGTCTTCTTGCCGGCGCGCGCGGCGGACCGCGACGCGCTCTTCTTCGTCGGCTTCGTCTCAGCCATTGCCATGCACCTCCGTGCCTCGAACGAGATCGGTCATGGGTCCTGGAGCAGCCCGAGGACGTTGCCGTCGGGGTCGGTGACGGTGGCCACCAGGCGGCCGCCACCGACGTCGTGCGCGGGCTCCTTCACCGTGGCACCAGCGGCGGTCACCTCAGCCAGCTTCGCCTCGATGTCAGACACTTGCCAGTAGGCGACCGGCGAGGCCATGCCCTGCGGGCCGCCGCCCGGCACCAGTCCGATGTGCTGGCCTCCGACATCGAAGCCGACGTAGTAGGACTCGTCGGCCTGCGGCGCGACGCCGAGCAGGGCGGCGTACACCTCCTTGGCCTTGGCCACATCGGACACGGGGTGCAGCACCGTCTTGATGCCCTGGGTGGAAGTTCCGGTCATGTCACTCCTTTTGCGGTCGTGATCTGGTCGATCGTCGAGGCGACCGCCCGATCGCCCCGATCGTACGTCGTCCGACTCTGATAGTTTTACTCTCAATTTGAGAGTGGTAGTATCGCAACTCGTGGCCACCACCGTCAAGGGGAGCCCTCCCGACAAGGATGGACGGAGCCAGGCCCGCACCCGTCTGGCCCGTCGGGCGGTGGTCGACGCGGCCCGGGCCCTCTTCCTCGAGCGCGGGTACCAGGCGACGACCATCGACGCCATCAGCCGGCAGTCTGACGTCCCAGCAGCGACGGTGTACCGGCTGTTCTCCTCCAAGCTCGGCATCCTCAAGGCCCTGCTCGACGTGTCCATCGCCGGCGACGACCGGGCGCAGTCGTTGCCGGAGCGGCCGCAGGTGACCGCGCTCCTCGCCGAGCCAGACCCCGAGAAGCTCCTCGCCGGGCTGGTCAGCATCACCGTCGCCATCAACGCGAGGAGCAGCGACGTCTATCGCATCCTCTCCAGCGCATCGGGCTCGGACCGCGCCGCGGCCGCGCTGCTCGCCGACTACCAGCGACAGCGGGACGACGGCCAAGGGCGCGTCGCTCGCTCCCTGGCACGCAGCCGTTCGCTCCGGCCCGGGCTACGAGAACGTGACGCCGCAGACCTGATCCATGCCCTCATGTCCCCCGAGCTGTACCGGCTGCTCGTCGTCGACCGGGGCTGGCCGCCTGAGCGATACCAACGGTGGCTCGCGACGACACTCGCGGACCAGCTGACGTCTCCGACCGCCAGGAGCCCGACGAGCACGCCGCAGTGATCGGTTCGGGGAATCCCTCGGGCGTTGAACGCGCGGCTCTGGCACGATGCGGCCATGGCCGGGATGACGTCGCAGCTCGTCGCCCTCTGCTTCGATGCGAACGATCCGCTCCGTCTCGCCCGCTTCTGGGCCGACGCCCTGCACTGGGAGGTCGATGCCGAGCGGCAGGAGGAGATCCGCCTCGTGCCGACGGATGGCACCAGGTTCGAGATCCGCTTCCTACCGGTCCCCGAGAAGAAGGCGGGCAAGAACCGCATCCATCTGGATCTGACGACCACGTCCGTCGCTGACCAGACGGAAACGGTCGAGCGGTTGGTCGAGATCGGCGCCCGCCACATCGACGTCGGTCAGGGCCCGGACGACGCTCATGTCGTGCTCGCCGATCCCGAAGGCAACGAGCTGTGCATCATCGAGCCGGACAACCGCTTCCTCGCGGGCTGCGGACGGCTCGGATCGATCACGTGCGACGGCTCGCGAGAGGTGGGGTACTTCTGGAGCGCAGCGCTCGGTTGGCCGTTGGTCTGGGATCAGGACGACGAGACCGCGATCCGCATGCCGGACGGCACCGGTCCGTTCATCACCTGGGGGCCGCCGATCCCGCCGAAGACCACGAAGAACCGGCTGCACCTCGACGTCGCTCCGCCCGCCGATGGCGATCAGCGGGCGGAGGTGGACCGTCTCGTCTCCCTCGGCGCGACTCGAATCGACATCGGCCAGGACGATGTCGGCTGGGTGGTCATGGCCGATCCTGATGGCAACGAGTTCCGTGTGCTGAGCCCGAGATAGCGCACTCACTTGGCCGTGATGGCCGGTGATGGCCGGGTGGCGAAGGGCGCTGTCCGCTCGGACGGTTCACCTCCCAGAGCGTTCTGGTCGCGAAAATGCACCTCAGAGCGGCAGGATCGCGACCAGAACGGGCCGGGCTCGATCCGTCGGCTCACACCGCATCGGCCGGCTCGATCACTCTGGTCGAGGATCGGCCAGCTCGGGACTCGCCACCGGCAACACTGTTCCCATCACGTCCGATCGGAAGACACCACGTCGGGGGGAGTGACCCTTCTGGGAGTTGCGATGGGGAAGCGACAGAGGCGCCGGTGAACGCCGTGAACCGCGACGTGGCCGTGGTCACCGGCGGGGCCGGAGCGATCGGGGCCGCGGTGTGCCATCGGCTGGCCGCGACGGGCCGTCCGGTGGTGGTCGTCGACCTGGAGCCCGCGGCGGCACAGCGGGTGGCAGGCGAGCTGCCCGGCGAAGGGCATCGGGGTGTCGGGCTCGACGTCGCCGCGACCGGCGCGGTGCGGGAGGCGATGGCGAACGTCGAGGCCGACGTCGGACCCATCGGCGCCCTGATCAACGTGGCGGGCTGGGACCGCTTCGTGCCGTTCGTCGACACGACACCCGAGTTCTGGGAGCGGGTGATCGCCGTCAACTACCGAGGGACGCTGAACACGGTGCATGCCGTGCTGCCGCGCATGATCGAGCGCCAGCGTGGGCGCATCGTCTCCGTTGCGTCCGACGCGGCGCGGGTCGGTTCATCGCTGGAGTCGATCTACGCCGGCGCGAAGGGGGCCGTGATCGCGTTCTCCAAGAGCGTCGCTCGCGAGGTCGCCCGCTACGGCATCACCGTCAACGTGGTCTGTCCGGGCCCGACCGACACCCCGCTGATCCGGACCATGGCCGACGAGCTCGGTTCCGGCGAGCGGTTCGTCGACGCCCTCACCCGGGCCATCCCCATGCGCCGGTTGGCGACCGCAGATGACGTCGCGCCGGCGATCGTGTTCCTCGCCTCCGCCGACGCCGCGTTCATCACCGGCCAGACGTTGTCGGTGAGCGGCGGATTGACCATGGCCTGACGATGCCGCCACGACGCCACCGGACACGAGGAGGATGTTCATGAACCTCGACGTGATGATGGGACCCAGCGGCTGGGCGGACGCCGCCGACCTCGCCCGCCGGGTCGAGCAGGCGGGGTTCTCGGGGATGATGTTCACCGAGACCGGTCAGACACCGTGGATGAGCATCGCCGCCGCCGCCACGGCGGCGCCATCGCTGATGTTCTCCACCGGGGTCGCGGTGGCGTTCCCGATGAGCCCGATGGTGGCGGCGAGCATCGCCTGGGAGCTGGCCGGCAACACCCGTGGACGGTTCCGGCTCGGCCTGGGGAGCCAGGTGAAGGCCCACATCGAGCGGCGCTACGGCATGGCGTTCGACCCGCCCGGCCCCCGCATGCGGGACTACCTGGTGGCCGTCCAGGACGCGCTGGCCGCCTTCCGCGGCGAGCGGAAGCTCGATCACAAGGGGCCCTACTACCAGTTGTCGCTGCTCCCCGACCAGTGGCGGCCGCCGATGCACGACTACGGCGACATCGACGTCGACGTCGCCGCCGTCGGACCGTGGATGACGACGATGGCCGGCGAGGTGGCCGATGGGGTGCACGTCCACCCACTGCACTCGGTCCATTACCTCGAACAGCGCCTGATCCCCGCGGTGCGGGCCGGGGCCGAGCGGGCCGGCCGGACACTCGACGACGTCGACCTGCTCATCCCCGTGCTCATCGTCCCCGGCGACACGCCCGAGGAGCGCGAGCTCCTCACCCGCAGGGCCCGAACCCAGATCGGGTTCTACGGGTCGACGAAGAACTACGCGTTCCAGTTCGACGATCTCGGCTTCGAGGGAACCTCGGCCAAGCTCAACGAGCGCCTCAAGGCCGGCGACCCTGACGGGCTGGCGGCGACGATCACCGACGAGATGCTCGACGTGTACGCGATCGTCGGGCGGTGGGACGAGATCGCCGACCGGATCGTCGAGCGCTACGGGGGCCGGGCCGAGCGGGTGATCTCCTACCTCACGCTCGACGACGTCATCCGCAACCCTGACCACCTCGCCCGCTGGGGCGAGATCGCCCGCACCGTGCGGGATGCCAAGGCCGCCCGGGAGACCGCATGAGCATCGACTACGCCGCCCGCTACCCGGCCCTCCACTTCGACCGTCCAGCCGACGGCGTGTTGCGCATCACGCTCGAGGGACCCGGGCTCAACGCCGTCTCACCCGACGGCCACCGCGAGCTCGCGGAGGTGTGGCCCGACATCGACCGCGACCCGGACACGCGCGTCGCCGTCCTCCGCGGCGCCGGGAAGGGCTTCTCCTCTGGCGGCAGCTTCGAGCTCCTCGGCAGCATGATCGACAGCTACGACACCCGCATGCAGGTGATGCGAGAAGCACGGGATCTCGTGTGGAACGTCATCAACTGCTCCAAGCCGATCGTCAGCGCCATCCACGGTCCAGCCGTCGGCGCCGGACTGGTCGCCGGCATCCTCGCCGACGTCTCGATCGCCGGCCGCACCGCCCGCATCATCGACGGCCACACCCGCCTCGGCGTGGCCGCCGGCGACCACGCCGCCATCTGCTGGCCGCTCCTGTGCGGCATGGCCAAGTCCAAGTACTACCTGCTCACCTGTGACACCCTCACCGGCGAGGAGGCCGAACGCATCGGCCTGGTGTCGCTGTGCGTCGACGATGCCGACGTCCAGGACCGCGCCCTCGCCGTCGCCGCCGACCTCGCCACCATGGCCCAACCCGCCGTCCGCTGGACCAAGCACGCGCTCAACCACTGGTACCGCAACGCCGGTCCGATCTTCGACGCTTCCCTCGGCCTCGAGTTCCTGGGCTTCGGCGGCCCCGACGCCGCAGAAGGCCTGGCCTCCCACCGAGAGAAGCGAGCCGCCGTCTTCCCTTCCGTGCCCCCGCCCGGCCGCACGCCTTAGGAGCGGCGCAGCGTCTGGCGGCCGTCGGTCGTCGACCACCGGTCGATCACCAGCTGCCCACCGTCGACGGAGATGACCGTGAGCGCGTCGATGTCGATCGTGAACAGATCCCAGTCCTCGGGCGGCTCGAAGCCACGGACGGACGCCAACCACGCCCGAAACGCTGACCGCTCGCCGGCGTCGGTGGACAGCACGGCCGTTCCGCTGACCTTCGCGTCAGCCTGGCCGACGTCGGCGGCGCCGTCACGCAGCCGCCGCGAGTCCCACGGGATGCTGTGCACGCCGATCCGTGGATCGCGACGCAAGTCCTGACCTTTGCGGGCCCGTGGCATCGACCAGATGCGGAGCTGGCCGTCGTGGAAGTACGGATCGGCGCCGCTCAACCGCGGTGAACCATCATGACGGATCGTCCCCAGCACGGCATTGGTCGTCGACGAGAGGATGGCTCGGACCCGGTCGGCGAGGTCCGGTTCGACGTTCTCGACATCGGCAAAGCTGGCCATCGACCCAGTCTGCTTCGCCCAACTGACCGCTGGTCCACCGCCGACCGAACGTTCGAGTGTCGGAGGGGGGACTTGAACCCCCACGCCCTATTCGGGCACCAGGCCCTCAACCTGGCGCGTCTGCCTATTCCGCCACTCCGACGTGGTGAAGAGGATCACGATAGGCCCGGCCCGGAGGCCGCGGCAACCAACCTCAGGCCGAGAGCAGCAAACCCAGCCCGATCACGCTGAAGCTCCAAGCCAGGGCCAGGATGAACGTGATCCGGTTCAGGTTCTTCTCAGCCGCGGTGGAGCCGAGGGCCGCGCCACCGGCGCCGCCGAACATGTCCGAGAGACCGCCGCCCCGGCCGCTGTGCAGGAGGATGCCGACGACCATGCCCACGAACGTCACGACGAAGATCACCGACGTGAGGGCTGTGACGATCGTACGCACGGCGGACGATCCTATCCGTTGGCTGCGGTCTCCACGGGGTCAGGCTCGACGACCGGCTCCGGGCTCCGATCAGGTGCGATGATCGGCTCGGGGGCAGTCAGGCTCGAGAGGTCGAGGCCCTCCACCGCGGCGTGTGCCTCCTCGATGTCGATGGCGAGGCCGGCGACGATCTCCGGGAAGTGACAGGCCACCGGGTGACCCTGGCCGCGGTCGACCAGGAGCGGCTCCTCCTGGGCGCACAGGTCCTGCGCCTTCCAGCACCGGGTCCGGAAACGGCAACCCGACGGCGGGTCGATCGGGCTGGGCGGATCGCCCATCAGCACGATGCGCTGCCGCTGGCGCTCCACCACGGGGTCCGGCTCGGGTATGGCCGACAGCAGGGCTTGCGTGTAGGGGTGCGCTGCCGCCGTGTAGATCTCCTCCGCCGGCGCCAGCTCGACCAGCTTCCCGAGGTACATCACGGCTACGACGTTCGAGATGTGGCGCACGACGGACAGGTCGTGGGCGATGAAGACGTAGGCCAGCCCGAGACGGTCCTGCAGGTCCTGCAGCAGGTTCACCACGCCGGCCTGGATCGACACGTCGAGGGCCGAGACGGGCTCGTCGAGGATGATCAGGGACGGATCCAGGGCGAGGGCCCGGGCCACGCCGATGCGCTGGCGCTGACCGCCGGAGAACTCGTGGGGGAAGCGGCGGGCGTGGTCGGGCGAGAGGCCCACCAGCCGCAGCAGCTCGGCCACCCGCTCCTTGTGGTTGCCCTTGATCTTGTGGATCTTGAACGGCTCGAGGATGACCGAGCCGATCGTCATGCGGGGATCGAGCGAGGCGTACGGGTCCTGGAAGACGATCTGGAGCTCCCGACGCAGCGCCCGCATCTCCTTGGGCCCCATCGTGGTGAGCTCCTGGCCCCGGAACTTGACCGACCCGGAGGTGGGCTCGATCAGGCGCAGGATGCACCGGCCGACGGTCGACTTGCCCGAGCCCGACTCCCCCACCAGGCCGAGCGTCTGGCCGCCCTCGACGCTGAACGAAACCCCCGAGACCGCCTGGACGGTGGACTTGACGGCCCGCACGCCCTCCAGCGATTTCACGGTGAAGCTCTTGACCAGGTCGGTGACCTCGAGTACCGGTCCGCCGGCCGCGCCGATCGTCGCCGTCACAACACCCCTCCCGCAACCAGGTCGTCGACCCGCACGCAGGCCGTCTGCAGATCACCCACCTGCCGCAGCTCGGGCAGGTCGCCCGCGCAGATGTCCTCCGCGTACGGGCACCGAGGTCGGAACGCGCAACCGGACGGCGGGTGGAGCATGTTGGGCGGCGCGCCGGGGATGGGGGTGAGGCGGTCGCGCCCCAGAGCCGGGAGGCTGTTCAACAGACCCCGGGTGTACGGGTGGGTGGAGTGGTCGAACAGGTCGTGGACGGTGCCCCGCTCGACGACCCGGCCGGCGTACATGACCTGCACGCGGTCGGCGACGCGGGCGATCACGCCCAGGTCGTGGGTGATGAAGACGATGGCCGTGCCGAGCTCGTGCTGGACCCGCTGGACGACCTCGAGGATCTGCGCCTGGACGGTGACGTCGAGCGCCGTCGTCGGCTCGTCGGCGATCAGCACCTGCGGGTCGTTGGCGACGGCCATCGCGATCATCGCCCGCTGCCGCATGCCGCCCGAGTACTCATGGGGGTACTGGCGGGCCCGCGTGGTCGGCTGCGGGATGCCGACGAGGTCGAGGAGCTCGACAGAACGGGTCCGGGCCTGCTTGTCGTTGACGTGCTGGTGGGCTTGGATCATCTCCGCGATCTGGTCGCCGACCTTGTGGACGGGGTTCAGCGCCGAGAGCGGGTCCTGGAAGATGATGGCCAGCTTCTGACCGCGCACGCTCCGCTGGATCTTCTTGTCGACCCCGATGAGCTCCTGGCCCCGGACCTTGGCCGAGCCGGTGATCTCGGCCGACTGCGGCAGGAGCCCCATGACGGCGAGGAAGCTGACCGACTTGCCCGAGCCCGATTCGCCGACGATGCCGACCAGCTCGCCCTCGTTCACGGTCAGATCGACC
>JBKPRL010000177.1:0-4757 GCA_046734535.1 bacterium | reverse complement strand
GGCGAGAACGGCCCGTCGGCGATCGGGTCGACGCCGGCCTCGAAGGGGTCGATGATCGTCTGTGCGTCATAGGCGGTGGCCAGCGCGCAGCGCACCCGCTGGTCGGTCAACGGCGAGTTCGTCCCGTCCGGCAGGACCTGCGTGACGTGCAGCAGCGTGTAGCTGGTCGGTCCCTTGAAGGTGCGCTCGTCGAGCACGAAATCCTTGCTCCTGCGGGCGTCGGCGATCGTCTGCCCGTTCGTGGTGTGGATGATCTGCACGCCGCCGCTCTTCAGCGCATCGCGGCGGTTCAGTGCGTCGGCGATGGGGCGGAACTCGACCTCGTCCAGATACGGGTAGGGCTTGTTCCAGTAGTTCGGGTTCCGCTTGGCCTTGAACGACTCGTTGGGCGTGTAGCTCTCGAAGATGAACGGGCCGGTGCCGACAGGCTTGGACTTGAGCGCGTCGTCGCTGTCACTCGCCTTGAGCCACGTGGGCGACGCGATGAGGCCGATCTGGCCGGCCAGGTAGAGCGGGAACGTCGTCCACGGCCGCTTGATCGTCACGTCGACGGCCATCGGGTCGGTCGGGTTGACCGCGATGTTGGTCACGTCGGCGAAGACGGTGCCGGTGAGGATCCCTGTCTTGGCCCGGTTGAGGTTCTCGGCGACCGCCGCCCCGTCGAGCGGGGTGCCGTCGTGGAAGGTGACGCCCGGGCGTACCTTGATCGTCCAGACGGTGAAGTCGGCGTTGGGCAGCACGCTCTCGGCCAGATAGGGCTTCCAGCTGCCGTCGTCGGTGAGCACCGTCAGCGGGTCGTAGACGCTCTCGATGACCTGGTAGCAGGAGGTGGCGCACACCATCTCGGACGGACGCCACGGGCTGCTGGTGTCGGCCTCGATGCCCCACACGAGCGAGCCGCCGGTGGTCGGCTGGGCCGCGGCCTCGGTCGTCGGGGCCTCGCTGCTGCCGGCGGAGCTGGTGCCGGTGGCCTCGCTGCTGCCGGCCACGCTCGGCGCCGACGTTCCCTGTGTGGTGCCGGACGACGACCCGCCACCACCGCCTCCACATGCCGCGGCCACGAGGCCGAAGGCGCTCAGTGTCGCGAGCGCGAGGACGGTGCGGACCTTGGGTCGTCGGACCATGGCGCTTCCCCCTGTCGTGATCGAGGGAGACCGACGCCGGTGGCCCCCCGCCGGCGGCACCGTAGGACACCGCTCGCCGGCCGGCAACGCGCTCCGCCGCACGCTGGCCCGGCGCGCCACGATGCCGTTGGCGAAGCAGAGCGGACGAGTCGGATCGTCTACCGTCCGTGCCATGGCCGACGAGCGCGAGATCCTCACCTGGGACCTGTTCGGCACCGCGTCGAGGGAGCTGGCGCAGCAGGTCGCCGACGACGGCTTCGAGCCCGACATCATCCTCGCCATCGCGCGGGGTGGCCTGATCATCGCCGGCGCGTTGGGCTACGCGCTGAGCATCAAGAACCTCTACACCATGAACGTCGAGTACTACACCGGCGTGGACGAGCGACTCGAGGTCCCGATGATCCTCCCCCCGACGCCGGAGCTGGTGGAGGTCGAGCAGGCGCACGTCCTGATCGCCGACGACGTCGCTGACACCGGTCACACGTTGGCCTTGGTCAAGGAGTTCTGCATCGGAAAGGTGGCGGAGGTCCGCTGCGGGGTCCTGTACGAGAAGCCCCGTTCCGTCGTGCGGTGCGAGTACGTCTGGCGCCGGACCGATCGGTGGATCAACTTCCCCTGGAGCGATCAGGACCCCGTCGCCGTCCGCCAGGGGATGGCCGCCGTCAAGGACGCTTAGCGTCGCTTTCGCCTCGCAACCGGAGGTTGCTCGGCGAGGTTGTCGTCGGACGGCCTTCGGCCGGCCCATTTGTTGGCTCACGACCGGCGGAGCCGGATCGTTCGCCGGCGGTGGCTCCGGCGGAGCCTCTGCCCCCGCACCCCCGCCGCGACCGCGCCGAACCCGCGCCGCACCCCCGCCGCACCCCCGCGATCGGTCAGCGGGCGAGGATCACCTGGGCGGTGTTGCGGCCGCTTGCTCCCCACACCCCGGCGCCGGGGAAGGTGGCCGCGCCCGTGAGGTAGAGCCCCTTGACCGGCGTCTCGTAGCGGGTCAGCTCGCGGTCCCTTCCCCGCAGCGCGGCGAGCGGCCCACCAGCGAAGCTCGTGGCGTAGCCGCGCGGCATGAGGAAGTCGCGCTCGTAGACGTCCGGTGTCATCGCGCGCCAGCGCTCGACCCCGTCGAGGAAGCCGGGCGTCACGCGCTGCGCGTAGACCTCGAGCCACCGTTCCGGCTCGGTGCTGGCGGGCCAGCCGCCCTCGAGCTCGTAGGGCGTGTACAGCGTCTCGAGGCTGAACACATGGCGACCGTCGACCCGCAGGCTCGGGTCGAGGACCGAGGGGATGTTGGCGAAGAACATCGGCCGCTCCGTCACCCTGCCGTCCGCCATCAGCCGGTGGGCCGCGGCCATCTCGTCGAGCGGTGGCGCCACGATGGCGGTGGCGTGGAGAGGCTCGAACCCGAGCCGTTCGGGCAGGGTGGGATCGAGCTGCTCGTAGCACGGCAGGGTTGCGATGACCGCGTCCACCTTGCTCTCGTACCCGTCGTGTCGGGGCGCCGACTGCCACCGGTCGATGAGCGGCGTGGCCGACGCTGGCGGATGGCGCAGCCAGCTGACGAAGGTGGCATGGGGGTCGCAGGCCGAGACCACGACGGGCGCCTCGAGCACGCTGCCGTCGGCCAGCTCGACGCCCCGCACCTGGTCTCCCTCGCAGAGCACGGCGGCCACGCGGGCGCCGGTGCGGACCACGCCGCCGGCGGCCTCGAGGGCGCGTCGGACCGCGTCCGGGACGGCGCCGCTGCCGCCGACCGGTCGCCCGACGGTGGCGACGTGCTTCATGGCGTAGGTCAGGGCGCCCAGGCCGGTGCCGGGCGTGTCGGGGGAGAGCCCCCAGACCGCCGGGCCGACGACGACGGCAGGCGCCATCACGGCGTCCTCGCGGAAGAAGTCCCGCAGGACCGAGCCGACGCTGCGGCGGCTCCAGCGAAGGAGGTGGAGCACGCCGCGGGCCCGTCGCTCGGCCACGCGGCGGAGCACCGCGCCGGGTGTGGGTGTCTCGTTGGCCAGCTCGACCAGCAGCTCGGCCACCGGCATCGCGGCGTACAGGTAGCGCCGGTAGCCCTCCACCTCGCCGGGATAGGTGAGCGAGAGCGCCGCGAGCGTGCGCTCGGTGTCGTGGAAGGCGGGCCAGGCCGGACCGCCCGTGTGGAGCAGGCTGAGCTGCGCCGGATCGACGTCCAGGTAGCGCAGGCCATGCCCCGCGAGGTCGAGCTCTTCCATCACGGGCGTGGAGCGGAACAGCCCGTGGTCGCAGTTGCAGATGTTCACGCGGACGCCGAGCGCAGCGACCGTGGACGCGCACCCGCCCACCTGAGCGCGCGCCTCCAGCACCACGACGTCCAGACCGGCGCGGGCGAGGTAGGCGGCGCAGATCAGCCCGTTGTGGCCCGCTCCGATGACGATCGCGCCGTGGTCCACGGCGGTCAGTCTCGCGGGAGGCCGCGCGACGCCGGTGCGGAGAGCCGACGGCCGGGGCTCAGGGAGCGCGGAAGATGCGCAGTGGGGTGCGACCGCCCTCGGAGATCGTCGCCAGCTGATGGCCGTCGGCGGTGAAGGCGATCGCCTCGCCATGACCGAGGTCGGGCGGCTTCGGGGTCATCCCCTGCTGCAGGCTGGCCACGTCGTCGTAGATGCAGTCGCCGGCCGGCCTCGCCTTGAACATGGCCTGGATGGTCTGCCCGGGGGAGCGGTGCCACATGAACGTCCGGTCGAGGGTCTTGATCACGAGGAGCGAGCCGTCGTTCGACATGTCCCCACCGGTCGGCTTGCCGGCCGGGTTGGTGCTGTGGTCGAGCGCGTCGAGGTTGGCGATCGGGGCTGAGAGGGCGACGGTGGTGCCGGCGACGAGCGACGCGGCGGGGATGCGGAACACGAGCGGCGGCACCTCCTTCGTCACGAGGTAGTAGTCGCCGTTCGTCGGGTCGACGAAGGACGTCTCGACGTTGTGCTTCGCGCCGCCCGGGTAGGTGAGGTTGATGACGTCAGGGGTGACGGTGACGCCCTGGCCCGCCGGCACGACCGGCTCGACGAAGCGGTAGAGCTGCACGTTCGGGCGGGCCTTGGGGTTGTCGCCGACGTCGGCCACCCAGATCGTGTTCACGCCACCGATCGTGGCCTCGTCCATGTCCTCCCAGTCGAGGTCGGTGGCGCCGTTCAGGTCGATGGTCGACACGGTCGCGCCGCTGGCGTTCAGCCCGTAGAGGGTGGGGCTGACGACCTGGCCCGGAGCGTTCGGGCCATCGTTGTGGACCCACCAGAGCGCACCGTTGACCCGAGATGCGGCGACGCCCGAGGCCTCCTGGATGCGGTTGTCGGTCGCGGTGTTCGCGCTCGTCGCCGTCCACGTGGGGCACGTGAAACGGCCGGGAGGGCTGGTCGTGGCGGCCGCGGTCGTGGCTGGAGCGGCGGTCGTCGTCGTCTCGCTGCCGGCGGGCGGGGGCGGGGGGACGCAGGCCGTGACGGCGAGGAGGGCGAGGAGCCCACTGGTCAATGCGGCGGCGGAGAGCGGGGGTCGGGCGGGCACGAAGCGTCAATCGTGTGCCCGCCGTCGCCACGGGTCACCACGCGGCCCGGGCATCACCCGTTCGTAGCGGCAGAATCGCGCCGGTCGCCACCCACCGTGCGGGCACTCCCACCC
>JBKPRL010000176.1:0-8114 GCA_046734535.1 bacterium | reverse complement strand
CACCGGGTCAGCGACGTCGCCGTCGCGCCCGACACGGTCGGCAAGGCGGCGAAGGTGGCGCTGCTCATGCGGGCCGACGAGGCCGCCCGCCGCAGCGGCGATGACGCGGCCCGGGCCGCTGGGCACAGCATCGTCCAGGTGTCAGCCGGCTACGGCGACAGCCGCAAGCGGATCCTGGTCGCCAACTCCGACGGCGTGCTGGTCGACGACGAGCAGGTGCGCACGCTCTTCCGGATCAGCGTGGTGGCCAGCGGCGACACCGGCCTGCAGACTGGCTATGAATCGCTCGGCCACACCATCGGCTTCGAGCTTTTCGACCAGCACGACGTGGAGGAGCTGGCCCGCCGGGCGGCGGCCCGGGCGCTGACCAAGCTCAACGCCCGGCCGGCGCCGAGCGGCACGCTGCCGGTCGTGATCCGTCGGGGCAGCGGTGGCGTCTTGTTCCACGAGGCCTGCGGACACGGCCTGGAGGCCGACCTCGTGGGCAAGGGAGCGTCGGTCTTCCGGGGGCGTGTCGGCGAGTCGGTGGCCGCGCCCATGGTCACGCTGGTCGACGACGGCACGATGTCCGGCGAGTGGGGCGCCATCGGATACGACGACGAGGGCCACGTCTCGCAGCGCAACGTCCTCATCCAGGACGGTGTGCTGACCGACTACATGTGGGACTTCCTGCGGGCGCGCAAGGAGGGCCGGTCCCAGAGCGGCAACGGTCGTCGCCAGAGCTACATGCACCTCCCCATGGTCCGCATGACCAACACCTTCGTGCTCGACGGCCACGACGACCCCGACGAGATCGTCCGGTCCACCGACCACGGCGTCTACGTCGCGCAGCTCGGCGGGGGCCAGGTCAACACGGCCAGCGGTGACTTCGTGTTCGGGATGACGGAGGCCTACCTGATCGAGAACGGGGAGATCACCGACCCCATCCGCGAAGGCAACCTCATCGGCAACGGACCGCAGGTGCTGAAGGACATCGACCTCCTCGGCAACGACTTCGCCATGGGGATGCCAGGCACGTGCGGCAAGGACGGTCAGGGTGTTCCGGTCGGCGACGGCCAGCCGACGCTGCGGGTGGCCGCCCTGACGGTCGGCGGCACGGCGGCCTGACGTGGCGGATGTCGACGACCTCCTGAAGGTGGCCACCGGCATCGCTGGACAGGCCGCGAGCGGTGAGCACATCGAGGCCTACGTCGCGAGGGCTACGGACACCGCGGTCCGGGTGTACGAGGGCGAGGTCGAGCACTTCACCTCGGCCCAGTCCGAGGGCATCGGAATCCGGGTCGTCCGCGACGGCCGCGTCGGCTTCGCCTACGCGGGCACCCTGGAGCCCGACGCGGTGGCCGAGGTGCTGGCCGAGGCCCGCGACAATGTGGCCTTCGGGACGCCCGACGAGTGGGCCGGCCTGGCCGAGCCCGACGGCGTCGCCGTGGTCGAACAGGACCTGTGGCGCGAGGAGCTGCTGGCCATGCCCACGGCGGACAAGATCGCCCTGGCCAAGGAGCTCGAGCGGTTGACCCTGGCCGCGGACAGCCGGGTCCGGGTCGACGAGGCGGACTACGCCGACGTCCAGGCCGAGGGCGCGGTGGCCACCAGCACCGGCATCGCCACGTCCGGTCGCGAGACCGGCGCGTACCTGTCGGTGAGCACGTTGGCCGACGACGGCGACGTCACGCACACCGGCTTCGGGTTCACGGTGGGGCGCAGCCCGGCCGACTTCGACGCGGGGAAGGCGGCCCGGGAGGCCGCGGAGCGGGCCACTCGGCTCCTGGGCGCCACCAAGCCGTCCACGGGCAAGGTGACCGTCGTGCTCGACCCGTTCGTGTCGGCGCAGCTCATCGGCATCGTCGGTTCGACGTTGAACGGCGAGGCCGTGCTCAAGGGCCGGTCGATCTTCGCTGGTCGCATCGGCGAGGACGTGGCCGCGTCCAACCTCACGCTCATCGACGACCCCACCAACCCACTCGCGTACACCGCCAGTGAGATCGACGGCGAGGGCCTGGCCACCCGGCGCAACGTCCTGATCGAGGGAGGCGTCCTGCAGAAGTTCGTGCAGTCGAGCTACAGCGCCCGCCGGAGCGGCACCGCCCCGACCGGCAACGCCACGCGCGGTGGGTTCAAGTCGACGCCCGGCTGCGGTTGCCTGGCCCTCTCGCTCGTTCCTGGCACTCGGAGCCAGTCGGAGCTGATCGCCGATGTCGACGAGGGCGTGCTCATCCAGATGGTCCAGGGGCTGCACTCGGGCGTGAACCCTGTGTCGGGCGACTTCTCGACCGGCGCCTCGGGCCTGATGATCCGCGGTGGCCAGCTGGCCGAGCCCGTGCGGGAGTTCACGATCGCCTCGACGCTGCAGAAGATGCTGAAGGACGTCGTCGAGGTGGGCGGCGACATCGACTGGCTGCCGATGAGCGCGGCCGGCGTCTCGCTCGTCATCCGCGACGTCACCATGAGCGGGGTCTGACCCCAGTGCCCCCGTCGCCCCGACCCCGGTCCGGGGGTCGGGCGACCGCGGATGCGGTGGCCCGCCACCCGCACCTCGCCGCGCCGGTCCCTTCCGGCTGGGTGCGGGTCGACCTGCACTCCCACACGATGTGGTCAGGCGACTCGACGACGACGGCCGACGAGCTCGAGGAGGCCGTCACGGCCTGCGGGCTGGACGTGCTCTGCATCACCGACCACCACGCGCTGAAGGGCGCGCAGGAGCTGGCCGGCCGGCTGCCGTGCCGGGTGGTCGTGGGGGAGGAGCTGCGGACCCACGCCGGCGAGATCATCGGGTTGTTCCTGACCGAGCACGTTCCCTTCGGCGTGTCCCCGGAGGAGGCGGCGCAGCGGATCCGGGCGCAGGGCGGCCTGGTCTACGTCCCTCACCCCTTCGACCCGATGCGGCGCAACCTCTCCGAGGCCGCCCTGGCCGCGTTGACGGCCGGCGGGCTGGTCGACGCCATCGAGGCCTTCAACGCCAAGACCTCGCTGCGCCACGTGAACGACCGGGCCGCCGCCTACGCCGCCGACCACGGGCTGGCCGCGGGAGCCGGCAGCGACGCCCATGTGCCCGACGCGCTCGGCGCGGCCTACGTCGAGATGCCCGACTTCGATGGTCCGGCCGACTTCCTGGCCAAGCTGCGAGAGGGCCGGATCGTCGGCCACCACGCCGATCCCCACCGTGCGTGGCGGCCTCGCATCGTGCCGAGCACATCAGTCTGAAAACCAGAGCGTCGGACGGGCCACGCCCGGTGGTGCCGCCCGCGCCGCGGGTCGGCCACCTAGCCTGCCGCCGGCCCGGCCCGCTGCCGGTCCGCTGACTCCCCTGCGAGCGCCCTGTGCCCATCTTCCATGCCATCGTCCTCGGGATCGTGCAGGGCCTGACGGAGTTCCTGCCCATCTCCTCCTCCGGCCACCTGCTCCTCGTTCCGTGGCTCTTCAACTGGAACGACTTCGCCGGCAGCGGCGGCAAGAGCGTCGAGAAGGCCTTCGACGTGGCGCTCCACATCGGGACGCTGATCGCCGTCGTCGCCTACTTCTGGCGGGACCTGATCGTGTACGCGCGCGACGGCCTGCGGATGATCTTCAAGCGTCACGAGCCTGCGACCCTGGAAGGCCGGCTGGCCTGGCTGCTCGTCCTGTCGTCGGTCCCCGCCTTCGTGATCGGCGGCGTCTTCGGCGACACGATCGACGAGAAGCTGGGCACGATCCCGCTCATCGCCGTGTCGCTCATCTTCTTCGGCCTCCTCCTCGGCTTCGCCGACCAGCGCTCGAAGCAGAGCCGGCCCGTCGAGAGCTTCACCAGCAGGGACGCCCTGATCGTCGGCGCGGCGCAGGTGCTGGCGCTCAACCCGGGCACCTCCCGCTCGGGCATCACCATCACGGCCAACCGCTTCCTCACCTTCACCCGCGACTCGGCCGCCCGCATCAGCTTCCTCATGGCCATCCCCGTGACCGCAGGCGCGATCGTCTTCAAGATGGCGAAGCTCGTCGGCGACGGCATCCCCGACGGTCTCGTCGGCCCGATGATCGTCGGCATCATCACGTCGGGCCTGCTCGGCTGGCTGGCCGTGTGGGGCACCATCAAGTACGTCCGCAACCACAGCTATGCGCCGTTCGTGATCTACCGGGTCGCCCTCGGGCTCCTGGTGCTGGTCATCTACTGGGTGCGCTGACGGTCCGGGCAGTCGGGGCGGTCCGGGCGGGCCGCGGCCGCGGCCGCGCCGGCGCGCGCCGCCCGACCGCGGCACCGGCCGGCACATGGGTCGCTCGGGCCCGGACATAGCTCGCGGCATTCGCGTCATGGCCCACCCGGCGGATCGCCGCTCACGGCCATGACGACCGTTCCGCCGACCAGGCCGCCAGCCACCGCGGGCAGCTCGTCAGTGGTGACGGCGACGACGACCGCGCGTTCGCGCAGGGCCACCACTGACGCTCCGCGGGCCACGACCTGCGCCTCCAGGGCGCTCCCCGCGGCGACGAGGTCGACCTGATCGCCCACGACCACCGGTGGAGGAGCGTCGCCGACCGGGATGGTGACGGCCCGCCGGCCGGCCGGCAACCCGGCGGCGACCGGTCCGGCCCCAGCCCGCCCGAGCCGGCGCCGCACGACCGGTTCGCCGGCCATCACCGGTGCGGAGACCACCCCTCCTTCGTCCAGCGACGAGAGCGCGCCCGGTGGGACGAGCGCCACCGGCCACGACTGGCGGCGCACGTCCTCAGGCTCGACGCGGTGGCCGGCCGCCAGGTCGTGCACGGCGACCACCACCTCCCGGGCCGTGCCCCAGCGATGCCGGGCGGCCTCTGCACCCGCGGCCCGTGAGTAGACGTAGACCCCGGTCAGCAGCGCGGCCAGGCCGATCAGCAGCCAATGTACGAGAGGGCGTCGGGCGATGAACAGCCGGAGCTGGCGTACCGGCCCGGCACGCGACGAACGGGGACGAAGGGCCGCCATGGCGCGCCTCCCTCGGGTCGAGGACCTCGGGGGAAGTCGGGCGCAGCGTAGCCCGAGGGTGTGTCACGGAGATGAGGCCAGCCCCAGCGGCCGCGTCACGGAAGCGAGGGGTGCGGTCAGAGGAGGGTGCGCCACACGAGGGTGCGTGGGGACCACGCAGCCCGTGAGGTGCGTCAGGGAAGGTGGGGTACGGCCTTGGTGATGAGGTCACGGACAGCGGCGACGTTCTCGGCCATCCGGGCGAAGACCGCCTCCATGGTCACCGGCGCCTGCCCGTCCACGCCGGCGTCGTAGTCGGTGACGAGGGCGACCGCGCCGTAAGGGAGGCCGGCCTCCTTGGCCAGGATGGCCTCCGGGTAGTTGGTCATGTTGACCACGTGCCAGCCCATCTGGCGGAACC
This sequence comes from bacterium, assembly GCA_046734535.1. Lineage (GTDB taxonomy): Bacteria > Actinomycetota > Acidimicrobiia > Acidimicrobiales > Ilumatobacteraceae > DASTFY01. The sequence goes on along the minus strand of JBKPRL010000176.1, from coordinate 2,781 downwards.
AGCGGGACTCGGCCCGCGTGCTGAACCGAGGGCCCTGGATCACGACGACGGTGCCTCCGTCGTGCATGGTGATCCCGCCCGTCCGCCCGGCCTCGAGCAGGGCGTGGCGGACCCGTTCGTCGTAGGGGTCGGCGAAGGTCTCGTGGTGGGCGGGCCCATCGGGATGGAAGGTGTCGGCCCGCCCCCACGTGCGGTCGACCAGCTGGTCGAGGACGACGAAGTCGCCGGGGTGCAGCTCGGGTTGCAGGGAACCGGCGGAGCAGGGCGCCACGAGGCTGTGCACGCCCAGCTCCCGCATCGCCCACACGTTGGCCCGGTAGGGGATCGTGGTGGGGATGAACTGGTGGTCGTGCCCGTGGCGGGGGAGGAAGGCAACCCGGCGTCCGGCCACCGTGCCGATGGCGACGGGGGCGGCCGGCGCGCCGTAGGGCGTGTCGACCTCGACCTCCGTGACGTCATCGAGGAACTCGTAGAACCCCGACCCGCCGAAGACCCCGACCTCGGCGACTGCCGTTGCGGGGTCGGCCACGGCAGGGAGCCGTCAGTGCGAGTGGCCGCCGGCGCCCGTGGTGGCGCCCGAGCCCGAGCCGGACCCGGAGCTGCTGGTGGCCTTCTCCTTGGACGAGCTGCCGTTCGACGAGGACGACCCGGACGAGGACGAACCCGACCCGGACGAGCTCGACGAGTCGGACGACGACGAGTCCGACGAGGACGAGGAATCCGTCGACTTCGCGCCCGACGACGACGAGGCCTTCGATCCACGGCTGTCGGTCTTGTAGAAGCCGTTGCCCTTGAACGTGATGCCGACCGGGGTGAAGACCTTCTTGACCGGCCGGGGCTGACCGTCGCCGGGATGGGGTGCCTCGGTGAGGGTGGGCTCGTCGAAGGACTGCTGGACCTCGATGGTCTCGCCGGTGTCGACGAACCTGTACACGTAGGTGGGCATCTCCCGCTCCGTCTGGGGTGCTGCTGAGGGCGCTCCGGTTGGCCCGGATCCGGAAGCGCCGTCGTTGGCAGGTGTTGGCACTCGCGACCCGAGAGTGCCAAGACTAGCTCCTCGCCGGCCCCTTCACCACGACCCGGGCCGACCCCACCCTGCGTGGCGTCGCGGCCTGCGGTGGTGTGCTCCGCCCGTGCTCTTGAGGGTCGTTCCGGACGGGACCAACCCCCGTCAGGGTCCAGCGCGAGGACGTGCGTACAGTCGACCCATGCGTGTCCGCAAGGCAGTGATCCCCGCCGCGGGGCTCGGCACCCGTTTCCTCCCGGCGACCAAGGCGACGCCCAAGGAGATGATCCCCCTCGTCGACAAGCCGGGTATCCAGTACGTGGTGGAAGAGGCGGTCGCCGCCGGCATCGAGGACATCCTCATCGTCACCGGCCGGTCCAAGAAGACGGTCGAGGACCACTTCGACCGGGCCCCCGAGCTCGAGGCCACCCTGGAGCGGGGGGGCAAGGAGGAGGCCCTGGCCGAGGTTCGTGCCATCAGCCAGATGGCCCACGTCCACTTCGTTCGCCAGGACGAGCCCCGAGGTCTCGGCCACGCCGTCGGCATGGCCCGCTACCACGTCGGTGACGAGCCCTTCGCGGTGCTCCTCCCTGACGACCTCATGGCGGAGGGTTCGAGCCTTCTCGCCGACATGGTCACGGCGTGCGAGCGCACCGGCGGATCGGTCATCGCGCTCAAGCGGTTCGGGCCCGACCAGATCAGCTCCTACGGCGTGATCGAGCCGGCTGGCCTCCCCACCGCGGACGGCTACATCCCCATCTCCGGCATGGTCGAGAAGCCGGCCGCCGCCGACGCGCCGAGCGACCTGGCCATCATGGGTCGCTACGTGCTCACGCCGGCCGTGTTCGACCGGATCGCCGCTCTCCAGCCGGGCGCCGGCGGGGAGCTGCAGCTGACCGACGCCATGCTCGGCCTCTGCCAGATCGAGCCCTTTCACGGACTCGTGTTCGACGGCGGCCGCTTCGACACCGGCAACAAGCTGGACTGGCTGCGGGCCACGGTAGAGGTGGCCCTCCAGCACGACGAGCTGGGCAAGGACTTCCGCGACGTCCTGGCCGAGATCGTCCGCCGGGAGGGCATCGGCTGAGCCCCGGCCGCTCGGCCCAGCCGGCCGCGCCGCCGGGCCGAGCGGCGCGCCGCCGAGCGCCGCACGGCGACGTGCCGTCCCCTCGCCGGGACCGATCCCCGCCGGTCGGCGTTACCCTCCGCAGCGTGATCCCCCTCGACGACGCCCGGCGGGCGGTCCTGGCGGCCTGTCCGCAGCTGCCGGTCGTGACGGTCCGCCTTCGCGACGCGCTCGGCCACGTCACGGCTGAGGACGTGCACGCGGCCGAGGACGTCCCGCCGTTCGACAACTCGGCCGTCGACGGCTTCGCAGTTCGCGCCGCCGACGTCGCGAGCTCACCGGTCGAGCTGCGGGTGGACGGCACGATCGCCGCCGGCGCCGCGCCCACTATGTCCGTCGGACCGGGCGGGGCCATCCGCATCATGACGGGCGCACCGCTGCCGCCTGGTGCCGACGCGGTCGTGATGGTGGAGAACACGGAGGTCGGCGACGGCGGCCGGAGCGTCCGGATCGACCGGTCAGCGGTCGCTGGCGACGCGGTCCGGCGAGCCGGCGACGACGTCCACAAGGACGACCTCCTGTTCCCGGCCGGCACGGAGCTCCGCCCCGCCGTCGTGGGCGTGCTCGCCAGCGTGGGACTGCCGGCGGTGCGTGTCGTGTCCCGACCCCGTGTCGGCGTGCTGTCGACAGGCGACGAGCTGGTCGAGGA
>JBKPRL010000175.1:0-14461 GCA_046734535.1 bacterium | reverse complement strand
CGGCGAGGGCGTTGGTTATGGCTGCAGCGCCGCTGTATCGTCGACGGTTCGTCCGGGGCTGTAGCTCAGTTGGCAGAGCACTTCCATGGCATGGAAGGGGTCAGGGGTTCGATTCCCCTCAGCTCCACACGGGTCGTGCCTACTGCATGGCGGTTTCCATGGCACATGGACAGGGCGGTTGAGAGGCCTCTGGGGCGTCCATGGCACATCTATGGCACATCCGCCGCCGTCCGTAGGCGGTTGTGGAGGTTCATCGGCGGGCTCGAGCGCCGCGGTGAGCCGGTCGACCGCGGCGCGCTTGCCTTCCGAGGTCGACTTGGCGCACACGCCAAGCAGCATCCGCGGGTCCTTGTGCCCGAGGAGCTCCTGTGCGTCACGGATGGAGGCGCCCGACGCGATGAGCATCGTGGCGTCGGTGCCACACCCGCCGAGGGGACCGATGTGACCTTCGTCTTTGGTTGGCAGATCTCCGCCGGGGTCAGGGTCGGAGACGGCGGACGTCCCCCGATTCGCAGATGAACCGGGGGCGTCCTTCTCACCGCCGAACCGAGAGGCTCAGGCTCAGAGGGTGGAGCGGACCCCGGGATCAACCATCCGTATCCCCAGCCCGGGGTCGTGCCCTACGGTCGTGGTCGGTACCCTGCCATGCCGCCTGAGTCGATCCGACGCGAGATTCGCATGTCCGAATATCAATCAAAATTTGGCAGCGAACGTGACGTGGTCGCGGGGGTCGAGGTGCCCGATCGGCTACCCGGATCACTCCCGCTGCCAGCCACGGGCGGAGAGATCGCTCAATTCGTTGCCCTTCGCGCCGCAGCGTGCGTCGGCGCCGACTACTCCAACGTCGCGCTCTTCGATGCGGTCCGGCAGTCGTTGCGGCTGTTCCACGGCACCTTCCTCACCCCCGAGATCGCGGACCGGTACACGGACGTTCCCCTCGGCGCACCGTTCCCGATCGCCGTGGCGGCTCGGACCGGCAAGGCCGTCCTTCTCCCCGACCTCGCGTCCTACCGCGACCGGTTTCCGGGGATCCTCGCCGACACCATCGCCGCCGGCGTCGAAGCGACCGCATCGTTGGCGCTGCATCGAGAGGACGGCACGCTGGTTGGGTCGATCGGGTTCGCGTGGACCGTGCCGACAACCTTCGACCCGAAGCTGGAAAGCGCGCTGAACGCGGTCGCCGACCTGTGCATCTCCACCATCGAGGGTGCTGAGCGCTACGACGCCGAGCACGACCTGATCGTCCAGATGCATCGCAGCCTGCTCGGCGCGCCCCCCACGATGGCCGGGATCGAGGTATCGGCTCGGTATCTCCCCGCGAGCGAGAACCACTCGGTCGGGGGCGACTGGTACGAAGGCCTTCTCCTCGATGGGAACAGAATCGCACTCGTTGTCGGCGACGTGACTGGGCACGGAGTTGCCGCCGCAGCGGACATGGCCTTGCTACGGGGCATGGTCACCGCGCTGCTCCACTCCGGCGTCGCCGTCGCCGACGTCTTCAGCGAGGTGTCCGGCGTGTTGCGCCAACGTCCCGGGCTGCTCCTCGCCACGGCTGCACTCGCAGTCGTCGACGTGGCCGCTGAGACGGTCACGTTCGCCACCGCCGGTCATCCCCCTCCCGTCCTACGACTTCCCGACGGGCAGATTCGCACGCTCGACACCGCCAACGCACCGATCATCGGCCACGCGTCGACACGCAGCGTCGCCGACATCGCGCCTTTTCCAATCGGCTCGCTGCTCGTGATGTTCACCGACGGGCTGGTCGAGCGGCGCGACCGACCCTTCGACGTCGGCATCGGCCAAGTGGCCGCGGTCCTCGCCGCGCTCACCGAACATGTCACGCCGGATGAGCTCAGTGACATCCTGCTCCACGAGCTCATGGGGAACCGTGACGGCGCGGACGACGTCGCCCTCCTCGTCGTCGAACACCGCGCCTGAGAGCGACGCCTGTCGACCACTGACGCCGCCGCAACCCTCCGGGGGCGAACGACGCCGCGGAGGAGCTCGACTCTTGGCACCTCCGGCCTCGACCGGTGCGGCGCGTGCAGAAGTGCTCCCACCTCGATGGCTGGACCTTCACGATCGAACGCTGCTCGCCGAGCTTGAGCGCCTGTTGCAGCTCGTCGCAGACCGTTCGCAGGGGAATCCACCGTGTTGCTCAAGTGAATGACAACTGGCCATGTGGGTACCGCCACTCGTATGCCTGCTCAGATGCCGGGCTTCGCGCGCTTCTTTGACACGCTGCACGAGGTTTCCCACATTCGAGCAGACCTTCGCAGTCTGATGACGAGCGGCGGACACGCCGACCAGGCCGATGCGCCGTGCTCGCGGCAACCGAGCTCCTCAACGACTGCATCCTTCACACCGACAACGGCTGCCGTGTTGCGGCCTGGCTCCTCAGCCCGCACGGGGTACGTGTAGAAATCGACGACTACAGCACCCTTCAGAACGGCATGACAACCGAGGCCCGCGCGAGTGGAGACGGACGCGGATTGCAGATCGTTGAAGCACTGGCCTCCGCCTGGGGCGTCAAGAGCTGGGCCGACGGAAAGACAGTGTGGTTCGAGATTCGGAGCCAACCAGCCGCGGCGACCCTCGCAACCTGTCTCGGCAGGGCTAGGACTGCACGGGGAACTCGAATGTCCAACGAGTCCCGTTGGTAGTCGATAGTTGCCGACCGTCGAGGCGCTGGGAGTACAAAAACACCGACCGCCGCTGGCCCGCCAGCGCCGCAGTCGGATCAGATGTCGACCTGGGTGCCTACCTCGAAGACCTGCTCTGATGGCAGGTGATAGAAGCGCGACGCGCTCGCGGCCGCACGATGCAGGACCACGAAGAGCTGTTCGCGCCATCTCGGCATCTCCCCTTCCGGGATGGATGCCACCGTCTCGCGTCCGAGGAAGAACGTGGCTCCATTTATGTCGAGCGGACGATCGGCGACACGGACGCGACGCAGCTCCGCTAGGGCATCGGGTGTGTCCATGTATCCGAACGTCAGCACCATCTGGTACACGCCGTCGGCGACTGGGCTCACCGCTGCTCGATCGGCAGGATCGATCCGGGGTGATTCGGACGCGATGATGGACAGCACGACGGTGGAGTCGTGGAGCACATGGTTGTGCCGCAGGTTCGAGATCATCGCCGGCGGGGCGAAGCCGGGATCCTTGAACATGTAGATCGCCGTGCCTGGCACGCGGACCACACCGTCAGCCACGGCCTCGGTGACCACCTGAGCCGTCGGGCGCTGACCACGCTGCAGGGTGCGCGCCACGATCGCGCGCCCCCGGCGCCAGGTCGTCATCTGGATGACCAGGATGAGCCCCACGAGCAATGGCAGCCATCCGCCTGCCGGGATCTTCGGCACGTTCGCGGTGAAAAAGGCCAGGTCGATCAGCGACAGCGGCACGATGACGGCCAGCGCCTTGGGGATAGGCCAGCCCCAACGATCGACGACCACTCGAAAGAACAGCAGCGTGGTGATGGCCATCGTCGTGGTGACTGCGATGCCGTACGCCGCAGCGAGCTTGCTCGAGGACCCGAAACCAATGGTCAGGGCCACACAGCCGATCATCAACAGCCAGTTGACGAGCGGCACGTAGATCTGACCGATGTGCGCGGCGGAGGTATGACGGATGTCGAGACGAGGCAGGTAGTCGAGTTGCACGGCTTGCGCCGTGAGCGAGAAGGCGCCGGAAATGAGCGCCTGGGACGCAATGACGGTCGCCATGGTGGCCAACACCGCGAGGGGGGTGACGGCCCACACTGGGGCCAGCCGGAAAAAGGGCATCCCCACCTCGTCACCCGGGGTCGCCGCCACGAGCGCCGCTTGCCCGAAGTAGTTCAACACCAGCGCGGGGAACACGAGCACGTACCAGGACAACTGGATGGGGCGCCGGCCGAAGTGGCCCATGTCCGCGTAGAGGGCCTCGCCACCAGTGACGACGAGGAAGATGGAGCCCAGGGCCAAGAACGCCTTAGCGGGCTGGTCGACGAAGAACGCCACCCCGTAGCTGGGTGAGACAGCCCGCACCACGCCGGGGTGAGCGATGACCTGACGAAGCCCGAGAACGGCGAGCACCAAGAACCAGAGGATCATCACCGGACCGAACAGCCGCGAGATGCGCTCGGTGCCCCGGCGTTGGACCAGGAAGAGCACGATCAGGATGGCCACCGATACCGGGATCACCCAGGACTCGAACGCTGTCGTGGCGACCTCGAAGCCCTCGACCGCGCTGAGGACCGAGATGGCCGGGGTGATCAGGCCGTCGCCGTAGAGCAGCGCGGTGCCGAACACGCCGAGAGCGATGATGATCCGCTTCGTGCCGGTGGGCAATCCTCGCCGCGGCAGCAAGAGCGCGGTCAGCGCCAGGATGCCGCCCTCGCCGTGGTTGTCGGCGCGCATCACGAGCAGCAGGTACTTGATGGAGATGATCAACACCAAGGCCCAGAACACCACTGACGCCACCCCATAGGCGGTGGTCTGGCTGACGTCGAGGTCCGCGTGCTCGAAGGACTCGCGGAAGGCATACAGAGGGCTGGTCCCGATGTCGCCGTACACGATGCCCAGCGCGCCGAAGGCCAGAGTGACGAGTCCCCCCTGATCGCGGCCATGAGCGCGCTCAAGAGGCGCCACCACCTTGAACCTACCTGGACTCAACGGGCAGGGGCGGTGACACACCCGGCACGCCGGCAGCGCACCGACCAGGCCATGGCCAACGGATCCGGGACCGCCATGCCGCCGCCGTCCGCTCGCGCCTCCGACCTGCCTCACTGACCGCCGCCCCGCTGAAGCAGCAGTGCGTGGTCGAAATCGTCACGAGGGGTGACCGTCGGACGATGTTCTTGGTTGGTCTTGTACGACCGGCGTACTCGACTTCGCGCTCACAGTGTCGGCGGCGGCTGTGGAAGTCGCGCTCGCGGATGCCGCGACACCGATCCCTTGACCATCAGGCATCCTGGCGAAGTCCACGTCCACCCTGGCAAGGCCAGCGTCGCCGATCATTCCCCGGAGCAACTCCCGTTGCTGCTCGAGTGGTGGGCGCCGGTCCGCGGGCGCCACGACGAGCAGATCGTCGAGTGCAGCAGCCATCCGGCGCGCCACCTGCGGCGAACCAGCACTAGCGAGGCGGATCTCATCGAACGCAAGGTGGACGTAGGCGCCCCAGTCCATCGTCGGGATGGTCACCCGCAAATGACGGGCCTCGTCGTACAGCCGACCGTCCGGGATCACCCGAGTCGCCAGTTGGCGGAGCCCGTCGTGGATCCGATCGAGGCACTGCACAGCCGTGGTCGGATCGAGGAACGGTGAGTCGGACAGGGACCGCTCGGCCATGTCGACGAGCAGCCGAAAGCCGTAGGCGAGGTCCTCGTCGAGGGTGCGCTCCATACCCGACCGCAGTGCATCGAGAACCGCCTTCCGGTCCAGTGCACCAGTCGCGCCCTCGACGCGGACGAGTGCCGCCTGGGCCGGTACGAACTCGCCGATGGCCGGTGCGACGTGAAGCACGCAACCGGCCCGGGCCGCGAGCTCGACGAGTCGGGCCCGATCGACCCCGACCAGCACGCCAGAGTTCGGTGCGGGCAGCACATCCGCCGTCGTGTGATCGGGTTGGATCCGGTCAGGGCACTGCCGCTCGAGGATCTCTCGCGTGTCTTTGCCGACCAGCTCGATCAGCGCCGAGACCCGCAGCGACCGTCCGATGTGATTCACATATATGACGAGCATCGCGATGCTCGTGATGACGAGCACAAAGGAGACCACAATCGCGACCCCCGGCACCTGACCATCGCCGTCGAACCGGACCTCCCGCATCGCCAACATGGCGAAGGCGAAGGTTCCCACGAACAGCCCGATCGCCAACTGACTGGGGCGGTCCTTCAGGAAGGTCTGCACAATCCGCGGCGAGAACTGTCCCATCGCCAGCTGGACGACCACCATCGTGATCGTCAGGACCAGCGCGGCCAACGAGACCATCGAGACCGCGACCGTCTCCAAGATGCTCGCGGCCGCGTCGGGGCCCCCGGTGATCCAGCGCGGAATCAGCGCGTAGTCGAACCACCGATCGACAAGGATCGCGCCGACCGAAAGGACGACGCCGCCCAACACACACAGCACGGGCAGGAACCACAAACTGGACGCCAACTTGGACGAGGAGCGCGACATGCTGCGCTCGCTGTACCCAACCTGGCACCGGCGCACGCCAACCACGTCGGAAGGTTTTCGTCGCAGATTCGCCGATCGCGGACTCCATCGGGCACAGCCCGAGAACGGTCCGTCCGAGGTGGAAGGTGGCCGGCCCGACGGCTGCTCACATGCATGCCGCCCCTCGCGGTCGCATCGGGGCGCCGGGTCCGGTGAGATCGATCCCGCGGGATGCGGCGCCGGGCACCGTCGTCAGGAACCGACCTGCTTCATGAAGAAGAGGTTGTCGTACCCGTAGAAGCGTTGGCGTCGATGAGGTCGTAGCGAACCCCGATGCTCGAGGCACCGGTAGCCCAGGTTCTCGAGGTAGTCAATCGACGCCGCGGTCTCGGGGGAGTCCATCTCGGAGTAGTCACCAGTCTCGATCGATACGAGCGGCGCGCCCAGGCACAGCACGTCAATCATCCCTCGCAGGACCTCCAGCTCGGCCCCTTCGACGTCGATCTTGACGATGTCTGGGACGAGCCCGGTCCGTTTGACGTACGCGTCGAGCGTGGTCGACTCGACTGAGTAGCTATCGGTCCGAAGCCGCCGTCGTTCCCGCGGCGGCACCCTCGCCGTGGCGCGCACGGTGTTCAACGCCGAGTTGCGCAACCCGAAGTCGTGGAGCTCGACATGACCTGTCGTCGAGCCGACGGCCAGGTTCTCGACGATCACCCCGCTCATGCTCGCCACGTTCCTGACGAGCAGGCGAAACGAGGAGCGACTTGGCTCGAATGCTACGACCGTGCCGCCGGGCTCGACGACGTCGGCAGCGACGAGCGCGTGATACCCGTACTGCGCCCCGACGTCGAAGAACACCATGCCCGGGCGGAGCCGTTCGAGGAGAACGCGCGAAACGTCCGGCTCGATGTAGCCGGACCGGTAGAGCTCGGCGCCTACGATCTCGGGGAGCACAACTCGCATCGATCGGCCTGTGAAGATCTGGCACGTCTCCTCGTGTGGCTCGGTCGCGCGGTCGTGCAGGGTCCGCACAACACGCAGCCACCTACTGGGCCGCGGCTCCGAGCGCTGTGCCGCGGTCAGCGCATCGATCAGCCGGGTGTTGATGGTCCTGTCATCCATCGCAGCTCATCGGTCTCCTGGTCGGGTCATCGAGGGCCTGTCTACGATCCCGCCCGTGCTGCTGCTCGTGCGACATGGCGAGACCGCAGCGAACGCGCAGGGGCTGTTGCTCGGACGTGCCGACCCTCCACTGACGGAGCTCGGCGAGCGGCAGGCACTCGCGCTGGCGGTCGCCTTGCCCACGCCGGCCCTCGTGATCTCCAGCCCGTTGCAGCGCGCCACCGCCACGGCCGCGGTCTTCGGTGTCCCGATCGAGATCGACGAGCGGTGGGTGGAGCTCGACTACGGGGACTATGACGGACGGGCGGCCGCGTCGGTGACTCCGGAGGTGTGGCGCCGATGGCGGAGTGATCCGACCTACTCGCCCGGCGGCGGCGAGTCGCTCGTAGAACTGGGTCGGAGGGTTCGGGCGAGCTGCCTCGGGCTTATCGAGGAGGCGACGGCCGGGGTGGTGATCGTGGTCACGCACGTGAGTCCGATCAAGGCTGCGATCGCCTGGGCATTGGGAGTCCCGGATGACGTGGCGTGGAACCTGTTCGTCGAGGACGCCAGTGTGTCGCGGATAGACGTCGGAGCCCACGGGCCGGTGCTGCGATGGTTCAATCGTCATCGGTCGCCAGTCGCTTGAGCGCGTCGAAGAACGCTCCCGCGCTCTCCCGCCACGTGGGAAATTCCTCGGCGCGACGGCGCGCCGCTTCGGCGAGCTGCCGGCGCCACGGTTCGTCGACGGCCAATTGGTGAAGGGCGCTGCTCAAGGCGTCGATGTCGCCTGGTTCCAGCACCGCACCGTGGCGTCGGTGTTCGGCGAGGTTCGGCAGGTTTCCGGCGCGCCAACCCACGACGGGAAGCCCGGCTGCCATCGCCTCGCCGTACACCGTGCCGTACGGCTCACGCAGGCTCGGGAGCACGAAGACGTCGCTGCTGGCGTAGAGGATCGCGACCTCCTCGCGAGAAACGGATCCGTGGACAACCACTCGTCCGATGAGGTCGGGCGATCGCAGTCGAGCTCGCACGCGTGCGGTGTAGCGCGGCTCGATGTCGTCGCGGCCGACGAGGTGCAACGTCGCGACGCCGGGAGGGAGCGGAGCGAAGGCATCCAACAGTTGGAGCGTCCCCTTCCGCTCGACCCAGTTCCCGATGCTGAGCAATGCGGCGTTGCGGCCGGCGCGAAGTTCACGTCGTTCACCAGGCGGAGGTGCGACATCGCGACCTGGCGGTACGACCTCGATGTGCGCGGGCGGGAGGCCGTGGACGTCGACCAGCTCGTCGCGTAGGGCAGTGCTGGCGGCGAGGAGCAACGCGCAGCGTTTGTAGAGCACCCGATCGAGTCGGCTCTGCGCCGCCCGGCGGAGCCCACCATGGTCAATTCCCCCCGGAGGCTGGTGCAGGATCGCCGCTAGCGGTCGGCCGCGGCGACGTGGACGCCCCAACCATGGCGCGACCGTCGCGGCGGCGATGCTGTCGATCAGGATCACGTCCGCCCGTGCGGCGAGCGGGTCGTGCGTCAAGCGAGGGGAGGCGAAATCGATGCGGGCGCCGTGGTCGCGGGCCGCTTCGGCCATGCGACGGTGGTACAGATAGCCGCCAGTGAGTTGGTCCGGAGAGCCTAGGGTGACGAGCGAAACGACGAACATCCGTGTTCTCCACGTGGCTCCCACCGCCTTCGGACAGGACGGCCTGTTCGGTGGTGGGGAACGGTATCCGCTCGAGTTGGCCAGGGCGTTGGCGAAGCTCGACGGTGTCGACTGCGAGCTGCTCACGTTCGGACCACGGCCCCGACTCATCGATGACGATGCCGGGCTGCGCATCCGTGTCGTCCAGCCAGTGAGGTACCTCGGCGGCCACCCCGCGCACCCACTCGCGCCGGCGATGATCTCGAACGTCACCGACGCCGACGTCGTCCACACGCATCACCTTCGCAGCACGCCGAGCCGCCTCGCCGCGGTGGCCGCACGGGCCTCGCGTCCTTGGGCGCGGTCTCGCGGTCTCGTTGTCACCGATCACGGCCTCGATGGTGGCGACTGGTGGGGACTCCTTCCGCGTCTCTTCGACCGCTTCCTGGCCGTCTCGCAGCACTCGGCGACGGTGCTCGGGGCTCCACCGGCCAAGACGCGTGTGGTCTACGGCGGTGTCGACCCCCGCCGCTTCACACCCGATCCCGAATCGGCGCGAGCCGGGGTTCTATTCGTTGGCCGACTCACGCCTCACAAGGGCCTCGACCGCCTGATCGCGGCTTTGCCCGACCGCGCACGGTTGACGATCGCCGGTACGGGCGGGCACGACCGGCATCCCCCTGAACGCAACTACCTCGAGGACCTGCGATCGCTAGCGGTTGGTCGCGAGGTCGAGTTCGTCGGTGCGATCGCCGACGAGCAGCTCCCCGCGCTGTACCGCGGCGCGGCCGTCGTTGCGTTGCCCTCGGTCAACGTGACGTGTTACGGCAAGGTGCACGCGGTCTCGGAGCTGTTGGGGCTGACGGCCATCGAGGCCATGGCGAGCGGCACGCCGGTCGTAGCGAGTCGCATCGGCGGGCTGTCGGAGGTCGTCGTCGACGGCGAGACGGGATACCTCGTCGATCCCGGCGATGTCGACGCCCTCCACGAACGGCTGGCCGAGCTGCTCGCGAATCCTGCACACGCCCACCAGATGGGCACCGCAGCGCGCGCCCGGGTCCTCGCGCGATTCACATGGGAACAGTGCGCCCGCCGGTGCCTCTACGCGTACCGGGAGCTGCTCAATTGACGCGCGCTCCATAGCCGCCGTATGCGTCAGGCGACTCCCACACCTTGACCGTCAACATGTCGCCGCCCCCGGCCAGCACCGCGTCGGCCACCGCTCCGTGCAGCCACTTGGCGAACACCTCGACGGTCACCGCTTCTACACCCTCGGGCCGGATCACCTCCAGGTTCTCGTCGCGTACGACGGCGACGGCCTTGGCCAGCGCATCCTCGAGAAGATCGATGTCACACACCATCCCCCGATCGTCGAGTTCGGCTCGCTCGACGATCACCTCGAGCCGGTAGTCGTGGGAATGCAGCTCGCCCTCGGGCCCTTCGACGCCCGGCATGACGTGAAGGGCTCGCACCCCGGTGGCGACGCCAACCTCGAACATGCCCTATCCATACCACAACCCGGCGTGGATCAGCCCGGCCCCCGCCCGATCGACCGCGGCGTACCCCGGGCGGTGGCGACTTGAACAGCGGCTATCGATATCCCAACGCGGCGTGGATCAACCCTTCGGCGCCGGCGTCGATGGTGGCGTATGCAGACGCGGCCTCCTCGAAGGGAAACGTGTGGGTGGCAAGCCGGTCCAGGGGCAGCTCGTCCAGCAGCCCGAGCACGGCGCGCCGCCGGCTCTCGCGATTCCAACGGCTCGCTAGGCGCGCGGGGATCGTCGAGACCTGCGTGCTGCGGATCGTGAGTCGTCGGCGGTGGAACTCGGCTCCGAGAGGAAGGGTCACCTCCTTCGTTCCGTACCAGGACGCCACGAGTGCCGTACCCTCGTGCGAGAGCAGGCCCAGCGCGCTCCGGAGGGCATCAGGGCTCCCGGCGGCGTCGATGACCAGGGGCACCAGCCCCGACTGGCCGTGGGCCTGGAGCGCCGACGGAAGATCTTGCGGAGCGACTGCGAGCACGCCGAGATCCTCCATCGCAGACCGCCGCCAGTCGCGGGGCTCGACTGCGACGACCTGCGCCCCTGCTCTCTGGAGCAGCAACGACGCAAGGGCTCCGACGGCACCGAGACCGAGAACGACGACCCTCTCGTCCAGAAGTGGTCCGGCGTCCAAGGTGATCTGCAGCGCCGTCTCGACCAGGGGGAACAGCGTCGCCAGTCGCGGCGGGATCGAGCCCACCGCTATCAGGTCGGTTTCGCGGGCCACGAAGGAGTCCTGGTGGGGCTCGAAGGCGAACACGACCGCACCTTCATCGAGCCCGCACCGGCTCTCCTCCACAACGCCGACACAGCTGTACCCGTATCGAAAGGGAAACGTGAAGGTGCCGCCGAGAGCACCGATCGTCTCGTCGACGGGCAGCGCAGGGTCGAGCTCGCCGCGATAGGCCAGCATCTCGGTCCCCCCGCTGATCCCCGAGAACGACGTGCGGACCCCGGCCTCACCATCCTCGACCGGGCGTAGTGGTTCTGTCCGCACGGTCACTGATCGAGGCCCATCGAACCAGAGAGCTCGAGTCATCGGTTCAGTTTGCCCGCAGCGGGCGGCGGGTAGCCCCGCCGCATAATGACGCCCGAAGCGGTACGCGTCCCCCTCCCCACCCCTTACGGGACCTTCGAGATCCACGCGTTCGAAGCCCCCTCGGGTCACGTCTACCTCGCGATGGTGTTCGGGGAGATTGGGGACGGCGAGGACGTCTTGGTCCGGCTGCACTCCGAGTGCCTCACCGGTGATGCGCTGGGATCGCTGCGCTGCGACTGCGGCATCCAACTGCGACACGCGCTGCGCACCATCGCCGCGGAACGGCGGGGCGTACTCCTCTACGCAACCGGTCACGAGGGCAGGGGCATCGGTCTGGTTAACAAGCTCCGGGCGTACGTAGCGCAGGACGGTGGCGCAGATACGGTCGACGCGAACCTCGCATTGGGGCTTCCCGTGGACTCACGCGACTACACAGAATCGGCCGAGGTGCTCGCCGCTCTCGGCGTCCGGACGATCCGACTGATGACCAACAACCCGCGCAAGGTCAGCGGGGTACGAACCGCCAACGGCCTGCGCGTCAATACGGTCGTGCCGGTAGCAACGGCGCCTCATCATCGCAACGTCGGCTACCTGAAGACGAAGGCGCGACGCCTCGATCACACGTTGCCCGTCGGACTGGAGGTACCGTCAGGTCCTACGCAACGGCCGTTCGATGCGATGGCGCTGCTCGGCCCGGTTCGGTCCCGACCCGAGCGGCCGTACGTTGTCCTCAAGTACGCACAGTCCCTCGACGGGCGGATCGCCACGTCGACCGGGGATTCCAAGTGGATCAGCGGTGAGCCCGAGCGCGAACTCTCCCACGCCCTGCGCGCGGCCTGTGACGCTGTGATGGTCGGCATCGGCACCGTCCTCGCGGACGACCCCGAGCTCACTGTTCGCATGGTGCCTGGGGCCTCGCCGATGCGGGTGGTGCTCGACACCAGCCTGCGTCTCCCCGTCCAAGCCAGGATTGCCGCCAGCGACGCCGCGACGACCGTCATCACGACCGCCCGCTCGGACGAGGCTCGGCGGAACCAGCTTCGCGAGCGAGGCGTCCGGGTGGAGGTCGTCCCCGAACGCGATGACCGCGTCGACCTTCTCAGCGCGTTGGCTGCGCTGCGTGCCGCAGGCACGGAGTCGGTCCTCGTCGAAGGCGGCTCGACCGTCATCACCGCACTGCTCGCTGCCGGGGTCGTCGATCGACTCATCGTCTCCGTCGCTCCGTTCGTCATCGGTGCCGGCACCCAGGCGGTCAACGACCTCGGCATCGAGCGTGTGACCGACTCGATCCGACTCGAGAACCGGATCGTCGTCCCCGCGGGTGAAGACCTCGTGCTCAGCTGGGACGTGGCGCTCACGCCCCGATCTGGATCTTGAGAAGCTCAGCCCTGTCTACGGTGATCAGACGGCTCGATATGAGCCCACGCCGCATCGAGGGCTCGATCCCACCCACTGGCGACAGAGCGCAGCGACTTCACAGGTCGCGCGTTGACCTGACGTCGGTCTGACCCGTCGCGCGCGAGGCGACCGTTTGTCGATGGTCTCACCTGGGTAGCAGGCAGTGATGGCCGGTCGCCTTGCTCGTGTCTTCATGCTGGCCTGTCTTGTTCCGACGAGTGGCTGCGTCGTGGCCAGCTCCGGTCGGGGTTCTGGGTGGTCGGCGTCCATACTCGTGTTCCTTCCCGTGCTCTTCGTTGTCTTGGCCGTCCGCCTCGCGAGCGGTAGCCGCCGTCGAGTGCGGGCCCAAACCGCCCGCCCATACGACGCCCCCAGCAACGCACACCTCTTGCGGGCCGAGCTATCCGTGTTGGCGGACGACGTCTTGCGGCTTGAGCCTCAAGTAACGCTCAACGAAGCGGCGCGGGACGATTACGAAGCCGCAGCGCACCGCTATCGCGTTGCCGAGGCGGCCCTCGATCAGGTCGAGGAACCAGTCGACCTCGAGCGCGTGCAACGGGTCGTGGACGAAGCGACATGGTCGATGTCCCGTGCCCGCGCCACGCTCGAAGGTCGACCCCCACCAGCACCGCCGGCACCGCTACGCCGACCCGGCTCACGCGGCGAGCCAGCTGTCGAGCTCGACGATGCCGATCTGCCCGCCTATGTAGGTTCGCCTAACTCGTTCCGTGCAGGGTGGTTCGGCGGTTCGACGGGCCTAATAGGCGGCCTGCTGTTTGGCCCGATGCTCGGTGGCTTCGGTGGTTGGGTCGCGGAGGATGACGGCGAAGCACCCTTCCATGACGGCGACGCGGGCACAGAGAGGCATTAGGTCGGTAGGTGGGTAGGTCGGACCGCCGAGCATCGACCTGTGACATGCCGGTGGCGGCGACGCCAGAAGGCGAGTAGCTCCAGGCCGACGAGGGACCCTGTCTCGACTGCGGCTTCCCACACCGCGAAGCGCACGAGCGGCTGGCAGGGGCTACGCCGAGTTGATCGGGCAGGAATGCACGACCTGATCACCGGACCGGTACGTCCTCGGCGGCGCGGGCGTGACCGGGCTCGTCTCGAGCAGCAGTGCCTCCTCGAGCTCGGCGCGCCCGTCGTATCCGAACCGCTCGTGACAACTCGGGCAAACCATCGACGCCATGGCGGCCGCCTCTACCCCGCAGTGGCCTGGTTCCAACCAGGTTCAAGAGCTTCGTGGTGTGATCAGACGAGCTGCGTCGGGCCACCGGCCAGCGCTCGTAGAAGGCCGGTCACCTCGAGCACGCGCTCGACAGCCCGCGACATCGCGAACACCCGGATGGCACCACCCTGCTCGGCCAGGCACCGGTGGGCCAGCAACACGTTCAGCCCGGACGAGTCCATGAACGACACCTCGCTCATGTCGACCAACTTCGGAGGCTCGATCGCGGCAAGTGCCCGATCGAACGCCGTCGCCGAGTTCATGTCGATCTCCCCCGAGACACAAACGACACCGTCAACGACGGTGACCTTGATGCCGCTCTCGTCGATCGCCGACGCCCTCCGTGCTCATCGCGCAAGCAGCAGGCCGGGGACC
>JBKPRL010000174.1:0-8467 GCA_046734535.1 bacterium | reverse complement strand
ACGGCGGTCAGCTCCTCGCCGTCGCGTCCGCAGCTGTCGCACCGGCCGATCACGGGGCCGGACGCTACCGTGGCCTGGTGCGCTGGCTCGGGGCGGTGGTGGCGGTGGTCCTCGCCGCCGGGTGCAGCAGCGGTCCGGAGCACGGGCCGTCGACGTCGCCGGCGTTCCCGTCGTCAACCGCGGTGCCGCCGTCCGCGCCGTTGGGGTCGAACCCCTCGGCGGCGCCGCACGGGTTCCGGGCCGTGCTCGTCCAGGTGACGAAGCCGGACGGGACGAAGGCGACCTACTGCGTCTGGCTGGCGACGACCGAACCCGAGCGGGAGCGCGGGCTGATGCAGGTGACCGGGCTGGGCGGGGCCGACGGGATGCTCTTCCGCTTCGGCGGGGAGCAGTCGGGAGCGTTCTGGATGAAGGACACGCTCATCCCGCTCTCCATCGCGTTCTTCGACAAGGGCGGCTCCTTCGTCTCGGCGACGGACATGGAGCCGTGCTCGCCCTCGGCACCGGGCTGCCCGACGTACTCGGCCGACGCGCCCTATGCGGACGCGCTGGAGGTCCCCAAGGGACAGCTGGGCCCACTCGGGCTCGGCCCGTCCTCGCGTTTGGCCGTCACTACGACCAGCTGTGCGCCCAGCGGCTGATCGGCGCGCCCGTCCCGCGTCGCCCGGCGTGATCCGGCGGCGGGCTGGTCAGAAGGGCCGGAACCCGAGGCGGTCGCGCACGCTGACCATCTCGCCCACGTGCCCCTGCGCGTGGCCGATCAGCTCCCAGCGGACGAACCAGGCTGCCGGCTTGCCGTCCCACATCGCGTGGAGCCATGGCGCGTCGTCGTACCCGACGCCGCCGACCGTGGCCAGCCGCTCGCCGGCGGGCGGTCGGGCCTCGAGCTCGGCCGCCGTCAGCTCAGCCAGCACTGACGCCACCTCCTCATGGACCTCGGCGGCGTAGGCCTGCAACGCGGCCAGGTCGAGCTCCTTGGTGAGCTCCGGGTCCTCCGCCTCCTGCAGGCTGGCCAGGGGCGAGGC
Source organism: bacterium (assembly GCA_046734535.1). Classification (GTDB taxonomy): domain Bacteria; phylum Actinomycetota; class Acidimicrobiia; order Acidimicrobiales; family Ilumatobacteraceae; genus DASTFY01. The sequence goes on along the minus strand of JBKPRL010000174.1, from coordinate 7,442 downwards.
ACCGGCATCCAGTCCCAGGCCCGGGGCCACCGCCGTGAAGCGCGGCATGTGCCCGCCGAGCGCCGTACGTGCCGCGAGGTCCTGGTGCACGGTCACATGGAGGAGCAGCGCGGCGATCGACGACCCGCCCCCGTCGGCCCGCTCGGTCCACCGCTCCTCGGGCACGTGGGCCGCGATGGCGTTGAGGAACCGGGCTCGCACCGCGGCGAGGTCGTCCACCAACCACGCGGCGAGCTCCATCCCGCCCTTGTACCACGACTCACCCGAACCGGCCGCACCGCCCGTGCCGGTGGTCGGGCGCGCCCTCGTCCGGCCGCCACCGGTCCGCCGCCGGAGCGGGTCGAAGCGTGACACGTTCCGAGGCAGGCACGGATCTCCCCGGAAGTTGGGTCGATCCATGACAACCTCGAGATGCCCAACCTCGAGATGCCTCGGCTGACCCCCGCTGGCTGACCCCCGCTGGCCCCGGCCGATCCGAGCCTCCCTCTCCGCCGAACCCTGTCACACCCCTTCGCCACACTGCTCCCGTCCATCTCGGCAGGATCGCTGAGGACCGGGTGGCTCGAGGGCGGGTCGTTCGGGTCGAGGGGTTGGGAACCGCAGGGTGCCACCCCGTAGACTCACCCGGTTCAATCGAAGACCCTGCCCCGAAGCCGTCGGGGCCCCGGCCCTGGCCGGGTCCACAGGGAGGTGCATCACACGCCATGCGTGCCTATGAGCTGGGCGTCATCATCGATGGCGACCTGGATGAGCCGATCGCCCAACGCTGGATCAAGGTCGTGAACGACCAGGTGAAGGCGGCCGGCGGCGAGGGCGTCGGCCATCCGGAGTGGTGGGGGAAGCGGCGCTTCGCCTACGAGATCAACAAGAAGGAAGAGGGCTACTACGTCTTCTTCAACGTCGTGGCGCCGGCCGGCTCGCTGAACGAGCTGGAGCGCCTGCTGCGCCTCGCGGACGAGGTCGTCCGCCACAAGCTCATCCGCCTGCCCGACCACGAAGCCGCCCGTCGCGGCATGGTCGAGCAGGCCGGCGGAAAGGCCTGAAAGGTAGGACACCATGGCAGACAGCACTGTCACCCTCGTCGGGAACCTCACTCGTGAGCCGGAGCTCCGGTTCACCCAGAGCGGCCAAGCCATCGCGACGCTCGGCATCGCGGTGAGTCGCCGCTACCAGCAGAACGGTGAATGGCAGGAGAAGACCTCGTTCTTCAACGTCACCGCCTGGGGTCAGCTGGGCGAGAACGCCGCGTCGTCGCTCTCCAAGGGCTCGCGGGCCATCGTCACCGGTCGCCTCGAGCAACGCTCCTACGAGACGCAGGACGGCGAGAAGCGCAGCGTCGTGGAGGTGGTGGCCGACGAGATCGGTCCCAGCCTCCGCTGGGCCACGGCGCAGGTCGACCGCAACGATCGCCGTGAAGGCGGCGGCTCCGGCTCCGGCTCCGGCGGCGGTGCCGGCTCCGGCGGCGGGCAGGGCTCCTCGTCGGGGTCCTCCTCCGGTGGTGGCGGCCGGCAGCAGTACGACGACCCCTCCGGCGAAGAGCCGTTCTGAGAAGGACTGACCCATGCCCAAGATGACCAGGAGGGCCAAGCCCCGCGACGGCGGCAAGAAGCCCAAGAAGAAGACCAGCATCCTGTTCCAGGAGCGGGTGACCTACGTCGACTACAAGGACGTCAACCTGCTGCAGCGCTTCGTCTCGGATCGATCCAAGATCCGCGCTCGTAGGGTGAGCGGCAACGACGTCCAGCAGCAGCGTGAGGTCGCGACCGCGGTCAAGAACGCTCGCGAGATGGCGCTGCTCCCGTACACCAAGCGCGTTGCCACGCAGCGCGGCCCGCGTGGTGGCGGCCGGGGCGAGCAGTCCTTCGAGCCGACGCCGGCGGCCGAGAGCCCGGTCGAGGCGGCACCGGCTGAGGTGACCGAGGACGGCGCCGAGGAGCTCGTGGCCGAGGAGACGGAAGAGTGAGCGGGATGAAGGTGATCCTCCGCGCCGACGTGGACGGCGTGGGCAAGCGCGGCGACATCTGCGACGTGTCCAACGGCTTTGCCCGCAACTTCCTGCTCCCGCGTGGGCTCGCCATCAAGGCGACCGATGGCGCGGTCAACCAAGCTGCCTCGATGCGGCGGGCCCGGGACCTGCGCGATGCCGAGGATCGTTCGGCGGCCGAGGAGGTGGCGCGCTCACTCGTGGCGCGGACGATCACCATCTCGGCCAAGGCGGGGGCGGAGGGCAAGCTCTACGGCTCGGTCACCGCGGCCGACATCACCGAGGCCGTGGCCGCGCAGGCCGGCGTCGAGCTCGACCGCCGCAAGCTCGCGCTGACCGAGGCCATCAAGGTCGTCGGCAGCCACCAGGTGCCGGTGAAGCTGCACAGCGACGTGCAGTTCCCGATCACCGTCGAGGTCGTCAGCGCCTGACGGCGACCGCACAATCGAGCACCGAGGGGAGGCTTTGGTCTGATGCCGCGCGCCCATCCACCAGTGGTCCACAAGTCGCGGTCATTATCCACAGCGAAGACCCAGGGCCATCCTCTGGTAGCCCACAAGACCGATCGGCCAAGGTGTCCACGGCATGGTTGAGCGCACGGAACGACGGTCGCGGGGCGGCGCCGGCCGGGTCCCGCCGCACAACGTCGAGGCCGAGGCGTCGCTGCTCGGCGCACTGCTGCTGTCGCCAGACGCCATCGCATCGGTGGCCGAGCTCGGGGTCGGGCCGGACGACTTCTACAAGCCGGCCCACCAGTTCATCTACGACGCGGTGCGGACGCTCGTCAGCGCGGGAGAGCCGGCCGACGCGGTCACGGTGGCCGACGAGCTGCGGCGGGCCGGGGTGCTCGAGGACATCGGCGGCCCCGGCCTCCTGCTCGACCTGCAGACCGCGACCCCGGCCATCTCCAACGCCGGCCGCTACGGCCGGATCGTGCGGGACACCGCGCTGCTCCGTCGCCTCATCGGCGTGGCCGGCGAGATCGCCGAGATCGCCTACGACGAGCCCGACGACGTCACCAAGGCGCTCGACGAGGCCGAGAACAAGGTCTTCCAGCTGGCCGATCACCAGGTCACGGACTCGACCCGGCCGCTGTCGGAGCTGCTCGGCGAGGCCTTCGACGACCTGCAGGCGGCCTACGAGCGGGGGAGCGCGCTCACCGGTGTGGCCACCGGCTACCACGACCTGGACGAGCTGCTGTCGGGTCTGCAGCCCGACACCCTGAACGTCGTCGGTGCCCGACCGTCGATGGGCAAGACGGCGTTCGCGCTGGGCGCGGCGACCCACGTGGCCATCAACGACGGCCTACCGGTGCTCTTCTTCTCGCTGGAGATGGGCCACAAGGAGCTGACCGGCCGCATCCTGTCGGCGGAGGCCCGCGTGGACTCGAAGAAGCTGCGGACCGGCGACCTCAGCGAGACCGACTGGTCGAAGATCGGCCGGGCCATCGGCCGCCTCGACGCGCCGCTCTACCTCGACGACAACCCGAACGTCACCGTGATGGAGATCCGCGCCAAGGCCCGGCGGATGAAGGCCCGCCACGGCGGCCTGGGCCTGATCGTCGTCGACTACCTCCAGCTGATGTCGGGGCGGTTGGGGGCCGAGAACCGCCAGGTCGAGGTGAGCGAGCTGAGCCGAGGCCTCAAGATCCTCGCCCGCGAGCTGCGGGTGCCGATCCTCGCGCTGTCGCAGCTGTCCCGGAACCTGGAGAGCCGGGCCGACAAGCGCCCGATGCTCTCGGACCTCAGGGAGTCCGGCTCGATCGAGCAGGACGCCGACGTCGTGATGTTCATCTACCGCGACGAGGTCTACAACCCGGACTCGTCGGACCGCGGTGCCGCCGAGGTGATCGTGGCCAAGCACCGAAACGGGCCGATCGGCACCCGGCGCCTGGTCTTCCTCGGCCCGTACACCCGCTTCGACAACGCGGCGCGAGCCGTCTGACCCGTGGCCGCGCGGACCCGCGGCACGGAGCTGGCCGAGGAGGTGGTGGGCCGGCTGGTGGCAGCCTTCGTGGCCGCCGCCGATCCCGAGCGAGCGGCAGCGATGGCCGCCTACATGCGCAACCAGTTCTCGTTCTTCGGGCTGCCGACGCAGGAGCGGCGCCGGCTCACCCGGGGCGCCCTGCGAGGGCTGCCGAGGCCGACAGAGGCCGATGCGATCGGCGTCGCCCGCCGCTGCTGGGAGCACGACGAGCGCGAGCTGCAGTACGCGGGCGGCGAGTACCTGTGCACCCATGTCGACGTCTGCTCACCCTCCGCCCTGGCTCCGCTGGAGGAGCTGATCACCACGAGGAGCTGGTGGGACACCGTCGACCTGCTGTGCCGCCACGGGTCGGGGGAGATCGTCCGCCGTCATCGGGAGCAACGCGTGCTCATGGATCGGTGGATCGACAGCGAGGACCGCTGGCTGGCCCGCTCGGCCATCCTCCACCAGGAGCGGTGGGGGGCGCAGACGGACGAGGCCGTGCTCTTCGACTACTGCCTGCGGCGCGCCGCCGACTCCGACTTCTTCCTGCGCAAGGCCATCGGATGGGCACTTCGCTCGTACGCGCACACCGACGCCACCGCCGTGCGCACCTTCCTCGCCGCGCACGACGGGGAGCTGTCGGCGCTCTCGAAGCGTGAGGCCCTCAAGCGGGTCAAGGGCTGACGGGCCGTTGGCCGAGGGCTGGGACCCTCAGACCGGGGCCGGCGCAGCGATCGGCTCGTGGACGGTGGCCTGGCCGTAGCCCTCGAGAGCGGGGGCGGGATCGTCGAGCAGGCGGTTCGCTTCCTCGATCTCGTCGGGTCGGAACGCTCGAACGGTGTGGCAGAACTCGACCATGATCCGGTTCGGGTCACGGATGTAGATGGAGCGGCACCACTCGTGGTCGACCTCGAGGACGGTATGACCGCACTCCCGCCACCGTTGCAGGTGCGCGTGCAGATCATCGAGTGTCGGCGCATCGAACGCGAGGTGGTTCACCCACCAGGGGAGCCCGAGCGAGCGGTTGAGGTCGGTCGGGTAGTCGTGCCCGATGTCGTCGTCGTGCAGCTCCCAGAAGGCGATCATGCCGTTGGCGCCCGTGTCGTAGAAGAAGTGCTTCGACCAGCCGCCCTTGTCGCCGGGCGTCGGCGCAGCCACCACCTTGACCAGCTGGAAGCCCATGACCCGGGTGTAGAAGTCGTTCGTGGCCGCGGTGTCCTTCGTGGCCAACGCCACGTGGTGGAAGCCCATGAGATCCCCCTTCGGGCCGGTGGTCGCCCGGCCCCAGCATCGCGCCGAGGAGGTGCGCCGGCCACCTCCTAGGCTCGCCCGGTGGCGTCCCGGTCGAGCTCCTCACTCGCCGCGTTGGCGCTGGCCGGCATCGCCACCACGTGGGGTCTCATCGGCCTGATCGTCCGTCAGATCGACCTCTCCGCCGTGGCCATCGTGGCTGGCCGGTGCTGGCTCGGCGCAGTCGGCATCGGGCTCGGGCTCCTCGTCGTGTGCTGGCGCACCGGCGCCCGACCTCCCCGACCCACGAGACCCCTGCTCACCGCGGTCTGCGGCGCGGTGCTGGCCGTCCACTGGCTGCTCCTCGTCGCGGCACAACAGCAGGCGCCGCTCGGCACGGTGATGCTGCTCATGTACCTGTCGCCGGTGCTGGTGGCCGTGCTGGCCCCCCGGGTGCTCGGCGAGACGGTGGGCCCGACCACCAAGGTGGCGCTGGCTCTGGCCCTCGCCGGCCTGGCCCTGCTGGCCCGGCCGGAGCCGGGCGACCTGGGCGGCGTGATGCTCGCCATCGCGGCCGGCGTGGCGTTCGCGGCGTGGACGCTGCTGAGCAAGCTGGTGGTCGCCGACATCGGCGGGTTCTGGCTCGGCTTCTCCAACCTGTCCATCGCCGGGCTGGTGCTCGCGCCGTGGGCCTTGCGGGCCGACTGGAGCGACGCTCGGCAGTCGTGGTCGTGGTTGCTGGTCCTCGGCCTCGGCATGACCGCCCTGCTCGGACCGCTCTACCTGGTGGTGCTGGACCATCTGCCGGCCTCGACGGCGAGCGTGCTGCTCTACCTCGAACCGCTCTCCGCCCTCCTGCTGGCCTGGGCCTTCCTCGGTGAGACGCCCACCGCGGCGACCCTGGTCGGCGGCAGCCTGATCGTCGCCGGCGGCATCATCGTCCTACGGAAGACCACCACCCTCGCCGACACGGAGGCGCTGTCCCATGTTCCTGGGTGACAACCTGCTGGCGTGGCTGGTCCTCGCCCTCGGCGGAGCCCTGCTGGTCGGCAACGTGCTGGCGCTCATCCGGCCGCCGGCCGAGGTCGGTGACGGCGACCTGCGGCGGGCGCCGACCGGTCGGAGCCTGTTGATGGCCGGCATCGGGCTGATCGCGGCGATCTGGGCCTTGGCCTCGTTGGTCGCGGGCACATGAGCGACGACGACCGGCTGGCCCGGCAGCTGACGTTCCTGCTCGAAGCCGACCGCCTCAAGCAGGTCGAGCGCCAGACCGCCATCATCGGCGGGTCCCGGCGGGAGAACACGGCCGAGCACTCCTGGCACCTGGGCCTCTTCGCGCTGGTCCTCGGCGAGCACGCCGACGAGGACGTCGACCTGGCTCGTGTGGTGGCCATGGTCCTGGTGCACGACCTCGTCGAGATCGACGCCGGTGACACCTTCGCCTACGACGAGGCCGGCTACGAGACGAAGGTGGCGAGGGAGCAGGCCGCGGCCGACCGCCTCTTCGGCCTGCTACCGGCCGAGCAGGGTCGCCGATTGCGGAAGCTGTGGGAGGAGCACGAGGCCGCGGAGACGGCCGACGCCCGCTTCGCCAACGCGCTCGACCGCTTGCAGCCCGTGCTCCTGAACCACGCGGCCGGGCCGGATGCGCCGTGGGTGCGCCACGGTGTCACCTACGAGCAGATCGTCCGCCGCAACGCGCCCATCGCCGTCGGCTCCGAGGCGTTGTGGGCGGAGGCTCACCAGCGGATCACGGACGCGGTCGACATGGGCTGGGTGGCCGACGCCGCCCCTCCCGCCACTGAAGAGGACTCGAGCTAGGACAGCCGGATGCGTAGGGCTCGGCCGGCGCACCGCTCCGGCGCTTGACGCCTTGCCGAGCAAGGCGAAAAGGAGCCAACCCTCGCTCCGCGGATGATGGCGACGGAGACGCAGGACGTGCGGCGCGATGGTCAGCACGGGAGCCCGGTACGTGCGGCTCGTCCGGCGCACCGCAGCGGCGCTGGACGCGTTGCCGAGCGAAGCGAGTAGGAGCCAACCCTCGCTCCGCGGAGGCCGGGCGACGGAGACTCAGCCCAGGGCCGACGCGACGGCGTCGACGACGCGGTCGATCTGCGCCTCGGTGATGACGAGGGGCGGGCACCAGGTCAGCGTCTCGGTGTTCACGGCGCGGGTCAGGACGCCGTCGGCCATGAGCGCGTCGCGGACGGCGAAGGCGTCGTGGTCAGGCGTGAGCTTGAGCGCTCCGACCGCGACCTCG
>JBKPRL010000173.1:0-5734 GCA_046734535.1 bacterium | reverse complement strand
TTCCTGCTCCGCGGACTCGCCGCGCTCGACCAGGAGATGGGTGGCGCGCTCGTCGTGCGGACCGGCGATCCGGTCGCGGTGGTGCCTGAGGTGGCGATGGAGGCGGGTGCGACCGCCGTCCACGCCACGGCCGACTTCGGTCCCTACGGCGCGGGGCGCGACGACCGCGTGGCCCGTGCCCTGGCCGACGACGGTCGGCGGCTCGTGCTCACCGGCTCGCCCTACGCCGTCGCGCCCGGCACGGTGACCAAGGACGACGGCCGGCGCTACGCCGTGTTCACTCCCTTCTCCCGGGCCTGGCGGGCCTCGGGATGGGACGATCCGCTCCCGGTCGCCGACGTCCGCTGGCACCCGGTGCGGGCGGAGCACCTGCCCGCGGCGCCCGACACCGAGGCCGACCTGCCGCAGGCCGGTGAGGACGCGGCCCTCCGCCGCTGGGAGGCCTTCGCCCGTGACGGGCTGGACCGGTACGACCGCGATCGCGACCGCCCGGACCTCGCCGCGACGTCGGCGCTGTCGCCCTACCTGCGCTTCGGGATGATCCACCCTCGCCAGCTGCTCGATCGGCTCGGACCGGCCAAGGCCCATCGGGCGTTCGCCACCGAGCTGGCGTGGCGGGAGTTCTACGGCGACGTGCTGTTCCACCATCCCGAGTCGGCGTGGTCGAACCTCGACCGTCGCATGGACGCCTTGCCGGTCGACCGCGGGGCCGCGGCGCGTCGCCGCTTCGATGCCTGGCGAGTCGGCCGCACCGGCTATCCCCTGATCGACGCCGGGATGCGCCAGCTCCTCGCCACCGGTTGGGTCCACAACCGCGTCCGGATGGTGGTGGCCAGCTTCCTCGTCAAGGACCTCCACCTCCCGTGGCAGTGGGGCGCCCGGCACTTCCTCCTCCACCTCGTTGACGGCGACCTGGCGTCGAACAACCACGGCTGGCAGTGGGCGGCGGGGACGGGGACGGACGCCGCGCCCTACTTCCGGGTCTTCAACCCGGTCACCCAGTCGCGGCGCTTTGACCCGGACGGGAACTACATCCGTCGCTGGGTTCCCGAGCTCGCCCACGCGGAGGGGGCCGCGGTGCACGCACCGTGGCAGTCCGCGCGCGGCCTGCCACTCGGCTACGAGGCACCGATGGTCGACCACGCGGCCGAGCGCGACGAGGCGCTGCGCCGCTACGAGCTGACGAAGGCGGCACGCTCCTGAGGGTCGCCGGACCCAGTCAGGGCGGTGGTCCCCGCCACTCGCCGTCCGTGGCCCGCGGCGGTCCCTGGGTAGCCTGAGCGGGCAGCGGGGTGAGACCATGCTCGACGAACGCAAATCCAAGATCCTCCGAGCCATCGTCCGGGAGTACATCGAGACTGCGCAGCCGGTCGGGTCCTCGCACGTCGCCTCGGACGCGGCCCTCCAGGTCTCCCCGGCCACCATCCGCAACGAGATGGCCGTACTCGAGCAGGAGGGGTACCTCCGCCAGCCCTACACCTCCGCCGGACGCGTCCCGACCGACAAGGCCTACCGCGTGTACGTCGACCAGATCGCCCAGCCCGGCGTGCTCGATGACGTCGGCACCCGCCAGGTGCGCGACTTCTTCGCCACGGCCCACGGCGCGCTCGAGCGGATGCTGCAGCACACGACCGGCCTCCTGTCGCAGCTGACCAGCTACACGGCCGTCGTCACCGCGTCGACGCCCGAGGTGGCCAAGGTGCGCTCGATGCAGCTGGTCGCCCTCTCGGACCGGGAGGTCATGGCCGTCGCCGTCCTCTCGAACGGTACGGTCGAGAACGTCACCTTCGAGCGGGACCCCGAGCTCTCCGACGTCGTGGTCGACAGCGCGACGGCGCTCCTGGCTCGCCATGGCGTCGGCTACACGCTCGCCGGGCTCGACGAAGTCCCCCTGCCCACTCGGGACGGTGGCGACGATCCAGCGACGGCGCTCGCCCGGCGGGGACTGAAGGAGCTCCGCGGCCGGGCGGCCAACCCGGATGAGCACCTCTACGTGAGCGGCACGGCCTCGGTGGCGTCGGCGTTCGACGCGGTCGACGTCGTGCGCGCCGTCCTGCAGACGTTGGAGCAGGACTACGTCGTGGTCTCGTTGCTGCGGGACATGCTCGACCGCGGGGTGACCGTGGCCATCGGCACCGAGCACGGGGTCGAGCAGCTCGCGGCATGCTCGGTGGTGGTGGCGCCCTACGTCGTCGAGGGCGAGGCCATCGGCACAGTGGGACTCCTCGGGCCGACGCGCATGAACTACCCGCAGGCCTTGGCTGCGGTCGACGTCGTGAGCCATCGTCTCGGCGAGCGCCTGTCGGACGGATAGCGCGGGAGCGGGCAGCGCGGCCGGCGTGCCCGGTGCGTGCGGTGCGCGCACGAGCGGGTAGAGCGACGTTCGGACGGACGCGGCAGTAGCCTCGTGGCCACCGTGGCCGAGGACTACTACGCGCTGCTCGGCGTCCGACCGGACGCCTCGTCCGAGGAGATCCGGCGCGCGTACCGGCGTCGTGCTCGGGATCTGCACCCGGACGCCAACCCGCACGATCCCCACGCCGAGGAGCAGTTCAAGACGCTGTCCCGGGCGTACGAGGTCCTGTCCGACCCGGAGCAGCGGGCCCTCTACGACCGCTACGGCGAGGCCGGTCTGTCCGGTGCGGCCCGCGGAGGGGACTTCTTCGGCGGCGCCGGGTCCGGTGGGCTCGGTGACCTCTTCGACGCGTTCTTCGGCGGCGCCAACCCCTTTGGCGGCGGGTCGTCCGGACCGGTCGGTCCGCCACGCGGCCAGGACCTGGAGGTCGAGGCCGACCTGACCTTCGAACAGGCCGTCTTCGGCACCACCCTTCCGGTCACGGTCAGGACCGCAGTGCGCTGCGCGACCTGCAACGGCGAAGGAGCAGCGCCCGGAACCCATCCGGTGACGTGCGCCGAGTGCGCAGGCGCCGGCCAGATCCGGCGGGTCCGCCAGAGCATGCTCGGGCAGATGATGACGACCTCGGCCTGCCCGCGCTGCGGCGGGCTGGGACAAGTGGTCGTCACCCCGTGCGAGACCTGCGCCGGCCACGGTCGCCTGATCGAGGACCGCGAGTACCAGGTCGACGTCCCCGGCGGCGTCGACAGCGGGTCGACGCTCCGCCTGGCCGGTCGAGGCGCGGTCGGCCCTCGCGGAGGTGCGTCCGGCGACCTCTACGTGCACCTGGCGGTGCGGCCGCACGAGCGCTACGTCCGCGCCGGCCACGACCTGGTGACGACGGTCCCGGTGTCGATCGTCCAGGCCGCGCTCGGGACGACCGTCATCCTGCCCACGCTCGACGGCGATGAGGAGCTGCGCATCCCGGCCGGCTCGCAGTCCGGCAGGGTCTTCACGCTGCGAGGCCGAGGCGTGCCGACGGTTCGGGGCCGTGGTCGGGGCGACCTGCGGGCCGAGCTGGTCGTGCAGGTGCCGACCAAGCTGACGGCCACGCAGGAGGAGCTGCTTCGGCGTCTCGCCGACGAGATGGGTGAGACCGTCGATCCGCCCGGCGGCAACGGCCTGTTCTCCCGCATCAAGTCCGCCTTCTCCTGATCAGGGGCGGTCGAGGCGCCACCATGGCGGACCATCCGGCCGTGACCCCGCACACGGCCGCGGCCCACGTCATCGTGGAGTCGGTCGACGAACCGGTGCTCGTCGAGGACGACCGCCACCACCTCGAGCGCGTGCTGCGTCTCCGACCCGGATCGGCCATCACCGTCACCGACGGCGCCGGTCGTTGGCGGCCGGTGGGCCTGGGCAGCGACCTGGAGCCGCTGGGCCCGGTGGTGGCCGAGCCGCCGCCCGCTCCACGGCTGACCGTGGCCTTCGCGATCGTCAAGGGCGACCGGCCCGAGCTCATGGCCCGGGCGCTGACCGAGGTCGGTGTCGATCGGCTGGTGCCGATGGCGACGGTGCGTGGCGTCGTCCGGTGGTCGGGGGACCGGGGCCGGGACGCGGTCCAGCGGCTCCGTCGCGTCGTGCGCAGCGCCGGCATGCAGAGCCGCCGGGTCTGGCTGCCCGAGGTGGCAGAGGTGGCCGACGTCGCCGCGGTGGTCGCGGAGGCGGCGGCCCGGGAGGCGGCGGCCGGGACCGCACCCGTGGCCGCGCAAGGTGTGGCTGCAGCCACGCTCGGTGGCCCGCCACCGTCGCTGCGCTGGCCGACCGTGCTCATCGGACCCGAGGGCGGGTGGGCGCCGGACGAGCTCCCGTCTGGACTCCCGGTGGTCGGGCTCGGCCCGCACGTGCTGCGCACCGAGACCGCCGCCATCGTCGCTGGATCCCTGCTGGTGGCGGCTAGGTGTCGCTCGGACGGGCTCGGACGGCCGGGGTGACGCGCGCCCCCGACGAGACCGGATGACCACGATCTGTGGTCCTGACCGCACCGTTGGTCGCCATCTCGGGCCCCTCGGCGGCCCGGCGGCCGGGCCGTGCAGTTTTTCACTCTGCGTGGTCGTTGGTGTGGTACCAATCCTCCGTGGTCAAGGAAATGGACACTGAGAACCCCACCGGCGAAGACGGCGCCGGTTCCCCGTACGCCCGTCTCGTCGGGCAGCGCCTGCGGTCCATCCGGGCCCAGAAGAAGCTGTCGCTCGACGCGGTGGAGGAGCTGTCGGGCGGCGAGTTCAAGGCGTCGGTGCTCGGGGCGTACGAACGCGGTGAGCGGGCGATCTCCGTCCCCCGCCTCGCCCGGCTGGCGCTCATCTACGAGGCGCCGGTCGACCAGCTGCTGCCCGACCCAGGCGACGCCGACGGCGCCCCGCCTTCGAACCGCGGCGGCACCGGCGAGAAGGTGGCGGTCGACCTCAGCCGGCTGTCCGAGCTCGACGGCCCCAACTTCGAGATGCTCGCCCGGTACCTGAAGATGATCCAGCACGCTCGGGGCGACTTCAACGGCAAGGTGCTCACCATCAGGGCGGACGACATGCGGGCCGTGGCCGCGATGTTCGACCTGACGATCGACCAGGCGGTCCGCAAGCTCGACGCGTGGGGTCTGCGCTACAACCCCAACGCCGCCAAGGATTGACCGGCGCCGATCCCACGGCCGCGGGCGCCTTCGGCGCCTACGTCCACATCCCGTTCTGCGCGGTTCGCTGCGACTACTGCGCGTTCGCGACCTGGACCGACCGTGAGCACCTGATCGGCGACTACCTCTCCGCGGTGCGGACGGAGATCAGCCGGGCGGTCGACGACGGACTGCCCGCCGTGACCAGTGTCTTCTTCGGTGGCGGTACACCGTCTCTGGTGCCGGCCGACAGCCTGATGGAGGTGCTGGCCGCCCTGCCCGTGGTCGACGGGGCCGAGGTGACCGTCGAGTGCAACCCGGACACCGTCACCGCCGCGCTCCTCGACACGTACCGGGGCGCGGGCGTCACGCGACTCTCGCTCGGCGTGCAGTCCATGGTGCCCCACGTGCTCGCCCTGCTCGGCCGCACGCACGACCCGGCCAACGTCCGGCGCTCGGTCGAGCTCGCCCGCGCCGCCGGGTTCGAGACGTTCAACCTCGATCTCATCTACGGCTCGGTGGGGGAGTCCCTCGACGACTGGCGGCAGACGGTCGAGGAGGCACTCGCCCTCGATCCACCCCACGTCTCCGCTTACGGCCTCACCGTCGAGGCCGGCACGCCACTGGCCCTCGACCCCGCCCGCCACCCCGACGACGACGACCAGGCCAGCAAGTACGAGGCCGCCGACGCCCTCTTCGCGGCGTCCGGCCTGGCGTGCTACGAGATCTCCAAC
>JBKPRL010000172.1:0-7281 GCA_046734535.1 bacterium | reverse complement strand
AGGCGCTGGACCTGAGCAACGGCGAGCTGACGATCGACCTGGGCAACGTGTTGCGGCAGTTCCAGCAGCGGCTGGTGGACCAGGGCTTCGACGTCGCCAGCAAGGTCGATCTCAGCAACGTGCACAAGGAGATCGTCCTCGCCGACAGCGAGCGGGTGGCCAAGATCGAGAACGCCCGCGACACCATCGGCCTGCTGTACAAGCTGGTGTGGCTGCTCGGCATCCTCGCGCTCGCCGCGGCGATCGCCTCCGTGGCGGTGGCGCCGAAGCGGGGCTCGGCGCTCAAGCGGCTCGGCGTCGGGCTGGCCCTCATCGTCGTCGTCGTCGCCATCGGCGTCGCCACGACCCGCCGCGCCTTCGTGTCGGCGGCCGGGCAGACCGTTCCGACCGCCGTGGTCGGCAGCTTCTTCGACGCCCTCGTCGGGTCCATTCGCTTCGCGTTCCGACTGGTCTTCGTGCTCGGCCTGGTGATGGCGCTCCTCGTGGCGATCGTCAGCCTGCCCGGCTACGCGACGCGATGGGCCCGGGCGACGCAGATCGGCGTCGCCGTGATCGGAGTGGGTGCGCTGGTGGCCCTCAAGGAGCCCACCTGGGGCCTCGTCCTCTTCATCATCGTGCTCGTCGTCGTGGCCGAGATCGCCCTCGAGGTGGCCCGCCGTCGAGGCCTCGTGCAGGCGGCGAGCACCGCGCCGCTCTCCACGGCCTGAACGGCGCCGGCCTGCCGTGTGAGCGAGCAGACCGAGACGGATTCCAGCTCGTTCTGGTCGCGAAATTGCCGCTCCGAGCGGCAATCGACCGACCAGAACGCTCACGGGTTGGGTCAGCCCGGCCGGGAGGTGGCGGCGAGCACCGCGCCGCTCTCCACGGCCTGACGGCCGCCCGTGACCGGCCGTCCGGCGACTCGTCACTCGGCTCGAAGCGCCTCCGCCGGCCGGATGGCGGCGGCCCGCCGCGCTGGTCCGAGCGCGACCAGGTTGGCGAAGGCGAGGACCGCCACGCCGACCAGCAGGACCGGGAGGAGCGGCACGACCGCCGCGCTGGCCACCCCGTGGTGATCGGCGACGGCTCGCCACGCCGATCGGGCGGCCAGCGCGCCGACGGCGAGCCCGACCGTCAGGGCCACGGCTACCAACGCGGTCGTCTGCCAGGCCACGGCGACGGACACCTGGGCCCGGGTGAACCCGAGGGTCTTGAGCACCGCGAGCTCCCGGCGGTGGCGCCGGACGAGCAGGAGCAGCGCGTGGGCGAGGCTGCCGGCGGCGAACGCGGCCACGATGCCGGCGAGCACCCACGGAACGCCTCGCAACCGGTCCAGGTTGCGCACGGCCGGCTGTTGCACCGGGCCCGACAGCTGAGGCCCGTAGGTGGCCTGGAGGTCGGCCGCGGCGGCTCGCCCGGGCGTGCCGCGGGCCAGGTCGACCACGAAGATAAACGGCGCGGCCCCGGGCGCCACGCGACGGATTCCCTCGGGGGAGAGGACGGCGCCGAGGCCCGGGCTGCCCTCGTCCGTCGCGTTGATGACCGCCGAGCCCACGATGGTGTGCGGTTGCGGCGTGGCTCCGGCCACGGACGCCGCCACCGGCACCTCGTCGCCGATCTGGGCGCCGAGGCGTCGGAGGGTCAGCTCCCCGAGCGCGATCTCCGAGGCACGTAGGGGCTCGCGGCCGCGGGTGATGGTCGGGGCGACGGCAGGCGTGGCGTCGTCCACGGGTTCGAGCGCGACCGCCCACAGGCTCTCCGTGCCGACGACGAGCTCGGTGCCGTACATCGCCGAGGTCCGCTCGACTCCGCCGAGCGTGCGGAGGTGCTCGCGAACGCCGGCCGGCTCCCCGGGCTGGAGTCCGCTGATCGAGCGATCCCACGTCGCCCCGTAGGCGGCGGGAGTGGAGACCAGGTGGTGGAGGCTGGCCGCCAGGGCCGGCGCCACGACCAGCACCGACGAGGCCAGCACCACACCGGCCATTGCCGCGCCGACCGGGAGACCGGCGCCGTCGCGCCCACCGTTGGCCGCCATCCCGAACCCGGCCGCCAAGGGGGGGCTCAGCTTCGACGTCGGCAGCAGCCGCAGAGGGCGTCCACGGCCGCGGCGACGGTGAGCGCCGGCGAGGCGCCAGGCCGGCACGGCGCTGACGAACACGACCACCACCAGTAGGACCGGCAGCCCGACACCGAGCACCACCGGATCGACGTGGAGGCCGCGATCGAGCGCGCCCTCACGGGCGTGGCCGATGGGACCGACGGGGGAGAGACCGATGGCGGTCGCGCCGGCGACCACCGCCGCGCCGGCACCGATGATCACGCCCCGCCCAGCTGCGGCAAGCGCCGCCTGGCGGGGCGACAGGCCGATCGAGCGGAGCACGCCGGCGTCGCTCCACTCTCGCCGAACCTGACGGGCGAGGGCCTGGCCCACGAAGACGAGCGCGGCGAGCGCCGTCAGCGCGGCCACCGCGAGCGCGGCTTCGGCCTCGTAGTGGTACGCGTCGCGGAGCGGCACCTCGTCGTCCGCGCTGCTCCCGTACTGGTTGTTGACGAGGCGGTCCGGGAACGCGGCGTCGATCGCGGAGCGCGCCCGTGTGGCGTCGTCGCCGCGGGCCTGGACGAGGACGGCGGAGAAGAACGCGACGGCGTGACCCATCCGCCGGTCCACACCCGGGCGGGTGAAGATGGTCGCCGAGACCGCCGCCCGACCGCCTTCGTTGGCCGCGCTGAGATCCTGGAGCGTCCGGACGACGCCGACGATCCGCGCCTCGACGGCCGGGCTGCGCCGCCGGTCGGCCGGGGTGTGCTCGGTCTCGCCGGCCGCGAACGCCTGCAGGCGGAGGCGGTCGCCCAGGCCGAGGTCGTACTGTCGGACGAAGGCCTCGTTCACCATCACCTCGTCCGGGGATTCAGCACCCGCCAGGCGCCCGGCGACCACGATCGGTCGCCCGAGGGGCGTCGGCATGCCGGGGTCGAGCATGGCGGAGAGGAAGACGACCCGCTCAGCCGTCGGGTCGCGATCGCCAGCGCGGGCCATGACCGCGGTGCGCACCGCGGCGCGGTCGGCGCCGACCACCTCGGGCAGGCCACGGACGATGTCGCGCTCGGCGAGCTGGTCGTGCTGAAGGCAGGTGTCCACGTCGGCGTCCTGGACGGAGGTCACGCCTGGCGGGCAGAACGTGACATCCAGCTCGGGCCCGTCGGTGACGGCCAGGAACTGGTCGAAGACCTGGTCCGTCCGTCGTGCCGCGTCCCACGCGGCGAGGGAGAGCCCGCTGGCCAGACCGGCCGCCAGCGCGAAGCCGATGGTCGCCACCCAATGCCGGCGGAGGAGCCACCGGAGCCGCACGCTGACCGCGCCCATCGGAGCGAGCCTACGGAGCGCCCCCCGCCGCGGTTCCCGCCCGCTCGACAGCCGCCTGTGCTGCGGGTGGGTCCGCGCACTCAGGCGCGTCGGTCGAGGAGCTGCTGGTCGAGGGCGGGGAAGAGCCGTTCGGCCGGCCAGCCCTCTGCCAGCGCCCGGCGGAGGAGGTCGAGCTGGCTGTCGGGCGCGAGCCCGCCCTTGGGCGGTGTGAGGTCGATGTTGCCCGGGAAGGGGTAGCCCTCGGCCGACATGGTGAGCAGTGCCTCGACGTCGGGCGAGAACCCCTGGTCCCGGTAGAGCTCCTGCATGCGGGCGTAGCAGACCTTCACGATCTCGGTGGTGTTGATCGTCTCCATCGGCTTGCCGAAGGCCGACGACACCTGGACCAGGTTGGCCATGCGGATGACGTCGCTCGTCCGGTTGTCGCCGGCCGCGTGGAACAGCGCGTGGTTGAAGAACAGGCCGTCGCCGCGGCCGAGCGGCACCTGCACGAAGTGGTCGGCGAAGTAGCCGGCGAAGCCGTGGTCCCGGTAGGCCATGAAGCCCAGGTCGTACTGGTGGGAGAAGGGGAGCAGGCGGGTCGGCCCCGACTCCACGGACATCTCCGAGTGCGACACGGCGCCCTGGAGGGTGAGGAAGGCCGAGGCCTTGTGCATGGGGATGGGGTAGCGGGCGGCGTCCTCGTCGGTCAGGAAGCCGAGGTGGTAGTCCCGGTGGGGCCGTTGGGCCTCGCCGCCGGGGTGGACCACGTTCACCTGCGCCGTCATCCGGTAGCCCGGGCCCAGCCACGACTCGCAGATCATGTCGAACACGGCGTTGGCGAAGTAGTCGACGTAGACGTCCGGTGCCTCCTCGGCCAGCTTCTGGAAGGAGTTCCAGATGCGGTCGTTCGTTCCCGGCTTGGCGAAGTGGTCACCGGTGTAGAGGCCGGCCGCCCGTTCGGCCTCGATGATGCGCCAGTAGACGTCGGAGGCCCGGTCGACGACCTCGCCGTCCATCATCCCCTCGACCGCGAACACGCCGGGGCCGACGAGCAGGCAGTCGTTGAGCTCGGCCATCAGCGCCCGGCGCGCCTCAGGTGTGGCCGTCGCCGTCCGGAGCACGGCCGCGTCGTACACGGGCACCCGCTGCACGATGGCAGATGCGCTCGGCACGAGCCCAGGGTCGACCTCCTGCTCGCACAGCGCCCGGAAGGCGTCGAGGTCGAGGTCGGCGTTCGACCGGAAGGCCGCCGACCGGTGGAGATCCTGACCCAGCGACATCTGGTTCCTCCTGCGTCCGTGCCTGTTCCTCACCCTACGTGCGTACCCCTCGCCTGGAGGAGCGCAGTGCTGCCGGGCCCATGGCCCGAGCCGGCGCGGGTCCCGGTCGGCCCCGCCGAGGCGGACCGACCGGGCGGCTCGCGTTCTGGGATGATCGGCCCATGCCGACGATCGCCGTGACCGACAAGCCGGAGGACCTCGGGCTGTCCTCCAGCCGCCTGGCCCGCATCGGGCCCTTCTTCGAGCAGGCCTACGTGGCGGCGGGCCGCCTGCCCGGTGTGCTGACACTGGTGGCTCGGCGCGGTCAGGTCGCGTCGCTGGCCTGCGTCGGCGACCGGGACCTGGCGGCGGGCCGTCCGGTCGAGGCCGACACCATCTTTCGGATGTACTCGATGACCAAGCCGATCACCAGCGTGGCGCTGATGATGCTGTACGAGGAGGGCCGGTTCCAGCTGGACGACCCGGTCTCGAGGTTCCTCCCGGAGCTCGGCGGCCTGCGCGTCTGGGAGGACGGCACTCCGCTGTCGTTCCGGACCGTGCCCGCCGAGCGGGACGTCACGGTGCGGGACCTGCTCACGCACACCGCCGGGTTCACCTACGGCTTCATGGGGCGCCACCCGCTCGACGCGCTGTACCGCAGGCGGGGCGTGGAGGGTCGTGCCGTGCTGGCGCCGCAAGAGGGCGAGCCCTCGGCCGACCTGGCCGAGCTCGTGGCCAAGCTCGGCGACCTCCCGCTGCTGTTCACGCCCGGCAGCCGCTGGAGCTACAGCGTCGCCACCGACGTCTGCGGCCACCTCGTCGAGCGGCTGAGCGGGTGTCCGTTCGACGCCTTCCTGTCCGAGCGGATCCTGGGCCCGCTCGACATGGTCGACACGGGGTTCTCGGTCACCGCCGAGCAGGCCGATCGGCTCGCGTCCTGCTACGCCTTCACTGCCGCCGATCCGCTGGTCGAGGTCGACGCTCCGGCCACGAGCTCCTACCTCACGCCGCCGACCTACCTGTCCGGCGGGGGAGGGCTGGTCTCGACCGCCGCCGACTACCTCCGGTTCGCCCTCATGCTGCTGAACGGCGGCGAGCTGGACGGCCAGCGCGTCCTCGGTCGCAAGACGGTCGAGTACATGACGGTCAACCACCTCCCGACCGGCGGGGACCTGGCCTCGATGGGGCAGCGGGTCTTCAGCGAGACGACGTACGAGGGGATCGGGTTCGGTCTCGGCTTCTCCGTGGTGCTGGACCCCGTGAGGGCGGCCGTGGTGGGCTCGGCCGGCGAATATGCGTGGGGCGGCGCGGCCAGCACGATGTTCTGGGTGGACCCCCGGGAGGAGCTGGTCGTCCTCCTGCTCACCCAGCTGCTGCCGTCCTCGACCTATCCCATCCGCCGCCAGATGAAGGCGCTCACCTACCAGGCGTTGATCGACTGACGGGTCGCCCGCGCCGGCCCGGGCTACGTCGTCGGTGGTGACGCCGGAGGCGGAGCCGGCGCGACGACGGTCGTGGTGCTGCCGGGCGGCGGCGGAGCGTCGTGGCAGGTGCCTGAGCCCTGGTCCAGCACGGAGCCGTCGGGGCCGACGAACGCGAAGTCGTAGGCACTCTCGCCAAGGGCCAGCCGCAGGTAGCCGAAGCTGGAGAGGCGGACCTCGCTGTTGGGCGCCGGCGTGGCCGCGAAGACGTGCTGGCTCCGGCCGCCGGTGCCGACCACGAACGCCCGGATGCCGAGGTCGCTCGGCGTGCCGTCAGCGAGCTGCGGCGCGAACCGCTCGTAGTCGTGGTCGTGGCCGGTCAGGATCAGCTCGGCGCCGTCGTCGAGGAGCGCTTGCCAGAGCGGAGCCGTGCGGGGGTCGCCCCCGTGGTGGTCGCCCGAGGAGAACAGCGGGTGGTGCCAGAACCCGATGGTGCAGGGGCGGGTCGAGGCCGCGAGGTCGGCGCGGAGCCACTGCTCCTGCGGGGTCCCGACGTCGCAGCCCACCCGGCGGCAGTTGGAGTTGAGGACGACGACGTGCCAGGTCGAACCCAGGTCGAAGCTGTACCAGCCCTCGCCGGCCGTGCCTGCCGCGGCGCCGAAGTACGCGAAGTACCCTCCCGCTCCCTTCGTCATGTACTCGTGGTTGCCGACTGCGGGGCGGGTGATGGCCTTCAGTCGCCCGTACGTCAGCTCGTACGACGAGCTGAAGTCCTGGAGTGAGCCGGACACGTACTGCAGGTCGCCGAGCGCGAAGAGCTGCGCGAGGCCGGGCTCGCGGAGCAGGGCGTCGGAGACCGCGGCGGCCTGGCAGCGGGTCGGCGTGACCGCGTCGCTCAGGGGGCAGGACATGTCGCCGGTCGCGGCGACGACGATCGGCGCCGCGGGGTCGGTCGGGTCCGGCGGGGTGCTGCCGACGGTGCTGCTGCTGTCGACGGCCGTCGAGTCGCTCGACGAGGGTGGGACGCTCGAGCTGTCAGCGACCGTCGTCGAGTCGAGGACAAGAGTGTCGGTAGTTGCAGTATCAACAACAGACGTCTCGGAACCGTTCGGGGGCACCGGTTCCCCGCTGCGCGGTTGGAGCAACGGAAGGCCCAGGATGGCGCTCACGCCGAGCGCCGCGCCCACCACGGATCGCGCCTTGATCGGTCCCATGCCCACCTCCGATCGCTGTCTCGAGCGTAGCCGCGGCCCCGGGGCCGTGCCGGGCCGTGGCC
>JBKPRL010000171.1:0-12886 GCA_046734535.1 bacterium | reverse complement strand
GCCCAGGAACGCCCCGGACCAGACGCCCGTAGGGGTCGGCGCCCGTCCCGTCATCGAAATGCCCGATCGTGCCCTCGAGGTGGGTCCGGGCGGACTGGAGGATGCGCTCGGCCTCCGGGTAGGTGACGCCGAGCGCGGCGGCCACATCGGGCAGGAGCAGCCCGTCGTAGTGGCGCAGGACGAGGGCGACGCGCTCGTCCACCGAGAGCGACGCCAGGGCGCCGAGGGCGCTCGTGCCGCGAGCGTCGGCCTCGGTCGGGCCCGCCGCCTCCGTCCGGTGGTGGCCTCGCCGGCGGTGCCGCCGGGGTAGCCCGTCCAGGACCTCTCGGCGGACGACCAGGTTCAGGCGGGCCGTCGAGACCGGGGCCGCGCCGACCGCGTCGACGTGGCGGGCCAGGCGCACGGCGGCTGACGTCGTCAGCTGCTCGGCGCGGCTGGTGGACACCGTCAGCGCGAGCGCGTAGCGGTAGACGTCCCCCACCGCCTCCCGGACGAACCCCCGAAGCTCGGTGGTGCTGGCGACCACCCGCCCGTACACACGACAACGGTCCCACACGCGACGGCTCGGGGAAAGCCACCACCGCGCCGCCCGGTACAGTCGGTCGTCCAGGGGAACGAGGGGAGCTGCTCATGGGGGTCCAGGCGTACATCCTCATCCAGACGGAGGTCGGCAAGGCGGGCGACGTCGCCCACCAGATCCGGGAGCTCGCCGGCGTGACAGAGGCCGACGACGTGACCGGGCCCTACGACGTCGTGGCCAAGGCCGAGGCGGAGAACATGGACGAGCTGGGCCGGCTGGTGCTCTCGAAGGTCCAGATGCTCGCCGGCATCACCCGGACGCTCACCTGCCCGGTCGTCAACCTGTAGCGGCCGGGTCGACCCCGCCGGCGGCGGCCGTCAGGTCTTGCCGACGAGCAGGGCCCTGATCCCGAGCCCCATGAGGAAGAGCCCGCCCAGGCCGTAGAGCAGGTAGAGCCGGTGGCGCATCTGCGTCCGGTAGCTGTAGATGATGGCCACGGCGATGATGGCGACGAAGCCGTAGAACATGTGGAACTTCGGCGCCACGAAGTGCTGCCCGGCCACCAGACCGACACCCAGTCCGACCTGCACGAAGATGGTGAGCTCGGCGAGGCCGGTGAACCACCAGAGGGCGCGGGTCCGCAGGGTCGGCAGCCAGTTGGCTCCGAGCGCCCACAGGCCGGCGAGCCCGTTCCCGATGATGACGAACCAGGCCCAGCTGGTGTGGACCTGGAGGAGGGTGATGGCGTAGACGGGCGCCGTCCTCAGTCGTTGGCGGCGGCGAGCGCGGCCTCCTGGCCGGCGGCGGCCTCGGCGTAGGCCTCCGCGGCGATGTCGACGAGGTCGGCGATCTCCTCGTCGGAGAACCCGGCCAGCCGGCGGAAGTTGCGGGCCAGGTGCACAGGGTTCTCGTCCTGCTCGCCCCGGAAGCCACCGAAGCTGAAGACCTTGTCGACCGCCCGCTGGAACTCCAGGGCCTGCTGCTGCCGCTCGGGATCGGTGGCGGTCAGCCGGCGCAGCCAGTCCGAACCCATCTTCACGTGGGTGACCTCGTCGGCCAGCATCCAGTCTTCGGCGAAGTCCAGGATCGGGTCGGTGAGCGTCTGGCCGAAGTCCCGCATGGTCTTGAAGACGTCGATGGCCAGGCCTTCCAGCGCGCGGTTGACGCCGGTCAGGCGGAGGACGGGATCGGGGTTGCAGGCCGCTTCGTAGAGCAGCGTCTGCTCGGCGAACTCGCCGATCGTCGACCCCATGTGGTTCGACAGCTTGCAGGAGATCTCGACGTGGCGGGCCTCGTCCCAGCATTGCCGGGCCATGTCGAGCTTGAGGGCGAACGGGGCCTCCTCCCGGCCATCGCCGGTCTCGAAGTCCCAGCAGGTGCGACCCGCGCCCTCCAGGGCCTGGATCTCGCCCACGAAGATGCTGTGCATCAGCGAGCGGGCGTTCTCGCTGGCGTTCTCGTAGGTCGGCGCGAGCGTGTTGATGCGGGCGCTCGGGCTGGCGTTGCGGGGATCGAAGATGACCTCCTCGACGCTCATGTGGTTGAACCGCTCGTCGCGGGCCAGCTCGGTCACCGGCAGCATCCGCTTCACGTCGAACCTCCTCTGCACGCCGACATCGCCGCAGCGCAGACTACCTGGGCGGCGCCTGGTGCGCGGTCTCGTACGACCACAGCTCGGAGGTCATGGCGAGCGGCGCGGCCGCTGGAGGCGCCGGGTCGGCGTCGGCCGGCTCGGCTGTGGGGTGGGGCCCCTGGTGGCCGTGTCCGAAGGCCGGCGAGCTGACCCAGGCCTGGAACGAGGCCTCGTCCCGCCAGCGGGTGACCACCAGCCAGGTGGTCCGATCGTCGGTGGGGCGGAGCAGCTCGAAGCCCTGGAAGCCGTCCTGCTGGTCCACCGCGCCGGCCCGGGCGGCGAAGCGCCGACCGAGCTCGTCGCCGGACTCGGGCGGGACGGTGATGGCGTTGATCTTGATGATCGTCACGCGGCTGAGGATGCCACGCCGCGCCTGGCCCGACCCCAGCGGTTTCGGTCGCGGTGGTCGCGCTCCGGGGCGGATCTGCGTCACCAGCGCGCCATGCATGGCGCCCTGGGTGCGCACTTCGACCGGGCTCGGCGCGCACGCGCGCGGTCGCGTCAGCGGGCCTCGGACAGCAGGGTGGCGACCTCGTCCTCGGTCCACTGGTCGCGCGCCGTGGCCGCGGTGAGGCCGGGGTGGGCCTGGGACATCCGGGCCACGGCGTCGAGGTCGTCCTGATCGATGCCGAGCGCGGAGAACCCCGCCGGCAGACCGACCCGCTCCAGCAGCTCGGCCACGACCGTCGCCACGTCGTCGCCGCCCAGCTCCTCGGCCAGCCGACCGAAGGGGCCGGGGTCGGCGGCCGCCTCCCGGGCCACGGTGTGGGGCAGGAGGATGGCGGAGACGACGCCGTGCGGGGCGCCCGTCCGGCCCCCGACCAGCTGCACGAGGGCCTGGTGCGGGCCGGGACCGGTCCGCTGCAGCACCCGAGCCGCCAGCGCCGCAGCCTGGAGGAGCTCGGCCCGCAGCAGGTCCTCGTCCGGCACATCGATGAGGAGGGGCAGGGCGCCCACGAGGCGGACCGCGGCGGCGTGGGCGACGGCCTCGGTCTCCGGGCTGCGTCCGGCGCGGTGGATGCCGCCGATGGCCGCCGCCAGCGCGTCGAGCGCCGTGCCGGCCACCGTCGCCGGACCGAGCGCGGCCAGCAGGTCCGGGTCGTAGAGCACGGCCGTCGGCGCCGAGGTGAAGGTCCCCGTCATGGCCTTCGTGCGGGTGTGCGGATCGGTCATCGTGAAGTCGCCGGTCAGCACGGCCGGCGTGTAGGTGGTCGGCACGGCCACGTGGACGACTGCCGGCCGGTCGAGCACGCTCTGGCCCGGCGTGCCGGCCTGCTGCTCGACGAAGAAGGCGACGGCCTTGCCGCAGTCGACGACCGACCCACCGCCGAAGGTCACGACGCCGTCCACCCCCGCGCCCTGAGCCTCGGCGAACGCCTCGCGGACCGCGTCGGCCGGGAGGTGGGGGTCCACGCCGGCGAACGTGGCGGCCACCGCCCGACCGAGCGCGGCGCGCACCCGCTCACCGTCCTCACTCTCGTTGCGCCCGGCACTGGTCACGAGCAGCACCCGCCGGAGGCCGAGCTCCCGCAGCACGACAGGGAGCTCAGCGACCGCGCCGGCGCCGAAGCGGAGCCGCTGCGCGGGATCGGCCTGGCTCCAGGCGGGCTCCATCACGCGTCCATCCTGTCCCGGTCAGCGGATCAAGGTGTCGGCCTCGTGGCCGCCCTCCACCAGGTGGAGCACGCCGTCGTCCACATCGAGCACGGTGACCGAGCAGTTGTCGAGCGACCGCAGCACCATCCGGTCGTCGCCCAGCGCGGCCCCGATCGCCGCGTTGATGGCGACGAAGTGGCTGACGACCACCACCGGCGCGGACGCCTCGAGGAGCCAACCCACGACCCCGTCCCGGAAGTGGCCGTAGCGCGGGCCGAGCTCCCTCCACCGACCAGCCATGGCCGCGCGCAGCCACGCCACCCGCTCCCCCATCGGGATGCCGTCGGGCGACGGGATCTCGGCGACGAGCGGCTCGATCCCGACATCGACGCCCCAACGGGCCGCGATGGGCGCCGCGGTCTGCCGGCAGCGCAGCATCGGGCTGGCGACGACCGGGACGGGCCGGCCGATCGTCGCGGCCAACCGCTCGGCGAGCGCTTCGGCCTGGTCGCGGCCCACGTCATCCAGCGGTGGATCCGGATCGTCGTCCCAACCGGCCGCGGCGCGACCGTGGCGGACGAGGTACAGGCGGACGGCGGTCAGGGGAAGATCCAGCCCGGTCGGGGGCCGGTCCCCTCGACGCCCGGCTCGATGTACCACTCCGTGCCGAACGCAGCCCGGAAGATCGCCTCGGGCATCTCCAGGAACATGGTGGTGTCGGTGATCTGGCTGCGATGGGCGGCGATGGCCACCCGCTTGCGGTCGACGTACGCGTCGACGTCGACGGCGAGCGTGATGTCGGCCTCCGCGGTGCCGAACGGGTTGCCGTCGTCGGCCGGTCCGTTGGGGTCGAAGTCCGCCGCGCTCTCACCGAAGACCTCGTCGGTCCCGCGATGGTCCTGCATCATGCGCACGATGGCGTCGCGGTTCATCGTGACCTCGAGCACGCGGGGGGTGCCCGCCAGCTCGGCGGCCCGATGCCCGACCTGGTGGACCTTCACGTGGTCCGGGTGCCCGTAGTTCCCGTGCCAGTCGTAGGTCGTCAGCACGTCGGCCGACTCCGCTTCGAGCACCTCGGCCACGCGACGAGCGGCCTCGTCCAGGTCGGCCAGGAGGAACGACGACGGGTCGGCGTTCTGCTCCCAGCCGGTCATCCCGGAGTCGCGATAGCCGAGCCACACCACACGGTCGACGCCGAGCGCGGCGGCCGACGCCTCGGTCTCGGTCCGCCGCCGATCGACGAGCGACTCCCCGTCCCGCAGGTCCTCCGGCTCCTCACCGTGCTCCCCGTTCGTGGCGACCACGAGCACGACGCGGTGCCCCTCCGCCTTTGCTCTCGCCATCGTGCCACCGGTCGACATCGCTTCGTCGTCCGGGTGCGCGTGGAGGCACACGAGCGTGGCCATGCGCTACCGAGCCGCCCCTGACGCGAACAGGCCGTCGACGACGTCCGCGGCCAGGCCCCAGTCGAGCAGCACCTCGCGGGTGTGCTCGCCCGCGTGGGCTGGGGGTCGGGCGACCTCGGGCCGGGTCCGGCTGAAGCGGGGCGCCGGCGCGGGCTGGCGGGTGCCGGCCACGTCGATGAAGGTCTGGCGAGCCACGTTGTGCGGGTGGTCGGCGGCCTCGGACATGGTGAGCACCGGCGCGAAGCACACGTCCGTCCCCTCCATCAGCGCGCACCACTCGTCCCTGGTCTTCGTGTGGAACAGCTTCTCCAGGCGGCCCTTGAGCACCGGCCACAGGTTGCGGTCCAGTTGCAGCGCGAACTCAGGGTCATCCGAGAGTCCCGTCAGGCGGAGCAGCTCCGCGTAGAACTGGGGCTCGATGGAGCCGACCGAGATGTAGTGCCCGTCGGCGCACCGGTACACATCGTAGAAGTGGGCGCCGGTGTCGAGCAGGTTGTCGCCCCGTCGTGTCTCGTTGAAGATCCCGGCCTGCTTCATGCCCCAGAACATGGTCATCATCACGGCGGTGCCGTCGACCATGGCCGCGTCGACGACCTGTCCCTCGCCGCTGCGCGCCGCTTCCAGCAGGCCGCACACGACGCCGTAGGCCAGCAGCATCCCTCCGCCGCCGAAGTCGCCGACCATGTTGAGCGGCGGGGTGGGCGGTTCACCGAGTCGGCCGAAGTGCGCGAGCGCGCCGGCCAGCGAGATGTAGTTGATGTCGTGTCCCGCCGCCGTGGCGTACGGACCCTCCTGCCCCCACCCTGTCATCCGGCCGAAGACCAGCTTCGGGTTGCGGGCCAGGCACACGTCGGGGCCGAGACCCATGCGCTCCATGACCCCCGGCCGGAACCCCTCGAGGAGGGCATCGGCTCGCTCGACGAGCGAGAGCAGCGCGGACACCCCGTCGGGGTGCTTCAGGTCGAGGGCGAGGTTGCGGCGCCCCCGCTGCAGCACGTCCCAGCCCGGGACGTCCGGCGCCGGCCCGCGGACGGCCTGGGCCCGCTCGACCCGGATGACCTCCGCGCCCATGTCGGAGAGCATCATCGCCGCGAAGGGACCTGGGCCGATCCCGGCCAGCTCGATGACGCGGACGCCGGCCAGCGGCCCGGCCACGGGTGCCGCCCGCTCAGGCCACGCCGGCCACCCCGGCCGGCGTCGCGTTGGTCGCGTCGACCATCGCCGTGAACCCGAGGATCGTCCCGGTCACGACAGGCCACAGCGGGGCGGGCAGGTCGTGGCCCATGTCGGCCACGAGCAGGAGGGTGGCACCGGGGACGAGCTCGGCCGTGCGCTGTCCGCCGCTCGGGGTGATCAGCGTGTCGTCGCGCCCGTGGATGACGAGCGTGGGCGCCGTGACGTCGCGCAGCGCGTCGCCGCGCGCTCCCGACGCGTAGATCGCGGCCAGCTGCCTGGGGGCGCCCTCGGGGTAGAAGTGGCGATCGAAGGCGCGAGCGGTCTGTTCCTGGGCCAGGCCGAGGTCGAAGTAGCGCTTCGAGCAGAAGACTGCGACGTCCGCGGTGCGGCGGATGGCCTCGGCGCGATCGGCGGGAGGTGTCGACATGAGGACCGCCACGGCTTCGGGCGTCGCCGCGCCGTACTCGAGCTCGCCCGTCATCGACATGATCGAGATGAGCGATGCCACCCGCGTCGGGTGCTCGATGGCCAGCGTCTGGGCGATCATCCCGCCCATGGATGCGCCCATCACGTGGGCGCGGGGGATGCGCAGGTGGTCGAGCAGGCCGACCGCGTCGCCGGCCATGTCCGACAGCGTGTACGGCACGGGGGGCAGCGGCTCCCCCGACACCGCGGCGTTGATCACCGCCATCAGGTTGACCTCGGTGCCGTCCAGGCACGTCGACAGCCCGCAGTCGCGGTTGTCGTAGCGGATGACGTAGTGACCGCCGGCGGCCAGCCGGGCGCACAGGCCGTCGTCCCAGGAGATGAGCTGGGCGGTGAAGCCCATGATGAGGAGGAGGGCAGGGTCGTCGGGCGAACCGAAGGTCTCGTACTCGAGCTCGATCCCCCCGCGGAGTGCGGCTCTGGGCATGGGCGAGAGTGTCGCCGCCCGCCGCCCGAGCGGTCAATCCGCCCGAGCGCGCCGGCGTCCCGGCCGACCTGCCCCGACCGGCGTGTACGGTCCCGCGCGATGACCCTGTACGGCGTGCACGCCGGCCTGCAGCACACCTCGACCGACGAGCTCCGGGCGCTCTGGCGACGGATCGAGGACCTCGGCTTCGGTTGGATCTCGGTCTGGGACCACTTCTACTCGGCGACTGCGGGCGAGGGCGCGGAGAGCCTCGAGGCGGTGGCGACGCACGCCGCCCTCGCCTGCGACACGGAGCGGGTGCGGTGCGGGGCGCTCGTGTACAGCGTCGGCTTTCGCCATCCGGCCGTGCTGGCCAACGCCATCTGCACGATCGACCAGCTCTCCGCGGGACGGGCGGAGCTCGGCCTCGGCGCTGGCTGGAGCCAGGTCGAGTACGACGCCTACGGCATCCCGTTCCCACCCGTCGGCGTGCGCATGGACCAGCTGGAGGAGGCGATCCAGTGCGTGCGGGGTCTGCTCCGGGACGAGGTCACCGACTTCGACGGGCGCTGGTTCCAGCTGCGTGAGGCTCGCTGCGAGCCTCGCCCTGTCCAGGCTGAGCTGCCCATCTGGGTCGGCGGTCAGGGGGAGAGGCGCACGCTGCGGATCGCCGCGCGATGGGCTGACGGCTGGAACGTCCCCTTCGTCGCGCCCGAGACGTTCGCCCACAAGCGCAACGTGCTCCACGACCACTGCGCCGACGTAGGTCGAGACCCGGCCGAGCTCCGCACCGCCGTCAACGTCGGCCTGGCGTGGACCGAGGCCAGCCTCCAGCAGCAGTTCGGCGGCTTGGCGGACTTCGTTCGGCCGGGCGTGCTCACGGGTTCGGAGGAGGAGGTGCTGGACCGCGTCGGTCGGTACGTCGACGCCGGCGCCGATCAGGTGAACCTGGCGCTGCGGGCGCCGTTCGACACCGAGGCGCTCGATCGCTTCGCGGCCGCTCTGGGTCTATCCTGATCTCGACCACGCAGATGCGGTCGCGGGGGGTGGTCAATGGGCCATGGAGGGTGCTGCTGGCGAGGCACACCGAGCTCGCGTGCTGGGCGTTCCCGCTCGGCCGTGAGGCGGTGCGGGAACGTCCTCGGTAGCGTCCCGGCTGTCGGACGCGTCGCGACCGGCTCCAACGTCGAGGGTGGCCGGCGGAACAAGCCCCCTCGCACAACCGGCGGAAGGAGAGCCATCGCATGGCCCTCACACTCGTGCTCACGGCGCTCGGCCTCCTGCTCATCGCGTGGGTGATCAGCGGGATCCGCGTCGTGCACGCGCACCATCGCGCTGTCCTCGAGCGGCTCGGGCGTTTTCGCAAGGTGATCGGGCCGGGCCCGCACCTGACGATGCGCCTGGTCCACACGCTCCACACCGTCGACGAGCGGGAGACGGTGCAGGACGTGGCCGTGGACGTGCTCACGCGCGACGACATCCCGGTCGCCCTCGACCTCGCCGTGAGCTGGGAGTGCAGCGACGCCCGACGCTTCGTCTACGACGTCGATGACTTCGGCATGGCGGTGTCCCGACTGCTGGAGCACCATGTCCGCGGCCTCGTGCGGCAGATGACGGTCGACGAGCTGCTGAGTGACGGCACCCGGCTCACGCAGGAGCTCACCCGCAGCCTCGACGAGGTGGCGGTGACCTGGGGCGGGAAGATCATGCGCATCGATCTGTGCCGGATCACCCTGCCGTCAGAGGTCAGCGACGCCATGGCCGAGCTGGCCGCCGCCCAGCGCCACCGCATCGCCGCCCTCGTGGAGGAGGAGGCGACCCTGGAGCTCGAGGCCGTGCGGGCCGAGGGTGAGCACCAGGCCCGACTCCGGCGGTCCGAGGTCCGCCAGGCCTTGCTGCTGATGGAGGCCGAGCGCAAGGCCGAAGCCATCCGCATCCTCGCCGACGCCGAGCGCTATCGGGAGCAGTCCCGAGCCCGCGGCAAGGCCGACGCCATCCGCATCGTGAGCAACGCCGTGCCGCCGCCGGCGCTGCCCCGGGCCCCGGCGAGCCCTCGGGAGCCGGGGGTGCCGTCGCGGTCCTGACGGTTCTCGCGCCGTTCAGGACGGGGTGAAGCGGAGGGGCAGGCGCAGCGGGCCCCAGATGCCGAACGTCTCCGGCTTCCACGTGATGTCCCCGTCGAGCGCCAGGTCGGGCATCCGCTGCGCCAGGATGGGCAGGGCTTCCTGGAGCTCGGCCCGGGCCAGGGAGGCACCCAGGCAGTAGTGGATGCCGCTGCCGAAGGTCAGCTGCGGCGCCGCGGGCGCCGGCTTCCTGATGTCGAACTGGTGGGGATCGGCGAAGGCGGCGGGGTCGTAGTTGGCGCCGGTGAAGCTCGGGAAGACGAAGGTCCCGGCCGGGAAGACGACGTCGCGGTACTCGATGTCCTCGGACGCGTAGCGGGCGGTACCGCGAATGGCACCGAGGTACCGCATCGACTCCTCGACGGCACGGCCCGCCAGGTCAGGTTGCTCGGCCAGCAGCGTCCACTGGTCGGGGTGGCCGGCGAAGAGGGCGACCGTGCAGCCGAGCTGGTTGCGGGTGGTGTCGGTGCCGCCGACGATGACGGCCTCCACGATCGAGACCAGCTCGCTCGGGCTCAGGCGGTCGCCGTCCTCCTCCGCCGCGATCAGGGCGGTGAGGAGGTCGTCGGCCGGCCGCGAGCGGCGATCCTCGATCAGCCGGTGCACGTACTCGTCCAGCTCGTCCTGCGTCCGCATGATGATCGGGGCGTCCTCGACCAGATTGCCGTTGAAGATGCGCAACAGGTCCGAGGCCCAGAGGCTGAACTGCTTCCAGTCCTCGTTCGGTGCGCCGAGAAGCTGGCAGATGATCGGGATCGGGTAGGGCTCGCAGACGTCGGCCATGAGGTCGCACCGGCCCGTGGGGACCACCGGGGCGAGCAGCTCCTCGACCACTTCGCGCATGAAGGGACGGAGGCGATCGGCGGCCTTCGGCGTGAAGGCCGGCGCGACCAGCCGGCGCAGACGGCTGTGGTCGGCACCCTCCATGGAGAGGATCGAGGGGCGCTCGCTGCGGCGGAGGAACTCCGGGTCCGTCACCCCCTCGAGCTGCGCCACCAGACCCGCCGCGGAGAAGAAGCGGCGGTCCCGCAGGATGCCGACGCAGTCCTCGTAGCGGGTGAGCACGTAGCCGAGCTCGTTGCGGACGAGCCACGAGGTCGGACGGTGCTGGTCGAAGAGGGCGAGGGCCTCGTGGCGATCGTTGACCGCCTCGGCGATGGTCGGCAGGTCGAGCTCGGCGACAGATGTGGCCACCTCGGCACAGTAGTGCCGAGGCCCGTACAGTTGCCGGGGCACAGCCCAGGGGGTGAGAGCGATGACCGAGACCGTGCAGTCCTACGCGCACGGCACCTGCGCGGTGCCGCTCATCGGTCAAACCATCGGCGAGAACCTGGCGGCGACCGTCGCCCGGTTCCCCGACCACGAGGCACTCGTCGTCCCGTTCCAGGACATCCGCCTGACGTACGCGCAGCTCGACGCCGCGGTCGACGAGCTCGCCCGCTCGCTCCTCCGGGCCGAGATCGACAAGGGCGATCGGGTCGGGATCTGGAGCCCCAACTGCGCGGAGTGGGTGCTCGTCCAGTACGCGACGGCCAGGGTCGGCGCGATCCTCGTCAACCTCAACCCGGCCTACCGGACGCACGAGGTGGCCTACGCGCTCAACCAGTCCGGGTGCCGGCTGCTGATCGCCGCGGAGTCGTTCAAGCTCAGCGACTACGTGGCGATGGTCGCCGAGGTGCGTCCGACGGTCCCCGCGCTCGAGCGCGTGGTGTTCCTCGGCACTTCGGAGTGGGACGAGCTCGTGGCGTCCGGTGCCACCGTCGACCAGGCCGCACTGCACGCGCGGTCGGCCGAGCTGCAGTTCGACGACCCGATCAACATCCAGTACACGAGCGGCACGACGGGCTTCCCGAAGGGTGCCACGCTGTCCCACCACAACATCCTGAACAACGGCTACTTCGTCGGCGAGGGGTGCCGCTACGACGAGCGGGACCGCGTCTGCATCCCTGTGCCCTTCTACCACTGCTTCGGGATGGTGATGGGCAACCTCGGCAGCACCAGCCACGGCGCGGCGATGGTCGTGCCCGCGCCGGCGTTCGACGCCGAGGCCACGCTGCGGACCATCCAGGACGAGCGCTGCACGTCGCTGTACGGCGTGCCCACGATGTTCATCGCCGAGCTCGCCCACCCCGACTTCCACCGCTTCGACCTGTCGAGCCTGCGGACCGGGATCATGGCCGGGTCGCCGTGTCCGGTCGAGGTCATGAAGCAGTGCGTGTCAGCGATGCACATGGAGGAGGTCACGATCTGCTACGGCATGACGGAGACCTCACCGGTGTCCACGCAGACCGGAGCGGATGACTCGCTGGACAAGCGGGTGAGCACCGTCGGTCGGGTGCACCCCCACGTCGAGGTGAAGGTCGTCGATCCCGATACCGGGCGCGTCGTGCCCCGCGGGCAGTCGGGCGAGCTGTGCACGCGCGGCTACTCGGTGATGCTCGGCTACTGGGACGAGCCCGAGAAGACGGCCGACGCCATCGACGTCGCCGGCTGGATGCACACCGGCGACCTGGCGACGATGGACGACGAGGGCTACCTGAACATCGTCGGGCGCATCAAGGACATGATCATCAGGGGCGGCGAGAACGTGTACCCGCGCGAGATCGAGGAGTTCCTCTTCACCCACCCCGACATCGTCGACGTGCAGGTGATCGGCGTGCCTGACGCCCGCTACGGCGAGGAGATCATGGCGTGGGTCAGGGCGCGCGAGGGCGCCGACCTGACCACCGAGTCGGTGCGGGCGTTCTGCGAGGGCCGGATCGCGCACTTCAAGGTTCCGCGCTACGTGCAGGTCACCGACGAGTTCCCGATGACCGTGACGGGCAAGGTGCAGAAGTACAAGATGCGCGAGGCCGCGATCGAGCTCCTCGGGCTCCAGGACGCGGCGCGGACCGAGACGGCGTGAGTCCACCGCATGACTAGGGACGCCATCGGGCCGGCGAGCGACCGTGCCCTCCAGGGAAACCTGCACACGAGGGAGGACCGAAGCGGAGCGGAGGCCCGCAGCGCATGAGCAAGGACGCCATCGGTCCGGCGAGCGACCGGGCCCTCCAGGGAAACCTGCACAAGGAGGCGGACAAGCTCGCCCGCCAGCGCAAGCTGTTCGTGCGGGACCGCCTCGATCTGCTGCTCGATCCCGGCTCGTTCGTCGAGGACGGCCTGCTGGCCAACGCGCTGGCGCCGGCCGATGACCTTCCCGCGGACGGCGTCGTCACCGGTCGGGGGCTGGTCGACGGACGGCCGGTCTGCGTCATGGCCAACGACCCAACGGTGAAGGCCGGGTCGTGGGGCGCCCGCACGGTCGAGAAGATCGTCCGCTTGACGGAGGACGCGCTCCGCCACGAGCTGCCGGTCGTCTGGCTGGTCGACTCCGCCGGCGCCCGGATCACGGACCAGGTCGAGCTGTTCCCCGGTCGGCGGGGCGCGGGGCGGATCTTCTACAACCAGGTGCGCCTGTCCGGTCGTGTGCCCCAGGTCTGCTGCCTCTTCGGTCCGTCGGCCGCGGGCGGCGCCTACATCCCGTCGTTCTGCGACCTGGTC
>JBKPRL010000170.1:0-10041 GCA_046734535.1 bacterium | reverse complement strand
CGCCCAGGCAAGCCGGCGTTCACCCCACTTCGTAGGCGGCGAGCCGCTGCCCAGCTCGTCGACTTGGGCCTGGAGGGCGACGATGCGCACTGCTCCCGACAGGGTCAGGCCCTCCTCCATGTGTCCGCTGAGCACGTCGATGTGCTCGATCTCCCGACGGCTGTAGCGTCGCTGACCCCCTGCGGTGCGATGGGGTGTGACAGCTTCGAACGTCTCCAGCCGCCGGAGGAACGCCGGTTGGACGCCGAGGAGCTCGGCGGCCTGGCTCACGGAGTACAGCGGCTCCCCGTCGCCCGGGAAGCGCAGCTCGGGCCGCAGCCGCGCGGATGCGGCGCTGCTCCGGTCGAGTCGCTCACCCGCCGTTCGTCGAGACCGGCTCGGACCGGTCCTCCGCGGCCGTGGTCTCGATCGCCGCGCCGGTTCCGGTGCCGGAGGTGACCTCGACCCGTCGGGGCTTGGCCTGCTCCCGGACCGGCAGCCGCAGCGTGAGCACGCCGTCGTCGTACTGAGCCATCAGGCGGTCGGCGTCGAGGGTGTCCCCGAGGAACAGCTGCCGGCTGAACTCGCCGTACGGCCGCTCGGCGATGAGCAGCTCGTCGTCCTCGGCCGTGGCCCGCTGGCGCCGAGCGTGGACAGTGAGCACGTTGCGCTCGACGGTCAGCTCGAAGTCGTCTGGACGCACCCCGGGCATGTCCATCTGCACGACGAACTCGTCACCACGGCGGAAGGCGTCGATGGGCATCGCGGCGGGCCGAGCGGTGGTACCCAGGAGCTCCTTGGCCATGCGATCGAACTCACGGAACGGGTCAGTGCGCATCAACATTCGTGTGCTCCTTTCGATTGGGTGATAGAGCGTTGATATCGCGCCTGACCGCGGAAACTGTCAAGTCTTGTTGGAGGTTTTCTGCTGTGACCGGCTTTGGGCGGCCTTGAGAACCCGCAGGCTCACGCCGTGGTCATCAGCTCCTGCTTGCGCTCCGCCAGACGGCGGCCGAGCTCGTCCAGCTCGTCGGCCATCCGCTCCCGCATGAGCGGAAAGGCCTGTGACTCCTCCTCGCGCACGTGCTCCTGGATGGCCTGCTGCAGCTGGTGACCGAGATTGGCTGAATCGGGGTCGCCGGCGCGGATCTGCGCGATGAGCTCCTTGGCCTCGGCGTGCTCCTGCTCGGCGTGTTCCTCCATCTCGCGGTCGAGCTCGGCGAGTCGGGGATAGACGATCTCTTCCTCGAGGGTCGAGTGGATCTCGAGCTCCCGGCAGATCTGCTGGAGCGTCGCATCATCCTGCGTTCGTTCGTAGGTGCTGAACAGGCCCTCCACGTTCCGATGGTCCTGCTCGAGCAGCTGGGTGACGTCCATGGCGGTCCTCCTTGATCGGTCCGATGTGGTTCAGGGGCGAGCGGCCGTGCTCACGAGGGCTGCTGATCCCCCCGCCAGTCGGTCCGGTCTTCGTGGGGCGCGGCCGAAGGCGGGAGGGTCGTGTCCTCGAAGCGGTGGTCTCGCAGCTGCTGGAGGAGGTCGACCTCTGCCGCCGAGGACTCTGGTCCGAACCTCGCGACGAGCGTGCCCCGCCGGCCACAGGAGGGGCAGGCGAGTGCCAAGACCGCGGCCATGTCCGCTGGGTCGGAGGCCCCCTCGAGGCGGCGCAGGCTGTGCAGCTCGAAGGCGGCTGGAGCGGCGGCGGCTCCGCAGGACCGGCAGCTGACGTCGACCTCACCGAGCACGAAGTCCCCGTCGAAGCCGGCGGCGGCGTAGCTCTCCAGTACGGCGCTGAGCGTGGTGTTGTCGGACGGCGACGGTGTCGGTGAAGGTGAACTGGTCACATAGCCCTCCTCTTCATCCGGGCTCCAGGCTGAGCCCGCGATGTGCTTCGCCTACCCGGACGGACGCGTACGTAACCGCTGGACAAGCGGTGTGATCACACTCGACCGCCAACCTCACCTCCCGGCTCACGTCACGCGTTTGCTCCCGCAAGCGTTCGGGAAGAGGAGCCCTGTCGGCCGCCGGCCGCGGCGTGAACCAGCTCCGAGTAGCGCGCACCACGAGGAGGTGGATGAGTGTCGGCACCCTTGTCGCCGGATCCGGTCAGGCAGCTCGGCGACGATCGGTTACCGCCCTACGTCTCGAACGGCGTCGTCGCGCTACGCGTGCCCGCGGTTTCCATGATCGGCGGGTTGGCCGTCCTCAACGGCTTGGCCGGCCTCGATCCGAGCGAGCGCGTCGAGGCCACGCCCGCGCTGCCGTATCCGCTCGGCTGTGACCTGGAGGTGAACGGTGTCTGGCTGTCGCAGGCACCGGAGCAGGCCAGGGCGCTGGAGCAGGTCTACGACTTCGGCTGTGGCGAGCTCACCACCACCTTCTGGTTCCAGGCGGGCGATGTGCGAGCCACGGTGTCGGTGATCACGTTTGCCAGCCGCACCCAGCCGTCGGTGGTGGCCCAGGAGACCACAGTCACCGTGGACCGCACGGCGGAGATCGCGCTGCGGGCCGTCCTCTCGCCGGGTGCGCTGCCTGGGCGCATCGTCGCGCGCAGCCAGGGCATCCCCGGTGACGACGATGTCGTCGTCGACGGAACGATGCGTTGGCAGCCGTACGGGGAGCTCTCTGTCGCCGGGATCGCCTACACGACGGAGCTGCTGGGCGGGACCGGCGTGGCGCGCGTGTTGGGCGACCGGCACGTAGGGCCGGTGGACAGCACCTACCGGTTCGAGGCCCGTCCTGGCTCGTCCTACCGCCTGCGACACCTGGCGGCCTTGGTTCCCGAGCGCGTCCACCATGATCCCGATCGCCAAGCGACGCGCCTCGTCGCCCTGGCCGCGACCATCGGGTTCGACGCCCTCCGAACCGCCAACCAGGTCGCGTGGCGAGAGCTCTGGAAGGGGCGGATCTTGCTTGTCGGCGCGGAGCGGCGGTGGCAGGCGCTGGCGGATGCCGCGTTCTTCTACCTCAACACGTCGGTGCACTCGTCGTCGCTGGCGTCGACGAACATCTTCGGCCTGGCCCAATGGCCCGGGTACCACTACTACTACGGCCACGTCATGTGGGACATCGAGGTCTTCGCGTTGCCGCCATTGTTGCTCACCCAACCTGATGCGGCCCGGGCATTGCTCGAGTACCGGAGCCGGTCACTCGAGGCGGCTCGGTTCAATGCCAAGCTCTGGGGCTACCGCGGCGCCCAGTTCGCCTGGGAGTCCGGCCCGGCGCGCGGCGAGGAGGCGGCGCCGAAGCTGGGAACGGCTGCCATGTACGAGCATCACGTCTCGATGGCGGTCGCGCACGCGTTCGCCCAGTACGCGCACGCGACGGGCGACGACCGGTTCCTGCAGGACGAGGCCTGGCCGATCCTTGCCGACGTGGCGGAGTGGATCGTGAGCCGAGTCGAGCGGTCGTCGCGCGGCTTCGAGATCCGTCGGGCCATGGGCATCGCCGAACGGAAGGAGCCCAGCGACAACGTCGCCTATGTGAACATGACGGCCTGCATTGCACTCGACGATGCGATCTCGACGGCGAACGCGCTCCACCGTCCTGTGCCTGAGGCATGGTCCGCCGTGCGCGACGGCATGGTCATACCGATGGCCGGCGGCGTGATCCTCGACCACGACGGTCATCATCCGGACATGGAGAAGGGCGCGACCCCGGCCGCGCTCTGCGGCCTCTTCCCCTTCGGCTACGACGTGCCCGCCGACGTGTTCGAGGCCACCACCCGCTTCTACCTCGATCTGGCCGAGGAGTACATCGGCAGCCCGATGCTCTCGGCCCTCTACGGCGCATGGGCCGCGCGTATCGGCGAACGCAAGGCGAGCGCAGACCTGTTCGACGCGGGTTACGCCCAGTTCGTGTCGCCACGGTTCCTGAACACCCACGAGTACCGCGACGACCGGCTCCCCGAGGGCCAACCACCCGCCGGCCCCTTTGCGGCCAACATCGGGGGGTTCCTGACGGCGTGCCTGTACGGGCTGACCGGCCTGCACATCCGGGGACCCGATCCATCCAAGTGGCCTCGCCATGTCGCGGCGATGCCAGACGGCTGGGACGGCATCGAGGTTGAGCGGGTGTGGATCCAGGGCCGCCCGGTGAGGCTTCAAGCGCGGCACGGCGACCGAGCGCGGCTCGATCCGCTGGACTGAGCGCCGCCGTCGGCAGATCCTGTCAGTGCTGCGGGTCGGGTTCCCGCTCGGAGGCGTCGTCCATCGTCTCGGTGCGCCAGACGGAGAGCCGGGCCAGGATCTCGTCCATCACCTCCAAGCCGGGGCCGTCGTCGTACTGGACCTTCAGCTCGACCACGTAGCCCACCAAGCCCTGGAGCCTCTGTGCCACCTCCCTCGCGACGAGGAGCGTGACCTCAGGGGACGACCGCAGGAAGGCCTCGCCGTCCTCAGCCACCCGGACAGCCGAGGGGATGGTCGCAGTGACCGTGGCCGAGTGGTCGCCGCCCACCAGGACCGCGACCTCTCCGATCAGCGAGCCCGGCGCGCTGATCACGGCGATGGTGACGCCGGCTCGGGCGACGGTGAGCGCACCGTGCTCGAGCACGTACAGCGCGCCTGACCGCTCCCCTTCGCGGACGAGCACCTGGCCGGGCTCGACCTGGCGCGATGGCAACCCCTCGGACAACGCCAGCAGCTCCCTCATCGACCGCAGCGTAGGAAGTCCTGACGGTCACCCGCGCCACTCCGGCGCAGCGGGCGCAGGGCCTCCAGCTCGCAGTCGACCGAGCTCCCTCGGAACAGATCACGACGACCAGGGGTTGGGGCGGACATGGAGCTGCCTGAGGCCGTCGACTTCGCCCGCACCACCCGCCAGTCCCTCCTGACGACCATCCGCGGCGACGGACGCCCGCAGCTGTCGAACGTGTTCCACCACGTATTCGACGATGGGATCATCCGCATCTCGATCACCGCCAACCGGGCCAAGTACCGCAACCTGTCGCGCGAGCCGTGGGCCGCGCTCCACGTCACCCGCGACGACTTCTTCGCCTATGTCGTGCTCGAGGGCGAGGTCGAGCTGTCGCCGGTCGCCGCGCAACCCGATGATCCGACCGTGGATGAGCTCGTCACGCACTACCGGGCGGTGGTCGGCGAGCACGAGGACTGGGACGCCTTCCGGAAGGCGATGGTGACCGAACGTCGCTCCCTCGCCCGGTTCAGACCCAACCGGGCCTACGGCCTGCTCTAACACCCCCACCACGAAGCGGGTCCTGACCTCGCTGCACGTGCACGAGAAGGTTGTGGTCATGCCATTCCACGTCGCGGTCGCCGAGATGTTCGAGGAAGTGGTCGAGCGCCGCTTGGAGCTCGTCAGGTCGGTACCGGTGAAAGGTGGAGTACGCACCGCCGCGCACCCGGTCCGCCAGGCGGGCGGCAGTGGCGCGGCGAGCGAAGGTGAACGACGTGGTCTCCACAGTGCCGAGCTCCCGGAACGTACCCACGAGCGTGGTCTCGTCGTGGAGGCGGCTCTCGTGCGTCACGAACCCCGGAAATGCCCGCCCCCAGATCGACTTCGCGTTCTGCTCTGGTGTCCTCGTGTAGACGAACAGGTCACCGCCGGGGCGGAGTACGCGCGCCACCTCACGCGTGAAGCGCTGGAGATCGAAGTGGTGCACCGCGTTGAAGCTCGTCACGAAGTCGACCGACCCATCTGCCAGCGGGAGGCGCTCGGCATCGCACCGCAGCGCGGTGGCGTTCCCGGTCACCGGCGAGCCGAAAGCGGCGAGCATCGCCTGGCTTCGATCGGCGGCGAAGACCCACGACCTGTCAGGGAGAGCTTCGCGCAGCAGCTCCGTGTAGCGACCGGTCCCGGCGCCGACGTCGACGCCCACCAGGGGCTGGTTCGGAAGCCGATCATGGATGAGCATCACCACATCGTGATCGGTGTTCCGAAGCGCCTCGTAGCGAGGCGCCACCCGTGAGAAATGTTGCTCCGCCGCCAACTGCTCCAGCGAGAGGTTCGTTCGCGTGACGATGCCGTCGAGGTGCCCCACGTCGCAAAAGTAACCTGCACGCAACCTGTCCGTCGCTTGCACGCAACCGTGCCACGGGCTGAGTGGAGTCCTAGGGCTCGATGCTGCGCCCGACGCGGATGTGGTTGCCGCTGGGATCGGACAGGGTGAACTCGCGCATCCCCCACGGCATGTCCTCGACAGCCGTGGCAGGGAGTCCGTCGGCGACCAACCGGTCGTGCCAACCGTCGACGTCCTGGACGACGATGTAGCACCCGGCGCCGTTCGTGGCCGGGTCCGCCGCCGGGTTGAGGGCGAGGAAGAAGGCGCTCTGGTCGCTCAGCTCGACGAAGGCGAAGCCATCGTCGTAGGGCTCTACGTCGAACCCGGCCGTCTCGTAGAACTGGATGGCCCGCGACATGTCGGACACCGGCAGCGTGGGCGTGACGTCGATGCCGCCGGCCCGCGGCATCAGCCATCCGATGCAGATGCGACAGATCTTGATGTCGTCGTGGCACCGGAGCGCGGCGACCATGGCGGGATCCCGGTCTTCACCGCAGCAGGAGCACTCCATGCCCGGAGCGTACGACGTCGGGCCGTTCGCTCGGCCCTATCGTCGGTCCGTGATCAGCGGCGACCTGGTCGGGGAGCAAGGCCAGCACACCGTGCGTCTGGGCATCGCCGATCACCTCGGGTGGGCCGTGGCCGTGACGGCGTCCGCTGACCACGTGGTCGTGGATCGACGGCGGATCGAGCTGGTCGAACCCGGCCTGTCGCCGGCACCGATCCACTACGAGGGATGGAAGCTCGATGTCGCGGCGACGGTGGAGCTGGTGGCGACAGTGCGGGCGTCGGTCGTCCGGGCGACGTCCGCGGCGCTCGACGAGCTGACAGCCGCGGTGTCGGTGCCCGTGGCCTCGATCTCGCTCCGAGCGTGGCCGCCGGACTTCCCGGACGACATCACGGTCCAGCGTCGCCCACCGTATGAGGCGCGCGTCGACGCGATCATGTATCGCCAGGTGCTCTCCGAGCTCGCACGGGGCCGTGACTGGGCGGTGCACCTCTACGACGCGAAGGTGGTCGAAGCTCAAGCCCTCAGGGCGCTGGGCGAGCGGGGCGAGAGCGTCCTGTGGGGCCCTCGGGCCACGCTGGGCCCGCCCTGGAACAAGGACCATCGAGTCGCGCTCGCCGCGACGGTCGTGGCCGGCTGAGGCGCCGCTCGAACAACGTCAGGCGACGTCGCGGCGGTAGAAGGTGCCGGCGGCCGATGCCAGCAGGGTCACCGCCACGGCGGTCAGGAAGATGCCGGC
The DNA here is from genome assembly GCA_046734535.1 of bacterium. Classification (GTDB taxonomy): domain Bacteria; phylum Actinomycetota; class Acidimicrobiia; order Acidimicrobiales; family Ilumatobacteraceae; genus DASTFY01. The sequence continues at coordinate 2,796 of JBKPRL010000170.1, read as the reverse complement.
GGCGGTGACCGTGCGACCGGTGACGTCGGCCGCGTTGTTCTGGCCGGAGACGAACACGATCACGTTGCCGAGCAGCAGCCATCGCCGCCAGCGGGCGATCGAGCTGCCCAGGATGTTCTCCAGCACGATGATGTAGGCGAACCCGGCGCCGAGTGCCGCGGCGGTGTTGCGACCGATCGTGGCGATGGCGAAGCCCATGGCCGCAGCGAGCGCACTGAGGGCGGTGCCTCTCGCGATGGTGCCGATGAGCGTCGCCACGGTGGGGTCGTTCGGGCGCAGCGGGCCACCGTGGAGCGCGAGGGCGGGCCACATGGCCAAGGACACCAGGACCAGGGCCACGAGCGCGAACGCTGTCAGCGCGGCGACCGCCGCGACGACCTTGGCGACGAACACCCGGCCGCGCCGCGTCTCCCATGTCAAGAGCGTGGTCATGCTCCGCGAGGCGAACTCGGCGCCCACCAGTGAGGCACCTAGCCCCCAGGCGATGACCGCGAGCGCTCCGGTCACCCCCTGGAGCACGCCCCGGAGGCGGTTGCGGTGGAAGCGTGGATCCTCCGCGCGCGCTGGGCCCTTCGCCGGGAAGCACGCTCTGGCGACGTCGTCGGAGATGTCGTCACCGGGGCTCACGCCGTGCGCCTGGAGGCAGGAGTTGATCTGGGCTTCCTCGGCCACCCGGCGTGCCTTGGCCTCGAGGACGCGCTCTTGGTACGTCTGCTCGGGCAGGGAGTCGCTCCACACGAACGCGGCAACCCCCCCCAAGGCGATGCCTGCGATGGCGAGGACGACGGTGAGGCGCACGAGGCGGCGCGCCGCGATCCGGCGGAGCTCGGCGACCACCAGCCGCATCACGTGCGGCTCTCCGCGAGCTCGTCGGTCAGGGCGAGGAAGGCGTCCTCGAGGCTGGTCTCCACCGGGCGCAGCTCAGTCGGATACTGGCCGTCGGCCACCAGCGCACGGGTGACCGACTCGGCGTCCTCGGCGGTGACGTCGACACGGATGCGGTCCCCGTCGGGCTCGGCGGGGAGTCCGGCCCGCTCGAGCGTCTCCGCGCCGGCGACGAGGTCGGCCACCTTGACCCACATGGCGGACGGTCGCGTGCTCGCCAGGACGTCAGCCACGGAACCCTGGGTCACGGTGCGGCCATGGGCCACGATGGCCACCTCGTCGCAGACCTGTTCGACCTCGCTGAGCAGGTGGCTGGAGAGGAACACGGTGCGTCCCTCCGCGCCGAGGCGACGGATGAGCTCGCGCACCTCGCGGATGCCCGCCGGGTCCAGACCGTTGGCCGGCTCGTCGAGGATGAGCAGCTCAGGGTCCTTCAGGAGCGCGATCGCGATCCCCAACCGCTGGCGCATCCCCAGCGAATAGCCGCGCACGAGGTCGTCCGCGCGATCCGCGAGGCCCACCCGCTCGAGGTTCGCGTCGACGGCGTGGCGGCCGAGCCCGGCCGTCGTGGCGAGAACGGTGAGCGCCTCGCGGCCGGAGAGGCCCGGGTTGAGGCCGGGCGCCTCCACCAAGGCGCCGACCCGCCCGACCACCTCGGGCAGGCGGGCCGGCGACTCCGCGCCGAGCACCCGGCATCGGCCGGAGGTGGGGCGGGCCAGACCGAGGAGGCAGCGGATCGTCGTCGTCTTCCCGGACCCGTTGGGGCCGAGGAACCCGAAGACGCCACCGGAGCGCACGGACAGCTGGAGCCCGTCGAGCGCCCGCACCTTCCCGCGCCGCCGGTGCCGGTAGCTCTTGTACAGCGATTCGACCTCCACGACGGCAGTCACGAGGGAACGGTAGGACCGACGCCCACCCGTTGACATCGGGGAGGTCCCTGCTCGATCCCTGAGCCCGCTGGGGGATCCTCCCGACGTGTCCCGGGGCGTTGCTCAGGGTCGGTCAGCACGATCTGTGACCGCGCCGAGCGTCACTGCGAGCGACGGAGCGGGAACGGCGGAAGGGGAACCCATGGGACAGTCCAGGCGAGGATTCTTGGCTGGTGCCGCGGTAGCGACCGTGGGCGCCGCCACCGTCGGCGTGCCCGGGCTCGCATCAGCGAGTGAGGCCGTATCAGCGGACAAGATCAAGCGGCTCTTCGCCAAGCTGCCGGGAACGGTCTCGTTCAAGATCGTGGCCCCGGCCACGCGACGCAACCCGCGGCTCCAGATCTCCTCCCGCTCCGGGGAGCGGCTCTTCATCGGCAGCGCGTTCAAGACCTTCGTGCTGGCCGAGGCGCTCCGCCAGGCGGACTCGCCAGACGTGGTGCAGAAGATCACCCAGCAGGAGCTCGCGCTCGACGCCAACGTCTGGTCGCCAGACAGCGCGACCTTCAACCCTCCGAACCTCTCCGGGACGGTGACGGAGCGCACCGCGCTCGAGGTGATGATCCTGCACAGCGACAACACGGGTACCGACATGTCCATGAAGCTGGTCGGGGTCGACAAGGTGCGGGCGTTCATCGCGTCGGCCGGTCTGACGAACACGTTGATCCCCGAGAGCACCCGGTCGTTCATCGGCTACCTCCTGGGCGCGCCCGACTACCTGACCTTCACGTGGGACGAGTACGTCGCGGCCACCAACGACCCGATCGTCAACTCGCCGCTCAACACCACGCAGACGATGGCCTCCTCGGCCGACGATCTCGTGTCGTACTACCAGCGCGCGCTCCAGGGTGAGTTCTTCGAGCACGACCAGACGCTGCACGAGTACCGCGCCATCCTCTCGATCGGCGACATCATCTGGCTCCTGCCCACCCCACTCGGGGCGAGTGCGTTCGCGAAGGGCGGCAGCATCGACGTGCCCGGGTTC
>JBKPRL010000169.1:0-10124 GCA_046734535.1 bacterium | reverse complement strand
CTGCTGGCGGGGCGACGTGGAGGTCGAGCTCACGCCGCGGCAGTTCTCGCTGCTCCAGTTCCTCATGTCGCGAGCCGGCGAGGTGCTCTCGAAGACGGAGATCGTGGAGCACGTGTGGGACTTCGCGTTCGAGGGTGACCTCAACATCGTCGAGGTCTACGTCGGCTACCTGCGCAAGAAGATCGACGCGCCGTTCGGTCGCAACGCGATCCAGACCATCCGGCTGGTCGGGTACCGTCTCGACCCCGATGGCGGATAGGACCCGTTCGGGGCGCCGCTTCGCCGGGCCGGCCAGCATCCGGGCCCGGCTCACTGCGGCGGCGTGCCTCGTCGTCGCCGGCGCGCTCCTTGTCGGCGCGGCGGTCATCCTCACCGTCCTGCGCCACACCCTCGACGAGAACCTCGACGACGCGGCGGTGCAGCGCGCCAAGGACGTCGCTCTGCAGGTCAGGAACGGCACGCTCGACACCCCGCTCGCGGTCCACGGGGACGAGGACGCGTTCATCGAGGTCCGCGACGCCAAGGGCCGTGCCGTCGCCCGCACCTCCAACCTGAAGCAGGACGTACCCATCGCCAGGTTCCGGCCCGAGGACGACGACCCCGAGATCCGCACCCAGAAGATCCCGGTGCGGGGCGAGGAGGACGACTTCCGGATCGTCGGGCTCAACGCGCAGGGGACGGCCTACGGGGCGGTCACGATCTACGTGGTCGCCAGCCTCGACCGCGTCAAGGAGACCGCGATGGCCGTCCGCCACCTCCTGTGGTGGGGGGTGCCACTGCTGGTGGCGCTCGTCGGGGCGATCGCGTGGTTCGTCGTCGGCCGCGCCCTGCGTCCCGTCGAGTCGATGCGGACCGAGGTCGCGGAGATCACGGCACAGGACCTCGGCCGGCGCGTGCCGGTCCCGACGGCCCGCGACGAGATCGGACGCCTGGCCACCACCATGAACGACATGCTCGACCGCTTGCAGCAGTCGGCCGAGCGAGAACGCCGCTTCGTGGCCGACGCGTCCCACGAGCTGCAGAGCCCGCTGGCCTCGAGCCGGGCCGATCTCGAGGTGGCCCTCGCGCACCCGGAGTCGACGGAGTGGGAGGAGACGGCGCGCGCGGTGGTGGCCGACAACGAGCGCATGACCCGATTGGTCGGGGACCTCCTGTTCCTGGCCCAGAGCGACGACAACGGCGCCCCACGGGCTCGGCGCTCGCTCGTCGACCTGGACGACGTCGTGCGCGAGGAGGTGTCCCGCCTGCGGGCCCCTGAAGGGCTCATCGTCGACGTGTCCGGCGTCAGGCCGGCCGAGGTGCGGGGTGACGCCGACCAGCTGGCGCGGGTCGTTCGCAACCTGCTGGAGAACGCCAGCCGCTACGCCCGCTCGGCCATCACGGTCACCGTGTCGACCAACGGCACCGGCCGGACCGAGCTGGCGGTGGCCGACGACGGCCCGGGCGTCCCGGCCGATCAGCGCGACCGCATCTTCGAGCGGTTCGCCCGTCTCGACGACTCCCGTTCGCGTGCGACGGGGGGCACGGGCCTGGGCCTGGCCATCGCCCGAGAGATCGTCGAGAGCCACCGGGGCACGATCGACCTCGACCGCACGGCTCCCGGCGCCCGCTTCGTCGTGGACTTCCCGGCCGCCGGTTGACGGGGTAGTCCCGCGGGCCCGACGGCCCGTCCCCGTAGGCTGGGAACCCATGTGCGGGCGCTTCGTCTCGTCGTCCAACCCCGAGCAGATCGCGGCCTACTTCGACGCCGCGCCGCCCCAGACCGAGCTCGACCCCAGCTACAACGTCGCCCCGACGACCGACATCTACGCCGTGGTCGAGGGAGCCGACGGAAGCCGGCGAGTGGAGATCTTCCACTGGGGGCTGATCCCGGTCTGGGCCAAGGACGTCAAGATCGGCCAGAAGATGATCAACGCCCGCGCCGAGACGGTGGCCACCAAGGGCGCGTACAAGGCCGACTTCAAGCGCCACCGCTGCCTGATCCCGATGGACGGCTTCTACGAGTGGCACGCCCAGCCCGACCGCAAGCCCAAGCAGCCGTACTTCGTCCATCGGGTCGATGGCGAGCCCCTCGCCGTGGCCGGACTCTGGTCCACCTGGCGGGACAGGGCCGCGGGGCCCGACGCGGATTGGCTCCACAGCTGCACGATCGTGACGACGGCGGCGAACGCCACCATGGCCACCATCCACGACCGGATGCCGGTGATCCTGCCGGCGTCGGCGTGGGACACCTGGCTGGACCCCGACAACCAGGACCTCGACGCGCTGGGAAAGCTCCTCGTGCCCGCCCCCGACACCCTCCTCACCCTCCATCCCATCTCCACCGACGTGAACAAGGTGGCGAATGACGACGCCCACCTGATCGACCCGATCGAGATCGGCGCGAGGAGAACCGAAGGGCCGACGAGCCCGGACGACTCGGGCGCGAGGACCCCGGACGACGCGGGCGCGAGGACCCCGGACGACTCGTCCTCGGCGGGGACGCTGTTCGCCGGGTGAGACGGCGATGATCACGGTCTCCGGGCTGACGAAGTCCTACGGCGCGCGCGTCCTGTTCCGCGAGGTGACGTTCCAGGTGTCCGACGGCCGGCGGATCGCACTGGTCGGCGGGAACGGCGCCGGCAAGACCACGCTGCTCGAGATCGTGCTCGGGACGACCGACGCGGACGGCGGCGAGGTGCACCGGCCCAAGGACCTCACCGTCGGCTACCTGCCCCAGGAGATCACCGAGTGGCGGGACGGCTCCGTGCTCGACGAGGTGCTGGCGGGCCGGCCCGAGGTGCAGGAGCTGGAGCACCGGCTGGCGCAGCTGCACGACGACCTGGCCACCACGAGCGGTGTGGCGCACGAGCGGGCACTGGCGGCCTTCGGCGAGGCGCAGAGCCGGTTCGAGGCGCTCGGGGGTTATGCCGTCGAGGCGGACGCCCACCGCGTCCTGGCCGGCCTGGGGTTCGCGCCCGGCGACGCCGCGCGGCCGTTGACCGACATGTCCGGCGGATGGCGGATGCGGGCCGCGCTCGGTCGCCTCCTCCTGGCGCAGCCGGAGGTCCTGATCCTCGACGAGCCGACCAACCACCTCGACACCGACAGCGTGACCTGGCTGGAGGACACGCTCTCGTCGTATGCGGGCGCAGTGCTCTTCGTCAGCCACGACCGCGACTTCATCGACGCGGTGGCGGAGCGGGTCATCGAGCTCGCCGCAGGCACGGCGACCGAGTACGTCGGCGGCTTCGCCGAGTTCGTGGTGCAGCGGGAGGAGCGCCTCGCCCGCTTGCACTCGCTGGCCGACCGGCAGGCGCGGGACATCGCCCACATCGAGCGCTTCGTCGAGCGCTTCCGCTACAAGGCCACGAAGGCCCGTCAGGTGCAGAGTCGGATCAAGACGCTGGAGAAGCTGGATCGCATCGAGGTGCCCGACCACCGGACCCGCGTCGCCCGCTTCGGCTTCCCGCCGCCGCAACGGTCGTCGCGGCTCGTGGCCGAGCTTGTCGACGTCACCGTCGGCTACGACGGCGTGGCCGTCCTGAGCGATGTCGACTTCGCGGTCGAGCGGGGCGAGAAGGTGGCGCTCGTCGGTCCCAACGGGGCGGGCAAGACGACGCTGCTGCGGCTGCTGCTCGGCGAGCTGGCACCCATGAAGGGAAGGTGCACGATCGGCGCCAACGTCGACGTGGCGTACTTCGCGCAGCACCAGGTCGAGGCCCTCGACCTCGAGCGCACCGCGCTGCAGGAGATCCAGGCCGCGGCCGGCACGGCGCTGCGGGACCGCAACCTGCGCAGCGTGCTCGGCTCCTTCGGCTTCTCGGGCGAGGCCGCGGACCGCAGGGTCGGCGCGCTCTCGGGCGGGGAGAGGACCCGCCTGGCCCTGGCCAAGACGATGATCAACCCGGTCAACCTGCTCGTGCTCGACGAGCCGACCAACCACCTGGACCTGGCCAGCTGCGACGTGCTCGAGGATGCTCTCGACGCCTACCCGGGGACCATCGTCCTCGTGACACACGACCGCTACCTCATCCGCGAGGTCGCCACGTCACTCGTCGCCGTACGCGATGGACGGGCCAGCCTGCATCCCGGCGTCGACGAGGCGATCCTCTCGCCCCACGCCGCGCCGTCGGCACCGGCGCCGTCTCCCGCCGCGCCGGCCCCGCGGACGACACGGCCTGGGCGGGCCCGCGCCGTCCAGAAGCGCAGCGCGGCCGAGGTCCGCCAGGCGCGGGCCGCGGCCACCAAAGAGCTGAAGCGCAAGGTCGAGCGGTTGGAGCGCGACCTGGGCCGTGCCGAGACGACCGTCGCCGACCTGCAGCGCCAGCTGGCGGAACCGGAGGTCTACGGGGACCACGAGAAGGTCCGGCTCCTCGTCGAGGCGCACGACGAGGCGAAGGACCGCGCCGCGTCGTTGATGGACCAGTGGCTGGAGGCGCAGGGGGCGCTCGACCGCGCCGAGGCCCGCTTCGCCTGAGCGCGGCCCGAGGCGGCCCGACGGGGCGCGGGGCCGGCAGGGCAGCCCGCCCCGACACCGTTCTGGTCGCGAAATTGCCGCTCAGAACGGCGATTTCGCGACCAGAAGCGGTTGACCGGGCTACCCCAGGGCGTCGTGCAGGAACGCGACGGCCTGGGGCCAGAGCTCGTCGGCCTTCTCGGCGTCGTGCGTGCCGAGCGCGTTGTGGGGCGCCATGAAGGCGTGGCCCGTGCCCTCGTGCACGGTGAAGGTCACGTCCTTGCCCATGCCCTGGAGCTTCGCCTCGAGCGCCTTGGCTGCCTCCGGACCGAAGAAGTCGTCGTGCTCGGCCATGTGGCCCTGCACCCGGGCGTCGAGCCTGGACCAGTCCGGCTCCGCCTCGCCCTGCGGGAAGCCGTAGAAGGGGACGACGGCGCGGACCTGGTCCGGGCGATTGGCGGCGATGATCAAGGCGAGCATCCCGCCCATGCAGAACCCGACCACGCCGATGCCGTCGCTGGTCACCTCGTCGAGCCCGGCCAGGTAGTCCACCGCGCCGCTCATGTCGCGCCCCGCCCGGTCCGGCGGCATGGACTGCATCAGCTGCGCCGCCTTGTCCATCTCGTCGTGTCCGGCCAGCTCGCCGTGGTAGAGGTCGGGGGCGAGCGCCACGAACCCCGCCTCGCCGAGGCGGTCGGCCATCTCCTTGATCCCCCAGTCGAGACCCCACCACTCCTGCACCACCAGGACTCCGGGCCCCGACCCGCTCGCGGGCCGCACGAGGTACCCCGAGGCCGTCCCGCCGTTGCTCTTGAAGTCGACCATGTCACCCATGGCCGCAACCTACAACCGCCGTCAGGAGTCGGCGGCGAGCGCCTCCAGGATGCGATCGGCCGCCGCTTGCAGCTCCTCCGGCGTCGTGGAGGGGGCCGCGTGGGAGAAGCTGATCTGGGCCATGTCGGTGGTCGGGAAGACGTGCAGGTGGGTGTGGGGGATCTCGTAGCCGGCGATGATCACGGCGATCCGATCCGAGCCGAAGGCCCGCTGCTGTGCCCGCCCGATGGTCCGTCCGACGCTCATCAGGTGGCGGCACAGCTCGTCGGGCGCGTCGATCCAGTGGTCGACCTCCTGCCGGGGCACGACCAGCGCGTGACCGGTCGTGATGGGGTTGATGGAGAGGAAGGCCACGCACTCCTCGTCCTTCCACACGAACGTGCCCGGGATCTCGCCGTCGATGATGCGGGTGAACAGCGTCGCCATGCCGCCATTCTGGCGGTCGGGCCCGGCCGGTACGCTCCGGACGTGACCCTCCGGGTCGAGCCCCCTCACAGCACCAGCCGCGTCCTCACCGTCCCCAACGTCGTCACCGTCGTGCGGTTGCTGTGCCTGCCGATCTTCCTGTGGCTGTTGTTCGGGCGGGATGAGGTCGTGGCGGCGGCGTTGCTCCTCGGTGTCCTCGGCGCGACGGACTTCGTCGACGGCTACGTGGCCCGTCACTTCCACCAGGTGAGCGAGCTCGGCAAGGTGCTCGACCCGACCGCCGACCGGCTCCTGTTCATCGTCGGCGTGGGCGGGATCATGCTCTACGGCGCCGCGCCCCTGTGGTTCTCGTTGCTGGTGCTCGTGCGAGAGGTCCTCGTCGGCGGGGCGCTCGTCGTGCTCACCGCGTTCGGGATGAAGCGCTTCGACGTCTCGTGGTGGGGCAAGGCCGGCACCCTCGGCCTGATGGTGTCGTTCCCGGCGTTCCTTCTGGCCGACGCCGACGTCGCGGTCTCGGGGTTCATGCGGGTGGTGGCGTGGGGCTTCGGTCTGCCCGGCCTGGTGCTCAGCTACTACGCGGCGATCACCTACGTGCCGCTGATGCGCCGGAACCTGGCCCTGGGCCGAGCCGAGCGGAGGGCATCCGCGTGAAGGCGGTGATCATGGCGGGCGGCGAGGGGAGTCGGCTGCGGCCGCTCACGTCGAACACGCCGAAGCCGCTGTTGACCATCGCCGGCCGGCCGATGATGGAGCACGTCATCCAGCTGCTGCACCGCCACGGCATCACCGACATCGTGGTGACGGTGGCCTACATGGCCAACGCCATCCGCGACTACTTCGGCGACGGCTCGGAGTTCGGTGTGCAGCTGACCTACGTCGACGAGCCCAGCCCGCTCGGCACGGCCGGCTCGGTGAAGAACGCGGCCGAGCTGCTCACCGAGCGGTTCATCGTGCTGTCGGGAGACGTGATCACCGACATCGACCTCTCGCACATCGTCGAGTTCCACATCGCCCGGGAGGCGATGGCCACGATCGGGCTGACCCCGGTCGACCGGCCCCTCGACTTCGGCATCGTCATCACCCGCGACGACGGCTCGATCGAGCGCTTCCTCGAGAAGCCGACGTGGGGCCAGGTGTTCAGCGACACCATCAACACGGGCATCTACGTGCTGGAGCCGGAGATCCTGGACCTCATCGACCCCAGCCGTCCGGTGGACTTCTCCGCCGACGTTTTCCCGGAGCTCCTGCAGAACGGCCAGCCGCTGTACGGCGCGGTCGCCCACGGCTACTGGGAGGACGTGGGCACGGTCGACGCCTACCTGCGCGCGCACAAGGACGTACTCGACCAGATGGTCCACCTGGACATCCCCGGCTTCCAGGTCGCCGACGGCGTGTGGGTGGGGGAGGGGACCGAGATCGCCCCGGACGTCGAGACGATCGGCCCGGCGGTGATCGGCCCCGACTGCACCATCGAGTCGGGTACGCGGCTGGGTGCCTACACCGTGCTCGGCTCCCACTGCCGGGTCCTGGCCAACGTCCACATCGACCGCTGCGTCGTGCACGACAGCGTCTACGTGGCCTCGGGAAGCCGGCTGCGAGGGGCCGTTATCGGCAAGAGCGTGAACCTGCGGGCCAACGTGCGCGTGGACGAAGGCGTCGTGATCGGCGACGAGGTGCAGGTCGGCGCCAACGCCACCCTCGGAGCCGACGTCAAGGTGTACCCGTTCAAGACCATCGAGGACGGCGCCGTCGTCAACTCCTCGATCGTGTGGGAGAGCCGCGGCTCGTCCACGCTCTTCGGCCGCGACGGGGTGGACGGGCTGGCCAACGTCGACATCACCCCCGAGCTCGCGGTGAAGCTGGCCCTGGCCTACGGGACGAGTCTGCGCAAGGGCGAGACGGTGGTGACGTCCCGCGACTCCAGCCGCTCGGCCCGCATGCTGAAGCGGGCGCTGATGGCGGGGCTGAACTCGGCCGGGATCAACGTGCTGGACCTGGAGGTCGCCTCGACCCCGGTCACCCGCTTCCTGGTCAGGTCCCCTCAGGCCATGGGCGGGCTGACGGTGCGGCTGCGGCGGGACGACCCCTCGAGCGTCGCCATCCACTTCTACGACACCACGGGCGTCGACATCGCCGACGACGCCCAGCGCAAGATCGAGCGCCTCTTCCAGCGCGAGGACTACCGCCGGGCGCTGCCGGAGGAGATGGGCGACATCTCCTTCCCGCACCGCGCGTTGGAGGACTACACGGCCGAGCTGGCCCAGATCGTCGAGCCCGGCCGCATCGCCGAGCGCCGGTTCAAGCTGGTGGTGGACTACGGCTTCGGCACTGCCTCGTTCGCGATGGCCAGCGTGCTCACGCGGATGCGGGCCGACGTGCTGGCGGTCAACCCGTACGCCTCCACGCCCGGGCGACTGTCGTTCGTGCGGGAGGCGGCCGTGCAGCGGGTGGCGGACCTGGTCCGTGCCTCCGGGGCGCAGCTCGGCGCGGTCTTCGATCCCGACGGCGAGCGCCTGCTGCTCATCGACGACGAGGGTGAGGTGCTGAGCCACACGGAGAGCACCCTGTGCTTCGTCGAGCTCATCTGTGACCACCTCCTCGGTGACCGCATCGCCCTACCGGTGAACATGACCGCGCACGCGGAGCGCATGGCGCTCGGCCACGGCGTCACCATCCAGCAGACCAAGGTCTCCACCCCGGCGTTGATGGAGGCGGCCAGCCAGCCGGGCGTCGGCTTCGCCGCCGACGGACAGGGCGGCTACATCCTGCCCGGCTTCCTGCCGGCCTTCGACGCCGCGGCCGCCCTGGTCAAGATGCTCGACCTCCTGGCTCGGAGCGGCCGGCAGCTGGCCGAGGTCCGGCGAGGGCTGCCCGCCGTCCACCTCGTCCACGAGGCCGTGGCCACGCCGTGGGAGCAGAAGGGGCTGGTCATGCGCAGCCTCGTCGAGAAGGCCGACGGCGACCTCGTGCTCGTGGACGGCGTCAAGGTCCGCCACGGGCTGGACTGGGCCCTCGCGCTGCCCGACCCCGCCGAGCCGGTCACCCACCTGTGGGCCGAGGCGGCCTCTGCCGCCGCGGCCCGCGCGCTCTCCAAGGACTACGCCCGCCGCATCCGTCGGCTGGTCCGCTGACGCGGCTCGTCGGGCGAACGGTGCCGGTGGGGGCACTAGGTTGACGGCATGCACGTGCCCGACGATCTCCGCTACTCGAAGGATCACGAGTGGGTCAGCGTCGAGGCCGGAGCAGGCCGGGTGCGGATCGGCATCACGGACTACGCGCAGGACGCGCTGGGCGACGTCGTCTTCGTCCAAGCGCCCGCCGTCGGCACCGCGGTCCAGGCGGGGGAGAGCCTCGGCGAGGTCGAGTCGACCAAGTCCGTCTCCGACATCTACGCCCCGCTCACCGGGACCGTCGTCGAGGTGAACGAGGCGCTGGCGGAGCATCCCGAGCAGCTGAATGGTGATCCTTACGGCGGAGGCTGGCTCTGCGTCATCGAGGTGGCCGATGCGGCGGAGGTGGACGGGCTGCTCGACGCGCCGGCGTACCGCGCGCTGATCGAGGGCTGAGCGACGGGGGGCGTCGTGACGGGCGTGTACTGCACCAACTGCGGGCACCTGAACCCCGAGGGCGCGAACTTCTGCGCGTCCTGCGGGGCGCCGCTGGCGGCCAGCGGTGCCGACCGCACGTTGCGCATGGTCCCGGTCGACCCGCAGCAGGACGCGCCCGGCCCCCAGGACGACGTCGTGGTCGACATCGACGAGGCGACGGCCGGCTCCGGCGTCCTCGTGGTCCGGGCCGGGGCCACCGCCGGCCAGCGCCTCAGCCTGGAGCTGCCGCTGACCCGTCTCGGGCGCCACCCGCAGAGCGACGTCAGCCTCGACGACATCACGGTCTCGCGCCGCCACGCCGAGATCGAGCGGATGGCGGATGGCGGCTACGAGATCCGGGACGCCGGCTCGTTGAACGGGACGTACGTCAACGGCGAGCGGGTCGAGAAGGCCCGGCTCCGCAACGGCGACGAGGTCCAGATCGGCAAGTTCCGCATGGTGTTCCTGGACGCGCTCGGCGGCACGGCGTGAGTGACCACGCCTACCTGTCGATCGGCGAGGTGCTGCAGCTCCTGCAGGACGAGTTCCCGGACGTCACCATCTCCAAGATCCGCTTCCTCGAGAGCCAGGGCCTGCTCGACCCGGAGCGCACGCCGTCGGGCTACCGCAAGTTCTACGAGTACGACATCGAGCGGCTGCGCTGGATCCTGCGCCTGCAGAAGGACCACTACCTGCCGCTGAAGGTCATCAAGGACCGCCTGGACGAAGCCGGGGGCATCCCACCGGCCGACATGGTCGAGACGCCCGAGGACGTCGAGGCCGAAGCCGAGGCGGCCGAGCGGGCGGCCGAGGCCAACGCGCCCACGTTGTTCGCCACC
>JBKPRL010000168.1:0-4566 GCA_046734535.1 bacterium | reverse complement strand
CGGCGGCCAACTTCGGCCCGGGAGACGCAACCCTCGCCCACACCGCGGACGAGCGCGTCGCTCGCGAGCCCATCGAGCGCACGTACCTCGCGCTGGCCGACCTCCTCCGCACCGGCGCGTCGACGTCCTGAGGCTCGACGCCCGAACGCCGGCCCGCCCGACCGCCGCCCCGCCCGCGCGTCGGGTCAGAGTCGCCGTAGCACCGTGACCACCCGCCCGTACACCGTGACGTCGCGCGCGTCGAACACCATGGGCTCCAGCCGAGGGTTCGCCGGGACCAACGTGACCTTGGCGCCCTTGGCGCGGTAGGTCTTGACCGTGGCCTCCTCGCCCGGCAGGCCGGCGACGATGATGTCACCGTTCTCGGCGGTGGGTTGGGTGCGTGCCACGACGAAGTCCCCGTCGAGGATCCCGGCCTCGATCATCGAGTCCCCTCGAACCCGGAGCATGAACAGGTCGCCATCGCCGACGAAGTCGGCTGGGAGCGGGAGCAGCTCCTCCACGTTCTCCTGAGCCAGCACATCGGTCCCGGCCGCGACGTCGCCGAGGAGCGGCACCGAGCGCGACGGCCTCCGTTCGAGCGCCGCGTCGGACGATGGGTCCCACCGGACCTCGATGGCTCGCGGCTTGGTGGGATCGCGGCGCAGCAGGCCTCTGCGCTGCAACGACGCCAAGTGGTTGTGAACGGTGGAGGGCGACGTCAGGCCCACCGCCTCGCCGATCTCCCGGACGGACGGCGGATAGCCACGCTCGCGCATGTACCGGTCGATCACCTCGAGGATCTCGCGCTGGCGGCTGGTGAGGCCGGTGGCAGCCGGTGCGGGCGGCGGAGGTGCGGCGGACGCGGCGGGCTGGACGTCGGGCATGGCGGCAGCGTACTGACGTTCGGAGGGGGAGTCAAACATCTGTTCGTACAAACGATTGTTCGCCTCGACCCTTGACAGCGAACGGGCGTTCGTGGCAAGGTGCCGAACGCCTGTTCGCAGCGGCACCCCGCACGCCGCACGCCGCACGCGAGAGGCGACCTTCCCCCACCGAGCACGTTCGCCCACGAGGAGCAGACATGGCCCACGCCATGACGGCAACCCGAGCCGGAGCGACACGACGTGTCGCCCTCGGCCTCAGCGCCCCCGTGCGCCTCGCACCCACGGTGCGCACCCTTCGGCGCCGGAGGCTGATGGTGCTCCTCGCCGCCCTGACGACAGCTGTGCTGCTCGTCGTGGCGGCCAGCCGGGCCGCGGCGACGTTCAGGGACGTACCTGCCTCCGTCCCGGAGCGTCGCCCGGTGCCGGCCCTCGCCAACGCCGCGAGCTCCGCGAACGGTGGCGCTGCGGCACCCGCGGTACGTCGGGCCGCGAGCGGCTATGTCGTCCAACCCGGCGACACGCTGTGGTCGATCGCGCGCCGCCTCCAGCCGGAAGGCGACGTCCGGCCTCTCGTCGACCAGCTCGTCGACCTCAACGGCGGTGCCGACCTCGCGGTCGGGCAACGGCTCCCCATCCCGTGACCCGGCCCACCGGTCTCAGTCGTCGGTCGCGGCGCCCCGGAGGTAGCGACAGAAGAGGAAGCCGTCCTCCTCCAGCACGTGCGCCAGCTCGAGCGTGGTCGGCTCCGCCGCCGGTGGTCCGAGGACGATTCGCTTGGCACCGCCACCGATGAGCCGCGGGGCGACCGTCATGCACAGCTCGTCGATCAGCCCGGCGGCGGCCAGCTGCCCGTTGAGGGTGGGCCCACCCTCGGCCAGGATGACCTCGCCGTCGAGCTGCCGGAGGATGGCTGCCAGGTCGACGTCCCCTCGCCCCCCGCGGATCGTCGGCACCGGCACGTCGGGCCCGTCCTCCGGCAGCACGGCGATGCCGGCGCCGCTGGTGAACAGCTCGGCCGTCCAGTCGAGCTCACCCGAACGGCTGACGACGGCGATCCGCTGGCCGGCCTTGCGGGGTGGTCCGTAGTGCTCAGCCCTGACCGTGGAGGCGCCGACGAGCACGACGTCGGCGAGTGCTCTCAGCACCGAGAACACCCCACGGTCGCCGGGGCCGCCGAGCCCGCCGGACACACCCTCTACCGTGGTGGCGCCATCGGCACTCGCGATCATGTTGACGACGACCCACGGCCGGCCACCATGCCGGGCGCGGCGGGCGTCGGCGTAGGCGTCGGCGAGCTGCGAGGGGGCGAGCTCGGTCGGATCGGGCAGGAGTCGGCGCACGGGTGTCGATGCTGCCACGATGGGTTCGTCGCGCGGTGCGGACGGGGCCTGCAGCGCGACGTCGGGAGGCAACGATGACGGGCAGCAGCGTGGCCAGCGCCTCGGGCGCGGAGGCCAGCGAGTGCGGAGCCGTCAACCCGACGGCGAACGGTGCTGCGGCTGCCGAGGCTGCGGCGAGCGTCTCGATCGGCGCGGAGCGCGCCACACGGACGGCCTTCGCCATCTGTCCGTTGTGCGAAGCCGGCTGCGGTCTGGAGGCGACGGTCGCGGGCGACGCCGTGGTCCGCATCCGCGGCAACCGCCGGCACGTGTTCAGCCACGGCTTCCTCTGCCCGAAGGGCTCGACCTTGAAGCAGCTGCACGAGGACCCCGACCGCCTGCGGGCGCCGCTGGTGCGCCGGGACGGCCGGCACGTCGAGGTCACCTGGGCCGAGGCATGGGAGGAGGTCGACCGGCGGCTGTCAGCCGTCGTGGCCGAGCGCGGGCGGGAGGCGCTCGCGGTCTACATCGGCAATCCGACCGCACACAACATGGCGGCGACGATGTACCTCCGGCCGTTGCTGCAGGCCCTCGGCACCCGCAACCGGTTCAGCGCGTCGACGGTCGACCAGGCCCCGAAGCAGGTGGCAGCCGGCTACCTCTTCGGTACCGCCGTCAGCGTGGCGGTGCCCGACCTGGACCACACCGACCACGTGCTGATGCTCGGCGCCAACCCGTATGCGTCGAACGGCAGCCTCTGCACGGCGCCCGACTTCCCCGGGAGGTTGGAGGCGATGCGGGCCCGCGGTGGACGCCTGGTCGTGGTCGACCCGCGCCGCAGCCGCACGGCGCAGACCGCCGACGAGTGGGTGCCGATCCTGCCGGGCACGGACGCGCACCTCCTCATGGGCATCGTGCACGTCCTGTTCGCGAACGGCCGGGCGGACCCCGGCCCCCACTGCGCGCCGTGGGTGGATGGGGTGGACGAGCTGGCCGCGCTGTGCCGCCCCTTCACGCCGGAGGCCTCGGCGCGGGTGTGCGGGATCGACGCGGACACCGTCCGCCGACTTGCCCACCAGCTCGCCGATGCGCCGACGGCTGCGGTGTACGGCCGGATCGGGACCTGTACCCAGACCTACGGCACGACGGCCTCGTGGCTGGTCGACGTCATCAACGTCCTGACGGGCAATCTGGACCGCCGCGGCGGGGCGATGTTCGCGCTGCCGGCCGCCGGCGGCCCTACGACCCGCGGTCGTCGGGGCGTGGGCGGTGGCTTCCGGATCGGCCGTGGCCAAACACGGGTGCGCGGGCTGCCCGAGGTGATGGGCGAGTACCCGGTGGTGGCTCTGGCCGAGGAGATCGAGACGCCGGGCGAGGGTCAGATCAGGGCGCTCGTGACGTTGGCCGGCAACCCGGTCCGCTCGACCCCCAACTCGGGTCGGCTCGACGCCGCCTTGGCGACCCTTGACCTCATGGTGAGCGTCGACCTCTACCTCAACGAGACGACGAGGCACGCCGACGTCGTCCTCCCGCCGCCGTCGCCGCTGCAGCGCCCGCACTTCGATCTCCTGCTCATGCAGTTCGCGGTGCGCAACGTGGCGTCCTTCAGCCCGGCCGTCCTGCCGGTGGCGAGCGAGCAGCCCGAGGACTGGGAGATCTTCGCCATGCTGACCGCGCTGGCCGCCGGTCGGGGGCTGCAGGCCGATCCCACCGAGATCGACGAGGCGATGATCGCCGGACTCGTCCGCCACGCGGTCGCGGACCCATCGAGCCCTGTGCACGGTCGTGACCCCGATGAGCTGATGAACGTGCTCGCGGCCACCGGGCGGAGGGGTCCGGAGCGCGTGCTCGACCTGATGCTCCGCACCGGGCCCTACGGCGAGGCGTTCGGCACCGTGGCCGGCGGGCTCAGCCTCGACCTGCTGCTCGAGCACCCACACGGCATCGACCTCGGCCCCCTCGAACCCCGCTTGCCCGAGATCCTGCGCACGCCGAGCGGGCGGATCGAGCTCGCTCACCCGGCGCTCGTCGCCGACGTGGCCCGGCTGGCCGCCGACCTCGAGACGACCACGTCGCCCGACCTCGAGGCGACCACGTCGCTCGACCTCGGCCCGGCCGGCGACGGTCCCGAGCACGACAGAGACCGCGACCATGCCGGGGACCGCGACCACGGCGAAGACGGCAACCATGGCGGAGGCGGCAACCACGGCGGAGGCTGCTACCACGGTGCCCCCGGCGAGGGCGCCGAGGACCTCGATCCCGAGGACGACGGCCAGCTCCGCGACGGCAATCCCGACGGCAGCCCGTGGCGCCTGCTGCTGGTCGGTCGGCGGGACCTCCGGTCCAACAACTCGTGGATGCACAACGTCGAAGTGCTGGTC
>JBKPRL010000167.1:0-37771 GCA_046734535.1 bacterium | reverse complement strand
GGGCAGGGCAGCGCGCCGGTGGCGTCGAGCGCGTCCCAGAACGTCGTGATCCAGCCCAGGTGGTCGTCCGGGGGGACGAACCCGGACACACCGTCGAAGCCGGGCACTGCCGGCACCACGACCTCCCACCCGTCGGCCTCCAGCGCGCGCATGGCCGGGGACAGCTCGGGATGCCCGGCGATTCCCGGCAGGTAGACGAGGTGCCGGGCTCCTGACGTGTCGCTCTGTGATGTTCCGCTCTCGGCCGCTCGGGCCATTCGCTCGCTGCGCTCGCTCATCGGGCGTTCTCCGGCCACCACGGGTCGGGGTACTCGGAGAACAGCGTGCGCAGGCCCGGCGCGACCTTTTCGCCGAAGAGCTTGCTGTTGTAGCGGGTCAGCTCGTCGCTCATGTCCCCGAACTGGAGCATGGCGCACAGGTGGCCGATGCGGAGCTCACGCGCCGCCTCCTCGAGCTGCTCGCGCACCGTGTCCGGGCTGCCGATCACGACGTAGCCGTTCTCGAGCATCTCGTCCCAGGTGAGGTCGTGCTTGGCCTGCTTGCTGCGCGCGGCCTGGCGGACCTGCGACTTGTAGCGGGCTCGCACGGAGGCCTCGGTGACGTAGCCCGGGGGGTCGGTGAAGCCGGGGTCGACATGGAGCGAGCGGTTGAAGAAGTACTCGGCCGGCTCCCGGTACAGCTGTCGGGCCTCGGCGTCGGTGTCGGCCACGCCGATGAACTGGGTGACGGCCAGGCGGTGCGGGTTGTCGTCCTTGCCGTGGGCCTCGACCTGCTGCCAATAGCCGCCGACGGTCTCCCGCACCATCTTGTAGCCGTAGTAGGTCAGCGCGCCGTAGACGAAGTCGTTCCGCGCGCAGAAGTCCCACGTCTCGACCGATCCGCCTCCGGGGATCCACACGGGCGGGTGCGGCTGCTGCCACGGGCGCGGCACCGGGTTGACGTAGCGGTACTGGTTGAAGCGGCCGTTGAACGAGAAGGGCTCGGTCGCCTGCCATGCCTTCATGATGAGGTCGATGCCCTCGTAGTACTTGGGCCGCAGCTGGCTGGGGTTGACGCTGTAGGAGAAGGCCGTGTCCATCGGCGTTCCCACCGGGAAGCCGGCGATCAGCCGGCCGCGGGAGAACAGGTCGAGCATGGCGAACTCCTCGGCGACCCGCACGGGCGGGTTGTAGAGCGCCACGGAGTTCCCGAGGACGGTGATGGCGGCGTGCGAGGTGCGGCTGGCCAGGATCGAACCGATCAGGTTGGGGGAGGGCATCAAGCCGTAGCCGTTGTTGTGGTGCTCGTTGATGCAGATGCCGTCGAACCCGCACTCCTCGGCGTGGATCAGCTGCTCGATGTAGGTGTGGTACGTCTCCGCCATGATCTCCCGGTCGAAGAGGCCGGGATCGATGTCGACCCAGACGCTGTGGTGCTTCCGGTTGAAGTCCTCCGGCAGGGCCGGGTACGGCATCAGGTGGAACCACATCATCTTCATGGGTCCAGACTGGCCGGACCGCCGCGCGCTGTCCACGACCAAGTCGTGCACCGATCATGTCCGTCCCGCTATTGATCCGTCGTCATCGTCCCCGCCCGACCGTTCTCAGGCGCCTCCAAGGGTCCGCCAAGAGTCCGGTGAGCCTCAGCCAGGAGGATCGACCCATGACCACCGCTGATCTTTCGACCCTCCTCGACCGCCGCCGGATGCTGCAGCTGATCGGCGGCGCCGGCGTGCTGGCGCTGGCCGGCTGCGCGTCGAGCGGGCCGAGCGCCGGCTCGGCGACGACGGCCGCAGCCACCACCGCAGCCGCCACCGGCACCACCGGTTCGTCGGGCGGCTCCGTCGGGGAGATCGCCGAGGAGACCGCCGGCCCCTTCCCGGCCGACGGCTCGAACGGTGTGAACGTCCTCACCGAGAGCGGCATCGTCCGCCAGGACATCCGCTCCAGCTTCGGCTCGTCGACCGGCACCGCCGACGGCGTCCCCTCGACCGTGTCCTACACCGTGGTCGATGCGTCGACCGGCACGCCCGTGTCGGGCGCCGCGGTCTACACGTGGCACTGCGACCGGGACGGGCGGTACTCGCTGTACTCGCAAGGCGCCACCGACCAGAACTACCTGCGGGGCGTGCAGGAGACGGACGCCAACGGCGTCGCCACCTTCACCACCATCTACCCGGCGTGCTACTCGGGCCGCTGGCCCCACATCCACTTCGAGGTCTACCCGAGCCTCGACGAGGCCACCGCCGCCGGAACGCCCGTGGCGACGTCGCAGATCGCCCTGCCGGAGGACGTCTCAACGCTCGTCTACGCCACGGACGGCTACCAGCAGAGCGTCCAGAACCTGTCGCAGGTCTCGCTCAGCGGCGACATGGTCTTCCGCGACGGCGTCGAGACCGAGACGCCGACGGTGACCGGGTCGGTCGATGAGGGCTACGCCATCGCGCTGACGGTCGGCGTCCACGCCTGAACCGCCCCCGGGCACGGCGATATGCCGGCCGGCAGCCGCTCGGACCGGGTCTACGGTCCGTCGCGTGAAACTCGGTTCCCCGTGACCCGTGCCCGCCGTCCGCGTCCTGCCTGACCAGATCGTCGTCGAGTGCGGCGCGTCCGAGGCCATCCTGCCGCCCGCCCTCCGCGCCGGGATCCCGTTCGCGCACGCCTGCGGCGGCAACGCGATCTGCTCGACCTGTCGGGTCGTCGTCGTCAACGGCGCGGCAGCCTGTGCGGCGCGGACCCCCAAGGAGCGCTCCGTGGCCGAGCGCCTGCGCTTCGGCCCCGAGCTGCGCCTCGCCTGCCAGATGCGGGTCCAGGGTGACGTCACCGTCCGCCGGCTGGTCCTCGACCAGTACGACCTGGAGCAGGCGGACCTCCGCCGTCGCCGCCGCCATGCCCAGTCGGTGGTGCGCAGCGGCCTCGGCAGCGGGAGGCGCCGCCGGTCCGAGAGCGGCCCGCGCTCGGTCGGCCAGGAGCTGGCGGTCAGCGTCCTCTTCGCCGACATCCGCGGCTTCACCGGCTTCGCGGAGGCCCTCCTGCCCTACGACGTCATCCACGTGCTGCAGCGCCACTTCCACGAGGTCACGGCCAGCATCGAGCGCCACGCCGGCGTCGTCACGAGCTACATGGGCGACGGCATCATGGCCCTGTTCGGCCCCAACGAGGCCGAGCGCTCGGCCCTGCGGGCGGCGCGAGCGGGCTTCGAGATGCTGGACGACGTCGACCGCCGCCGGGTCGATCTCGAGGCGCTCTACGGCCGCTCCTTCGACGTCAACGTCGGGCTCCACCACGGGCCGGCGATCGTGGGCAGCGTCTGGAGTGGTCCGGCCTCTCTGACCGCCATCGGCGACACCGTCAACATGGCCAGCCGCATCGAGCAGGCCAACAAGCTGTTGGGGACCCGCTTCCTCGTGTCGGAGGCGGCGCGCGACGAGCTGGGTGCCGACGTCGTCGTCGGGCGCTCGGCGCGCTGCGCGCTGCCGGGCAAGGCCGGCCAGCACACGCTCGTCGAGATCCGCGGCATCCGCTGACGACGACGCCGCGAGGGTCACCCAGGACCGGCGCCGCGCGAGGCACAATCGCGGCGCGACCTGGGCCGTTGCCCGCCTGCCGTCGCCGACCCGACCCCCGGATCCAAGGAGAGCGTGCCCATGTCCATCGTCGCCACCGAGTGGGGCACCGGCCAGGTGTTCTGGTCGATGCTCTGGTTCTTCCTGTTCTTCATCTGGATCTGGCTGCTGATCATCGTGTTCAGCGACATCTTCCGCAGCCACGACCTGTCGGGCTGGGCCAAGGCCCTGTGGATCATCTTCGTCATCCTCGTCCCGTACCTCGGGGTGTTCGTCTACCTCATCGCCCGCGGCCACAAGATGGGTCAGCACGCGGCCGAGGACGCGGCCGCCGCGGACGCCGCCACCCGCCAGTACATCCAGCAGGTCACCAGCACCAGCCCAGCCGAGGAGCTGGAGAAGCTGGCCCGCCTGCGCGAGCAGGGCGTGATCGACGAGGCCGAGTACCAGACGCTGAAGACGCGCGCCCTGAACGCCTGAACCGACCCCGCGGCGCCGGGCTCAGTGCCCGTTCCGGCGGGCCAGCACCGACGGCGAGACCGGTCGCCCCTCGGGGACGAGGGCATCGGTGACCGGCTCGCCCCAGGTCAGCGCGCACGGGAGGACCCCGGCCCACATGGGCAGCGCGAGGTCCTCCTCGTCGTCGACCGGACCGCCCTCGCGAGCCTTGGCCGAGGCCTCGAGGATGTCCATCCGCAGCACCGACGTCTGTCGGAGCTCGAGGTCGTTCGGCTCGCGCACCTCGTCCCATCGCCCGGGGGCGAGGTGCTCGCTGATGACCCGCAGCCCGTGGAGCTTGTCCTCACCCGTCGCCAGCATGGCCCGGCCGAAGGCCACGACGGAGCGGTAGTTCATCGAGTGGTGGAACGCGGAGCGGGCCAGCACCAGGCCGTCGACGAGCGTGACGGTCAGGCAGACGTCGATGCCCCCGGCCAGCGAGCGCAGGAGTCGGCTGGCCACGGACCCGTGGAGGTAGACGCTCGAGCCGTCCCGGCCGTAGAGCATGGGGATCACGACCGGCCGGTCGCCGGCGACGATGCCCACGTGGCCGATCAGGCTGGCGTCGAGGACGGCGTGGATGCTGGCCTCGTCGTAGGCCGCCCGCTGGGGCAAGCGCCGGACCCGGGACGCGTCGGAGCGGGGCCCGGCCGTGGTGACCGGGCCCTCGCTCGTGCTGGTGGGATCGCTCACTGCTCGGGCACCATGTGCGTGGCGACGGCGATCCTGTTCCAGGCGTTGATGGCGATGACCGCCCAGAGCAGCTGGACCAGCTCCGTGTCGTCGAAGTGCTCGGTCGCCGCGGTCCAGACCTCGTCGGTGACCCCGCGCTCGCCGATCAGGGTGACCTGCTCGGCCAGGGCCAGGGCCGCCCGCTCGCGGGCGGTGAAGAAGATCGACTCGGGCCAGGCGGCCAGGGTCGCCAGCCGCCGTGCGCCCTCGCCGGCGGCGACGGCATCACCGACGTGCTGGTCGAGGCAGTAGGCACAGCCGTTGACCTGCGAGACCCGGATGCGGATCAGCTCCCGCAGGCGGGGGTCGAGGTCGATGCTGCGGTCGAAGGCGTCGATGGCACGGTGGGGCGCCGGGGCCGCTCGGCCGACCGCGACTCGGGGTTCGATGGGGGTGAGGGTGGTGCTCGTCATGGGGACCACGGTACGCCCCAAGTGGTTCACTGATAAGGTCCACTTCGACGGTGTCAGAGTGGACCACTTCCCACGGTTTGGACGTGCACCTCGACCTCGATGGCTCCGGCACCGGTCGCCGCGCGGCCATCGAGGAGGCCCTCCGCACCGCCATCCAGGACGGCCGTCTCGGCGCGGGCGCCGCCCTCCCCTCGACGCGAGCGCTGGCCAGGGACCTGGCCGTCGCTCGAGGCACCGTCACCGAGGCCTACGAGCAGCTGGTGGCCGAGGGCTGGCTCTCGGCCCGGCGCGGCTCAGGCACCGTCGTGGCCTGGAGCGGTGAGGGTGCCGGCGGGCCACGAGCAGCTCGGCGTCGTGCCGTGGACCCGCCGGCGACGATGCACAACCTCCGCCCGGGCAGCCCCGACGTGTCGAGCTTCCCCCGGCAGGAGTGGGCCGCCGCGGTCCGGCGGGCCCTGCGGACTGCGCCCGACAGCGCCTTCGGCTACGGCGACGCACGCGGTCTGGCCGGCGTGCGGGAGGTCGTCGGCGGCTACCTGGCCCGCGCCCGCGGCGTGCGGGCCGACCCCGAGCGACTGGTCATCTGCGGCGGGTTCGTGCAAGGCCTCTCGCTCCTCTCCGCCACCTTCCGCGAGCTCGGCACCACGACGGTCGGCATGGAGAACCCGTGCATGACGGCCTACCGGGACCTCACCGCGAGGGCCGGGCTGACCGTGCGCTTCCTCGACGTCGACGACGACGGGGCCGACCCGGCCCGCCTGGACGGGCCGGCCGGGCGCGGCGTCGGCGCGGTCTTCGTGACACCCGCCCACCAGTACCCGAGCGGCACCACCCTGTCGCCGCCCCGGCGCGCCGCGCTCGCCGTCTGGGCCCGCGCCGTCGACGGCTACGTGGTGGAGGACGACTACGACGGCGAGCTCCGCTACGACCGCCAGCCGGTCGGTGCGCTCCAGGCCATCGACCCGGATCGTGTCGTCTACGTCGGCACGGCCAGCAAGAGCCTCGCGCCCGGGCTCCGCCTGGGCTGGATGGTGCTCCCCGAGCCGCTCCTGGGCCCGGTGACCCTGGCCAAGGAGCTGGCCGACCGCCAGAACGGCGTCGTCGAGCAGCTGGCGCTGGCGGAGCTCATCACGTCCGGAGGCCTGGACCGCCACATCCGCCGCGCCCGCCTGCGCTACCGCCGCCGGCGTGACGACCTGATCGCGGCATTGGCCGAGGTGCCCGCGGTGCGGGCCCGGGGCATCGCGGCCGGGCTGCACGCCGTGCTCGACCTGCCGCCGGACGGCCCGAGCGAGGCCGAGGTGCTCGCCGCGCTCGCCGGCCACGGCGTCGCGGCCGACGGCCTCAGCGGCTACTGGCACCGGCCCGGTCCGCGGCCGTCAGGTCTGGTGGTCGGCTTCGGCGCACCGGCCGAGCACGCGTTCCCGGCCGCGCTGGAGGCGCTGGTCGGCGCGCTGGCGCGCTGCTACCGCTGAGGTCGGCGGTACGGGAGCGAGCCGGCGTGATCGCTGTCACACCGCGGTCGCCGAACCGGACACGGCCGGCTCCCCGTAGGTACCGCAGAACGCTCGAAAGGAACCGTCCCCATGTCCTCACCCCTCCGCCGCCACGCCGTCGTCGTCGGCGCCGGGATCGCCGGCCTCGCCACCGCCCGCACGCTGTCCGACCACTTCGAGCAGGTGACCATCCTCGAGCGCGACGAGCTGCCCGCCGAGGCCGGCCCCCGCCGTGGCGTGCCCCAGGGACGTCACGCGCACGCGCTGCTCAGCGGGGGCGCCAAGGCCATCGTCGCGATGTTCCCCGGGATCATGGAGGACCTGGTCGGGCGGGGTGCCGCGCTGATCGAGTTCAACGGCGGCCGCTGGTTCCAGGCCGGCGGTTACCGGACGACCTGCCTGATCGAGCGCAAGGTCATCTCCGCCAGCCGCCCGTTCATCGAGCAGGTCGTGCGGGAGCGGGTCGCCGCGCTGGCCAACGTCCGCATCGAGCAGGGCGTCGCCGTCGAGACGCTGCTCGGTGGCGAAGGTCGCGTCACCGGGGTCCAGGTCTTCGACGGCTCCGTCTCGTACTCCATCGAGGCCGACCTCGTCGTCGATTGCACGGGACGTGCCTCGCGTGGCGGCCTCTGGATGGAGGAGATGGGGTACGCGGCGCCGCCCATCGTCGATGTCGAGTGCCAGATGCGCTACGCGACGGTGGTCCTCCCGCGGCGGCCCGGCGACCTCGGTGTCGACTTCTCGGTCACGATCGAGAGCCCCCCGCACGGCAAGCGGGCCGCGTTTCTGATGCCGATCGAGGGCGATCGCTGGATCGCCACCATCGCCGCCGGCTACGGCGCCACGGCGCCGACGGACGAGGAGAGCTTCCGGGCCGCCGCAGCCACGCTGCCGTCACCCGAGCTCGACACCCTCCTCCGCGGCATGGGCGACCTCGGACCGGTGGCGACCCACCGGCTGGTCTCCAGCAAGCGTCGCCGCTACGAGAAGCTGAAGGACGTCCCTGCCGGCTTCGTCGCCCTCGGCGACTCCGTGTGCAGCTTCAACCCGATCTACGGCCAGGGCATGTCGAGCGGGGTCCTGCAGGCGGTGGCGCTCGGTGAGTGCCTGGCTGCGTACGGCAACGGGGGCGAGCTCGTGAAGGCCTTCTACCGGCGGGCGGCCAAGGTGATCGCCACGCCGTGGCAGATCGCGGTCGGCGCCGACTTCGCCTATCCCGAGAGCATGGGCCCGAAGCCGGTGGGCACCGACCTCGTCAACCGCTACCTGGCGCGCGTGCTCACCGCTGCGCAGGTCTCGCCCGAGGTGAACACCGCGATGATCCTCGTGCAGAACCTCCTGGCCTCGCCCTCGACCCTGCTGCGGCCCTCGATGGTCCGCACGGTCCGGAAGGCCAACCGCATGGCTCGCCGCCGCCCGCCGGTCCTCGAACCGGCGCACTGACCTCGACTGCGCGCCGTCCCCGCTCGGCGGGCAGCATGATGGTGCTGCCGACGTCCGAGCGAGGAGCTGCGCATGCGAGTAGGGGTGCTGACCGGTGGAGGTGACGTCCCGGGCCTCAACGCCAGCATCAAGGCGGTGGTCGGCCGGGTCGCCGCCGAGGGCCAGTCGGCGATCGGGTTGCGACGCGGCTGGGCCGGGCTGCTGGAGTGCAACCCGGACGATCCGGCCTCGGTCGCGGCGTGCACGATGGTGCTCGACCCGGCGTCGGTCCGGACGATCGACCGCTCGGGCGGCACCGTCCTCCACAGCTCCCGCACCAACCCGGCCCGGGTCAAGACCTCCGACGTGCCCGCGTTCCTGTCCGACCAGGTCGTCGGCGACGGGCCGCACGACCTGACCAAGCACTGCCTGTCGGTGCTCGAGCGCCTGTCCATCGACGCCCTGGTGCCGATCGGCGGGGACGACACGCTGTCGTTCGCACTCCGCCTGTCGGACGAGGGCTTTCCCGTCGTCGCCATCCCGAAGACGATGGACAACGACGTGCACGGCACCGACTACTGCATCGGCTTCTCCACCGCCGTCACCCGCACCGTCAACTTCATCCACCAGCTGCGCACCAGTGCGGGATCGCACGAGCGCCTCGCCGTCGTCGAGGTCTTCGGCCGGTACAGCGGTGAGACCTCGTTGGTCTCGGCGTACCTCTCGGGCGTCGACCGGGCTGTCATCTCCGAGGTGCCCTTCGACATCGACCGCCTGACGTCGCTGCTGATGGCCGACAAGGCGGCGAACCCGAGCGGCTACGCCATGATGACGATCTCCGAGGGCGCTACCGTGGTGGGCGGCGAGATGGCCCTGCGGGGCGACGCCGACGCCTACGGCCACCGCAAGCTCGGGGGCATCGGCGAGCTGACCGGTGAGCTGCTGCGGGAGCGGACCGGCCAGGGCATCATCGTCCAGCACCTCGGCTACCTGATGCGCTCGGGCAACCCCGACTCGCTGGACCTCATGGTCGCCGTCAACTACGGCGTCATGGCTGCGGACCTCCTGCTCGAGGGACTGGCAGGCAGGCTCGTCGCCCTGCGCATGGGCAACTACCTCAACGTTCCCTTGGCGGTCACCCGTCAGGGCGTGAAGCGGGTCGATGTGGACGCGCTGTACGACGTCGCCTCCTACCGACCCAAGATCCGCCACGTGGACGGCAAGCCCATGTTCCTGTACTGAGCGGAGTGGTCAACCGTTGACGGTGAGGTCGGGCCAGCCGAGCTCGGCCTGGCCGGCGTCGGCCGCGGTGCCCGGGTCGGAGGGGAGTCGTCCCGACGTGACCGCCTCGACCACGGCCACGTGGTCCTTCTCGACCTGGTCGGCGTAGGTGACGGCGAAGCGGGCGATGCTCTCGTCCAGCGAGGTGCCGTGGCCGCAGTAGCCAGCCACGAGCGCGGGATCGCAGGTCCGGGCGTGGGCCCGGGAGAGGATCGCTGCGCAGAGCGAGCCGTAGTCGTCCAGGGTCTGGCCGCTCAGCTTGTCGAGCGGCATCGAGGCCTTGAGGTCCTTGAGCTGCCGCACGTAGAACGGCACACCCCGCACCGTGGTCCAGCCGAGGTAGGGGTCGCTCATGGCCTGCATCAGGCGCTGACCGGCGACGATCCGCTCGCCCTCGTGGCCCGGAGCGGGGTGGTGGCAGACGAGGCGCACGTCGGAGGGCACCGCCTCCTTGAGCTGCAGGAAGAGGGGATCGGTCCCGTCCGGTCGATCCAGGAGCACGACGAAGTCCTGCGTGCCGACGCTGCCCACGCCCACGACCTTCTGCGCCACGTCCACGATGTCGTGGTCGGCCAGGCGGTGGGCGGTGGTCGTCAGCGTGCTGCGCCGGTAGGCGGCCAGCCCGTCCACGATGTCGCGCCGGACGTCCGTCTCGAGGCGCGAGAGCAGCGGCGGTTGGGCGCGGAAGCGGCGCCGTCCGTCGACGACCTCGGTCAGCTTCGGCAGCGCAGCCACGTTGTCGTGGCGGCGAGCGGAGGCGAAGCCGCGGCGGAAGACCGCGTCGTCACGCCCGTAGCGGTGGAGGAGGGGCGAGCGATCGTCGACGGCGAGGCGCCACAGGTCGAGCACGGACGTGTCCCGGAAGGACTCGGCCACCTTCCGGTAGGCGCGCACCGCGGCCAGGACGGCGACCCTGGTGTCCTCGTCGGACGCCCCGTTGCCCCGGCCGGCCAGCACGAGGCTGACGGCCAGGCGCTTGAGGTCCCACTCCCACGGGCCCATGGCGGTCTCGTCGAAGTCGTTGACATCGAACACGACCAACCCGGTGGGCGAGCCGTAGAACCCGAAGTTGAGGCAGTGGGCGTCCCCGCACAGCTGCGCCGTGATGCCGCTCACGGGCGTCGAGACGAGGTCGAACGCCATCATGTCCGCCGCGCCGCGGTAGTAGGCGAAGGGCGACGCGGCCATGCGCGCCACCCGCACCGGCACCAGCTCCGGCTCGCGGTCGACGTCGGTGCGCAGCAGCTGTTCGACCGGGTCGACCCGGTCCGGCGCCGGACTCCACGTGCCGTGGCTCCGGCGGGGCGCCGCCTCGCGCAGGGCGCGTCCGGCCTGGCGCCGATCGGACCACGACCGCTCACCGGGCCCGGCCCGGGCGCTCCGGTGCGCCGCCACCGGCGGGTCGAGCGGGCCTTCGGAGACGACCTCATCGCCATCGTCCGCGCCGGCCACGGGCCGGGAAGTTACCGGCTGAAGTGGCGGGGCGCGTAGAAGGAGGGGTTGGGGTCGCGCCGGCCCCGCCTGGACGTCCACCGCCATTGGGCCGAGACGCGGCTGCGGACCCGGCCGCGCGTCTGCGGGACGGCGTGCAGCCACGCGGCCTGGCAGCGGCCGCCCATGACGAGGAGGTCACCGCTCGCCGGCGACAGGTCGATGACGCCGGTCAGGTCGTCCGAGTCGGCCTTGTGCCCGGTGAGCGGCCGCATGAGCCAGGGTCGTTGCGCGCCCATCGAGAGCACGCCGATGATCGTGTCCTCCAGCCAGCGCAGCTCGCGGTCACGGTGGAACCCGACGCCGTCGTGCTCGTCGCGGTAGAGGGTCACGGCCACGCCGTCGAACAGCGATCGGTAGCGGCGGCTGATCCACGCCTGCGTCTCGACGAGCGCCGGGTGGCGTCCGGAGCCGGACTGCCAGCAGAACAGGCGGGGCTCGTCGATCCAGCGCTCGTAGCGGAACACCCGGCTGGGCTCCCACGGCACGGTGGCGACGAGCTCGTCGTGCACCTCGTCGGCCCGGGGGACGAGGCCGCGGACGACGTCGACCCACGACGACGGGTCGAGATCGATCCGCTCGACCTCCGGCTCGGCCCGCAGCCACTCGCGCTGGTCGGTCGTCGTCACGCCCGCGACGCTATCGGCCGCCCCGGGAGCACGCCGTAGATCACGGACGCCGCCAGACGGAGACGTGGCCGGTGCTGTGGGCGGTGAAGGGCGAGCGCTGCCAGTCAGCCCACCGGTGCTCGAGCTCGAGCCCGGCCAGGCGGGCCATCAGGTCCAGCTCGCTCGGCCAGCAGTAGCGGATCTGGACCGGGTAGATCTCGGTGCCGGACTCCCGCAGCAGGACGTGCGCGGACGTGACGTGCTGACGGCTGAGATCGTGTGTCGACACCTCCAGCTCGACGATGTCGGTGCCGATCCGCTCGCTCGCCGTCCGCTGACCGCGCTCGAACCGCGTCAGGTCGGGGACGAAGGCCTCGATCACGAACCGGCCGCCCGGAACGAGCCGGGCCGCCGAGTTGGCCATGCAGCGCAGCTGGTCGTCCTGGGTCAGCAGCGCGAAGAACGTGTTGAAGGCGACGAAGACGAGACGGAAGGACCCGTCGACGGCCACGTCCGCGAAGTCACCGATGGTCAGCGTGATGGCGTCGCCGTCAGGCTTGGTCCGGAGCTTCGCGACCATCGCCTCGGAGGCATCGATGCCCGCCACCGGCAGCCCGCGGCGGACGAGGGGCAGGGCCAACCGGCCGGTGCCGACCCCGAGCTCGAGGACCGGGCCACCGGCGGCCAGCTCCGCCAGCAGCTCGACACCGGCGTCGGTCGCCGCCGGGAACGGGTAGAGGTCGTCGTAGACCTCCGCGATGCGGTCGCCGTAGGTGGCGGCCGTGTAGTCCGTCATGCCAAGGCGCTGAGCGCGGCCCGGAGCTCGGGATCGAGCGGGTGATCGGCGGGCAGGCGGCCGTTGACCGCGGCCGTCAGCTCCACGTCGTCGAGCACCGCCTCCGCACCGCCCGCGCGGACCAGCGTGCCGCCGTCCGGGGCGGGCTCGACCGAGACCTCCGGCTTCATCTCGTCCAGTGCGAACCGGGCGAACGCGGTTCGCCAGGCGCGCCGATCGGCGGCCTCGTCGGGAGACTCGGGCACCCCGATGTCGTCGGCGTGCGTCGCCATCTCCGACGCGAGGTGCCAGGCCTGCCAGCGGGCTGGGTACGGGCCGGCGCCCGTGGTGACATCCCCGCCGTCGAGCCCACGCAGCTCCCGCCTCGTGCGGGCGCAGGCGTCCCGCCACTCGGCCAGCACCTCGTCCGCCGTGCGGTCCTCCCGGTCGGAGACGCCCAGCGCATTGAACCCGTTGATGTCGCTGGCGCCCCGTGAGGCGTAGCGCTCGAAGAAGGTGGGGACGGCCTCGTCGAGACAGGCCGCGTTGTACTCCTCACCGAAGGCGAGGTGGGCCAGCACGTCCTGCACGTCCCATCCCTCACACGCGGTCGGCTGGTCCCACTCCCCGCCCTGGAGTCCGCTGAACCACGCATCGAGCCGGGCCGCCTCCGCATCCATCAGGTCGTACGGGTCGTGGCCGGCGAGCACGCTGTCGTCAGGCATGCGGGCAGTGTGGCACGCGTCAGATCGGGAGCTTGTCGAGGAGCCACTGGATCGGCGCCCGCTCGACGACGAAGCGCAGCACCCGACCGGCCCAGGTCGGCAACGTCCCGCGGTCGACGGCATCGCCGATGGCCCGCGACGTGCCGGACTGGATGGCCTTCCCGGCGGTGTCCCGGTCCCACGTGACGTCGCCGATCCCGCTCTTCGGGTCGAGCGACAAGATGAGCTCTTCGCGGCTCGTGCCGAGGTCGCAGGCCGCGCCGTTCAGGCCTCCGAGCGCGATGCGCTGGACGGTGTTGTCGAGCCCCTTGCCCGGGTAGGTGTCGGGACCCGCCGCGCAGGGATCCGCGGCCTCGTAGCGACCGAAGTCCTGCGCGCCGCCCCTCCACTCGACGGCCACGAAGGCCATGGCTCCGACCCCGACCAGCGCGGCGATGACGAGCCCGGCGGTGCTCGAACGGGGCGCGGTGGCGGCCGCCCGGCCGAGGGTCAGCGCCAACAGGGGCAGCACGGCGAGCAGGGCGAGGGCGGCGGCGATCAGGAACGACGAGCGGAACGCGCGGGTGAGGATCGACTCGATGGTCCCGACCAGACCGTCACGGGCCGAGGCCAGCTCGGGGCTGGCCCCGGCGCCCTGGGCGGCGAAGACGGCGTCGACGTCGGGGACCTCGCCGTCCGGTGTCTGCTGGATCTCCTTGCGTAGCGCCCACGCGACCGGGATCTTCTGGCGCAGCGGTAGCTGGGCCTCGAGCAGGGACCGGGTGCCGGCCAGCGCCGAGTCGTTGGCCTTGGCCTCCAGGTTGTGTCCGAGGACCGGGGCGATCAGCAGCAGGCCGAGCATCAGGCCCGCATGGCGTGCCGCGACCGACCGGCTGCTCGCGCCGACGAGGCCGGACGACTCCGCGAGGCTGGCCGGGCCGAGGACCGACAGCGCCAGGCCCATGCCCGCCCCGCAGAGGGCGAAGGCGACCGCCGCCAGCACACCGCTCACCCGCGGCAGGAGGGCCAGCCCGGCCAGGCCGCCCGCCAGGACGACCGCACCCGCCACGCCGCTGACGGTGGGGCTGACACGCGCGGCGAGCGGGCGCACCGCGAACGACGCGGCGGGGAGCGCGCTGACGACGACCGCCCCGACGATGGGGTCGTACCCCCAGACGACGACGAGCAGCAGCACGCCGAGGAACAGCGCGCCGACGAGCGCGCCGAACGTCAGCACCTCGCCGAGGTTGGCCAGGAGCGACCGCCGCTGGACGCGGCCGGGGCGGTCGACGGCGCCGCGCCGCACGCTGGGCGCGGCGACCGCGATCACCGCAGCGACCGCGACGGGCACCTGGACGAAGAAGATGGCCCGCCAGGCGAAGACCTGCGTGAGGAGCCCGCCGAGGGCCGGTCCGACCGCGGCGCCGAACGCGGCGGCGGTCACCCACCAGGTGCGGCCCCGGCCCACGGAGCCGGTCAGGTGGACGAGCACGGGCAGCGAGGCCACGAGGGCGAGCGCGGCGCCGAAGCCCTGGAGCCCGCGGCCGGCGTAGAGCAGGCCGATCGAGCCGGCCACGCCGCTGAGCGCCGAGCCTGCGGCGAAGCCGACGAGGCCGACGAGGGCGACGCTGGCCGGCCGCAGGCGGGCCCCCAACGGGCCGACCAGCAGCGCGACGACGGTGACGACGACCGCGTAGACCGTGATGACCCAGGAGGCCTGGACGACGGTTGTGTGCAGCTCGCCGTAGATGCTCGGCAGCCCGAGGACGACGACGGACGCGTCGGCGAAGGCGAGGGCGACGGCGGCGGCCAGGGTGACCGCTCGCCACGGCGACGCCCCGGCGGCTCGTGGCAGGAGCCCCGCGTCGGGGTCGAGAGAGCGCGATGCGACGGCTGGCGGGGTGCTGGTCGTCATGGGAGATCGAGCGTAACGGCGCGCGCCGGAGCTGCGGTGGGCGCTACCCGAGCTGGACAGGGATGGTCAGGACGAGCGGCTGGGTGAACGGTGCCGGGTTGAGCTCGGACACCGTCAACGTCCCGGGCCCGGGAGCGGCCGTGAACGGCGCGGCGGTCTCGAACGCGTGGCGGACCCCGCGGCCCTTCGCCGAGAGCGTCGAGCCCTCGTAGACGACGTTGCCGGCGGCGTCGGTCACGCGGATGCCGACGCCGGTGCCGGCCGCTGCGGTCGACCCGCTGATCGGAGTCGTCGGCGTCAGCCGCTCGTTGGGGCCGATCGTCTCCACGAGCACCGGCGGTGCCCACGAGGCGAAGTCGTCACGGGTCACCGGGCGGTCGGGAAGGATGAACCCTGCGATCGCTCGTGCCGGTTGGCCGTCGATCTGGAACACCACCCGCACCGGGAACACGCTGACCGTGTACACGATCTGCGCGACGCGCAGCTCCGGGCTGAACTGCGGTCCGAGCGCCGAGAACGAGCCGGACAGGTTGACGACGAAGACGTCGCCCATGAGCCCGGTGCCCCGCACCCGGGTCAGGTTCGGGATGGCCGTGGAGAGGCCAGCCTCCGTCTCGGGCGCGCTCGGGCCGGCCAGGAGCGCGTCGAGCGCGTGGTTGACGATGTCGACGTCGGCCGGGAGCTGGCGGCGGGCGACCCCGAGCTTGCCATCGCGCAC
Organism: bacterium; assembly: GCA_046734535.1. Classification (GTDB taxonomy): domain Bacteria; phylum Actinomycetota; class Acidimicrobiia; order Acidimicrobiales; family Ilumatobacteraceae; genus DASTFY01. Next base: position 22,174 of record JBKPRL010000167.1, on the reverse strand, counting down.
GAAGTAGATGGGCAGCTCGGTCGTCGGTCCGGTGACCGCCGCGCCTCCGGCCGCCGTGCCCGCGGCACCCGCCGGAGGGACGGCGCCTGGTGCCGTGGCGCCCTGGCTGTTCGCGGGTGTGGATGACGCGGGTGGCCCGACCGCCACCGGGGCGGAGGGTGCGCTCGGCCCGCAGGCCGCGAGCCCGACCGCGGCGATGGTGAGGGCCGCGAGCGCGGCGAGCCAGCGGCGGTGGCGCGGAGGCGCGTCGATCCACCGACCGGAGGTCATGCTCCGGAGATACCAGTCCGGCGGGCAACCCACGAGCTCGTGATCCACAATGATCGCGCTCGGATACGCCCTTGTAACAGAACAGGACGCGAACCTTGCGCCCGGCGACTGCGCCGCTGCGCTGGGTGGTCGGTCAGGTTCAGGACGCGGCGTGCACGTCAGCCACGTCGCGGACGTCGCGCCACTGCGCTGCGTCGTGGGCGAGCAGCAGCGTCGCGCCCTCACCCTCGAGCGCGCGCAGGCGGGCCAGCGCGTCCCGCGCCAGCTCGCGATCCCACGGGTAGCCCTGCGGCTCCCCGGACTCGACGGCGTCCCGGCTGTACGCGGCGTCGCCGACCAGCACGTATCGCCGGCCATCCGGAAAGGTGACCAGCAACGACTGGTGCCCGGGGGTGTGGCCCTTGGTGTCGAGGAGGACGAAGCGGCCGTCGCCGGACAGGTCGTGCTCGCCGTCGTAGTCGAACGCCGGTGGCTGCTCGCGCCCCAGATCCTCCGCGCCGAGGCCGAACAGCGGGTTGTCCAGCTTGGACCGGTAGAAGGCGACCTCCCGCGCTCGCACCACCCACGAAGCCACCGGATAGCTGCGGTTGCATCCGCAATGATCGAAGTGCAGGTGCGAGTTGACGACCCAGCGGATGTCGTCGACGGAGAAGCCAGCCTGCTCGACCCGAGCCGGCGTGAGCGTGTCCGGCGTGCCGACCGCCTCGAAGGCCTGCGCCATGACCGGGCCGAGGTAGGCGCCGAGGTCGGCCAGGCAGCGTTCGTTGATGCCCGTGTCCCACAAGAGCACGCCGTCCCCGGTGTCGACGGCGTGGGTCATGATCGGGACGTCGGCCGTCGTACCGCTCGGCCGGCCCTCGAACAGCACCCCGGCATCGGTCCGGAGATCACCGCAGCGGAGGGCGAGGAGGCGCATTCCGGCACGGTAGCCCTAGGGTGCCGGGATGGCCGACGTGACCATCTACCACAACCCGCATTGAAACTCGTCCAAGAACGCTCTCGCCGCGGCGCGTGAGCTGGGCGTCGAGTTCGACGTCATCGAGTACATGAAGGACCCGCCCGACCGCGAGACCCTGGAGCACCTCGTCGCCATCCTGGAGGATCCGGTCGCCGACCTCGTCCGGAAGGACTCGCAGTTCCAGAAGCTCGGGCTCGACGCGGAGGACTACACCGAGCCCGGCCCGGTCGTCGACCTGCTGGTCGCCCGCAAGGCGCTCATGCAGCGGCCGGTCATCGTCAAGGGCGACGTGGCCATCATCGGTCGGCCGACGGCCCGGGTGCGGGAGCTGCTGACGCCCTGACCGGGCGTCCGACGGACGCCCCTTCAGGCCCGGTTGGCGCGGAGCCGAGCCTCGATCCTCGCCGTCCGCAGCACGGGCGAGGGATGGCCGCCGATGGCGCGGGGCAGCTCGCTCACCGTGGCATCCTGACGGTCCATGGCGTGCACGCGGCGCAGGGCCATCACGAGGTGGCGGCCGTAGCCCATGTCGACCGCCCGCTCGTCGGCGGTGAACTCCGACGAGCGGCCGAGCCGGTCGCCGATGCGCCGGGCGATCAGGACCGTGGCCAGGAAGGCCAAGGCGATCACCTGCAGGATCGCGCTGACGATGCGCCCGATCAGGGCCAGGCCGGCTGAGCGCCGGGCCAGCAGGTCGGACGCCGCGAAGGCCAGTCGCTCGAGCACGAAGCCGATCCGGGCCAGCGTGATGATGGGCAGCGACAGCCAGTGGGTGATCGTGAGTGCGACGGTGTGCAGCCCGAGGTGGTGTCCGAGCTCGTGGGCCAGCACGCCGCGGAGCTCGTCGTCCGGCAGCAGCTCGAGCGCGGCGGTGCTGACCGCAACGACGTGCCCCCCGCAGGCATACGCGTTCAGCTCGGGCGAGTCGGTGACCGCGAGCACGAACCGCCGGGCCGGGAGCCCGGCCTGGCGGAGCACGTCGTGCCAGGCCGGCTCCAGGCGGTCGAGCTCCTCCGGCGTCGGTCGTCGAGCGCCGTAGAGCCAGCTCAGCAGCAGCCGCTGGATCGGGCGGAGGAACATGAGCACGCCCGCCGCGAGGTAGCCCGCCGCGAAGGCCCAGTACGGGACCGGCGCCACGAGGCGGACGAGCAGCCAGAACGCGGCCAGCGCCACCAACGAGACGGGAAGGAGCGCGGCGGTGGGGATGAGGACGGCGAGCGCGGAGCTGTCGGGACGCCGGCCGGCTCGCCCTTCGGGCCGCCAGCGGTCGGGCTCGGCGCGGCGCAGGCGCGCCGCGGCGCCCTGGCGCGTGGGATGGTGATCGACGGACTCGGCCTCCGATCCGGGGAGGACGAACTCGTCGGCCGTCCAGCGGGCGCCGTCCCACCATCGCAGCCGCCCCGGTTCACCGGGGACCCGGTACCACCCCGGGCGAGCAGGTCCCGAGCTCTTCAGCACATCCTCCTGCGGCAAGTCCCAGCCTGATCGTAGGGCCCCGCACCACCTCTGTGACAGGGATCTGCGCGACCGTCCGACCCGCGGCCGCGCTGCGCGGTCAGCCGGCGGTCGGGCTGGGGACGGCGGCGAGGGCCTGGATGGTCCACTGGCCGACGAAGCGGGCCAACTCGTCGATCGGCACGGTGAGGCGGCCGGTCCGGTGGTAGTGCGAGAACTGGGCCACCGCGCCCAGCACGCCGATGGCCAAGAGGGTCGGATCGTGGTCGTCGGGAACCAGGCCGGCCGCTTGGGCCTCGCGCACCAGCCGGGCCGCGTCCTGGACGTAGACGTCACCGCTCTCCCGCAGCACCGCGGCTACCCGCTGGTCGTTGCGCTCGACCTCGAGGAGCGCGAAGAAGCGGACATGGGCGGCCATGAACCGGACGGACGCCTCGGTGCCCTGGCGGAGGCGCGTCACCGGGTCGGCGTCGGGGTCCATCGCCGCAGCCTGTGCCCTCCGCAGCTGCTGGCGCACGGAGCGCACCAGCTCGGCGAACAGGGACTCCTTCGTCTCGAAGTACCAGTAGAAGAGGCCCTTGGCCACGCCGGCGGCGTCGCAGATGTCCGCGATGCGCGTCGGGCCGTAGCCGCGACTGGCGAACAGCGACTCGGCTGCATCGAGCAGCTGCTGCTTGCGCTCGAGGCCCTGGTCGGTGTGCCGTCGCTCGTTCACGGTCGGGTCATCCTCGCCTCACGGGCTCAGTCCACCAGTCCTTGACCCACGGGTCAATGCGGGAGCCCATGGCCTAGCATCCGGGTGATGACCGGCGCCCGCAGCGAACGGATCGCCACGCGCCAGCGCAACGCCAAGTGGCAGAACCCTCCGCTGCGCATCGAGATGGCGGAGTGCATCAACTGCGACGCCTGCCTGCGGCACTGCCCCACCCACTTCGGCGCCATCTTCAACCACGGCCCGGACGTCGTGATCATCCCCGAGCTCTGCTCCGGGTGCGACAAGTGCCTGCCCGCGTGCCCTGTCAACTGCATCTACCCCTTCCCCGAGTGGGAGACGGCCGGCTACCCGGGCGAGTGGTGGCAGGAGCCGGCGAGCACCAACGACCCGTACCGCTGAGTGCTCGCGGGGTGGCTGGCGCCGGGTGAAGACCCTGCTCGGTCCGCTAGACACAAGGGATGACCGAACCACTCCTCCCCGGCGCCGAGCCCTGGTCGGCCGCCGGCGGCCCGGCCGGTGCGCTGTGCCTCCACGGCTTCACCGGCAACCCCACCTCGATGCGAGGGCTGGCCGAGGCCTTCGCTGCGGCCGGGTTCTCGGTCGAGCTGCCCCGCCTTCCCGGCCACGGCACGACCGTCGAGGAGATGAAGGGCACGCGGTGGGCGGACTGGACCGCCGAGGTGGAAGCCGCGTACCAGCGGCTGGCCGCCCGCACCGAGCAGCTCGTCGTCGCCGGCCTCTCGATGGGCGGCAGCCTCAGCTTGTGGACCGCCCTCCAGCATCCGGAGGTGGCCGGCCTGGTGCTCGTCAACCCGGCCACCATGCCCCAGCCGCCAGAGGTGATGGAGATGGTGCACGGGATGCTCGACGAGGGCGTCGACCACATGCCCGGCATCGGGGCCGACATCGCCGACCCCGACGCGACCGAGAGCGCCTACGCGGAGACGCCACTGCGGCCGCTCGCGTCGCTCGTCGAGGACGGGCTGGCGCCGATGGTCGATCGCTATGGCGAGATCACCTGCCCGCTGCTCCTGCTCACCAGCCCGCAGGACCACGTCGTCGAGCCGGCCAACGGGAACCTCCTGGCTGAGCGCTACGGCGGCCCGGTGGAGCGGATCAGCCTCGAGCGCAGCTACCACGTCGCCACGCTCGACTTCGACAAGGACCTCATCTTCGACGCCGCGGTCAGCTTCGGCCGCAAGGTGACGGGCTGAGGCTTCCGGGGCGCCTTGCTCACCGCCCTCCTCGCCTCCATCCCCAGCCCGTCGAGCGGGGAGATCAAGATCGGCCCGTTCCAGCTGCGCGCCTACGGGCTGATGATCGCGCTCGGTGTCGTGGCCGCGGTGTGGCTGGCCGGCCGCCGGCTCGAGGCCCGTGGCGCCGGGACCCGCGAGGACGTCTCCTACGTGGCGCTCTGGGCGGTGCCGGCAGGCATCATCGGGTCCCGCCTGTACCACGTCGCCACCGACTGGCGGCGCTACGAGGGTCACTGGCTCGACGCCTTCAAGATCTGGCAGGGCGGCCTCGGCATCTGGGGCGGCATCGGTCTCGGCGTGGTGGTCGGGATCTGGGCCGGGGTGCGCCGGGGGATCCCGCTGCAGGGCGGGCTGTCGGCCTTCACTCCGGCGCTGCCGCTGGCCCAGGCCATCGGCCGTTGGGGCAACTGGTGGAACCAGGAGCTCTTCGGCCGCCCGACCGACCTCCCGTGGGCGCTCGAGGTCTCCCCCGCCAAGGCCGTCGCCGCGGGATACCCGCCCGGCACCACCTTCCACCCCACGTTCCTCTACGAGTCGCTCTGGTGCCTCTTTCTGTGCGGCGCCCTCATCTGGATCGACAAGCGCTTCAAGCCCCGGGGCACCGAGCTGTTCGCCATGTACGTGGCCGGGTACACGTTCGTGCGGTTCTGGATCGAACGCCTCCGCGTCGACCCGGCCACCATCGTCTGGGGTTGGCGGATCAACGAGGTCGTCTCACTGGTCGTGTGCGGCCTGGCGATCCTGTACCTGATCGTCTCGATGACCCGGCGCCGAGCTGAGCCTGAGGTGGAGGTCGAGGTCGAGACTTCTGACGCGGGCCTAGCATCGTCATCTGTGTCCGAACCCATCTCGGCCGCCGCGGTGACCCACGTGGCGCGCCTGGCCCGCCTGGACCTCACCGCCGCCGAGGTCGACCGCTTCACCGAGCAGCTCGGCACCGTCATCGAGCACTTCCACGACATCGACGAGCTCGACCTCACCGACGTCGTCCCCATGTACCAGCCGCTGCCGCTCCGCAACGTGTTCCGCGATGACGTGGTGGGGCCCACGCTCGACCGCGACGAGGTGCTCGCCGCAGCTCCCGAGGCCGAGGACGGGCGCTTCCGCGTCCCGCCGATCCTGGGCGAGGCGCCGTGACCCCGCCGGCCGACCCCACAGGCGAGCCCACCACTGCCGTCGCCATCGCGGATGCGGTCCGATCGGGGGCGACCTCGGCGGCGGCCGTCGTGGAGTCCCACCTGACCCGGGTCGCCGCCCGTGAGGCTGACGTCCACGCCTTCAACCTCGTGCTGGCCGACGAGGCCCGCGCCGCCGCGGCGGCGATCGACGAGCGCATCGCCCGGGGTGAGGACCCCGGTCCGCTGGCGGGCGTACCGATCGCGCTCAAGGACAACCTCTGCACGCGCGGCATCGCGACGACCTGCTCGTCCCGCATCCTCGAGGGCTGGCGACCGCCGTACGACGCCACGGTCGTCGAGCGGCTCGCCGCAGCCGGCGCGATCGTCGTCGGCAAGACGAACCTCGACGAGTTCGCCATGGGATCCTCGACCGAGAACTCCGCCTTCGGTCCCACCCGGAACCCGCACGACCTGAGCCGCGTGCCGGGCGGCTCGTCGGGTGGCAGCGCCGCGGCCGTGGCGGCGGGGTTCGCGGCCGGCGCGTTCGGATCGGACACCGGCGGCTCCATCCGCCAGCCGGCCGCCCTCTGCGGCGTCGTGGGCGTCAAGCCGACCTACGGGGTCGTGTCCCGCTACGGGTTGATCGCGTTCGCATCGAGCCTCGATCAGATCGGACCGCTGGCCCGCACGGTCGAGGACGCCGCCGTGCTCCTGGAGGTCATCGCCGGCCATGACCCGCTCGACTCCACCTCGGTCCCGCAGCCGGCACCAGCCCTCCGGGCGACGCTGCAGGACGGTGTGGAGGGCCTGCGCGTCGGCCGCATCACGGACCTGCCCGCCGGCGCCGATCCCGAGGTGGCGGAACGACTCGAGGTGGCGTTCGCCTCGCTCGAGCGGGCCGGGGCCAAGGTGGTCGACGTCACCGTGCCCGCCTTCGGCTACGGCCTCACCGCCTACTACCTGATCGCGCCGGCCGAGGCCTCCAGCAACCTGGCCCGCTACGACGGCGTCCGCTACGGGCTGCGGGTCGACGCCGCGGACACCGCGGCGATGAACGCCGCGACGCGCGTCGCCGGCTTCGGAGCCGAGGTGAAGCGGCGGATCATGCTCGGGACGTACGCCCTGTCCGCCGGGTACTACGACGCCTACTACGGCAAGGCGCTGAAGGTGCGCCGGTTGATCGCTGACGACTTCGCCCGGGCTTACGAGGATGCCGACGTCCTCCTCACGCCGACCGCGCCGTCAGTCGCCTTCCCCCTCGGCGACAAGACCGAGAACCCGCTGGCCATGTACCTCTGCGACGTCTACACGATGCCGTCCCCGCTGGCCGGCCATCCCGCCATGAGCGTGCCGTTCGGAACTGGTGAGGGCGGCCTGCCCGTCGGTCTGCAGGTTCTCGCGCCCGCACTGGAGGAGCCGCTCATGTATCGGGTCGCGGCCGTGCTCGAGGCTGCGGCGAAGGAGGATGCGTGACCCCGGACGGGCTGGTCGACGGCTACGAGGTCGTCGTCGGGCTCGAGGTCCACGTCGAGCTGGCCACGGCGACCAAGCTGTTCAGCGGCAGTCCCAACCGCTTCGGCGACGCACCCAACACCAACATCGACCCGGTGACGCTCGGCCTGCCCGGGTCCCTCCCGGTGCTGAACCGGCGAGCGGTGGAGCTGGCCATCCGGATCGGCGTGGCCCTCCACTGCGAGGTCCAGCCCTGTCTCTTCCACCGGAAGAACTACTTCTACCCGGACATGCCGAAGGACTACCAGATCTCCCAGTACGACCAGCCGCTCAACGTCGACGGCTGGCTCGAGCTGCCGTCGGGCAAGCGCATCGGCGTCGAGCGGGCGCACATGGAGGAGGACACCGGCAAGTCGACCCACATCGGTGGCACCGGCGGGCGGATCCACGGGAGCGACTACTCGCTCGTCGACTACAACCGCGCCGGCGTGCCGCTGGTCGAGATCGTGGGCCGTCCGGACATCCGGACACCCGACGAGGCCCGCCAGTACGTGAACGAGCTGCGCGCCATCCTCGTCGCCATCGACGCCTCCGACGCCAAGATGGAGGAGGGCTCGATGCGCGTCGACGCCAACGTCTCGGTGCACCGGCCGGGCGATCCCTACGGCACTCGTTGCGAGATCAAGAACCTCAACTCCGTGCGGTCGCTCGGTCGCGCGATCGAGTACGAGGCCCGCCGGCAGATCGCGCTGCTCAGCGACGGGGAGGTCGTTCGGCAGGAGACGCGCCACTGGGACGAGAACGACGGCCGCACCCACACCCTCCGCACCAAGGAGGACGCCGACGACTACCGCTACTTCCCCGAACCGGACCTGGTGCCGCTGGCCCCTGACGCCGCCTGGGTGGACGAGATCCGCCGGACCATGCCGCCGCTGCCCGCCGAGCGGCGGGCCGCCCTCGGCACGGCCGCTGGCGTGGACGCCACCACCGAGGGGGTGGCCATCGCCGTCGAGCGAGGGCGCGACGGGTTGGCGGTCGCCGCCATCGAGGCCGGCGGCGATCCGACACGGGTGCTCGTCCACATCGAGCACAACCTCGCGCCGGACGGTCCCGATCCGGTGACCCCGACCGCACTCGCCGCGCTGACGGCGCTCGAGGTGGCCGGGAGGCTCACCCCGACACAGGCCAAGCAGGTCCTCTCCGAGGTGGTGGCCGCGGGCGGCGATGGGGATCCGGCGGCGATCGCGGCGGCCAAGGGCTTCGAGGCCATGGGCACGGACGCGCTGGAGGCCGCGGTCGAGGCGGCCATCGGGCAGCAGGCGGGGGCGTGGGCCAAGTACTGCGCGGGCGAGGACAAGGCCGCGGGCGCACTGGTCGGTGCCGTGATGAAGGCGACGCGCGGTCAGGCCGACGGCAAGGCGGTCACCGCGTTGTTGCAGGCCCGGCGCTCGGCCGCGCCGACCGGCTAAATCCCTCGCAGCGGCGGCCGGCGGCGCGGCCAGACTGGCGAACCGTGCCCGTCGAGATCCGAACGCCGGAGGAATGCGAGATCCCCGCCCTGTTCGCGGCGGACGGGCGCGGCTTCGGCGTCGTGCACGGCCCTCAGGAGCCCGACCGCCGCCGCTCGATCATGGACCTGTCGCGGTTCCGGATCGCGGTCGATGGCCGGGCGATCGTGGGCATCGCCGGCGCCTTCACGCTCGACGTGACCGTTCCTGGGGGCGCCGCGCTGCCCATGGGCGCGGTCACGTGGGTCTCCGTCGCGGCGACCCATCGTCGCCAGGGCCTGCTGCGCCGTCTGCTCGACGAGGTCCACGCCGATGTGGACGCGCGAGAGGAGCCGCTGGCCGGGCTCTCGGCGTCGGAGGGCGGCATCTACGGTCGCTTCGGCTATGGCGTGGCGAGCCAGATGCGGCGGGTCTCGATCGACACGAGGTTGGCGCAGCTGCGCGAGGAGGTCACGCCCAAGCCGGGCAGCGTGCGGTTCCTCGAGCAGGACGAGGCCCGCGCGCTCGTACCGGAGCTGTGGGACCGGTACCGCACCCGGACCGTGGGCGAGACCAACCGCACCCCGGCGTGGTGGGACATGGTCTTCGCCGACCAGTCCGAGGGCGCCGACGGGTTCTCGGCTGCGTTCCGCCTCGGGCACGAGGACGGTTACGCCACGTACCGGATCCGGACGCGGTGGAACGAGGGTGCGCCGGCCCACGAGCTCGAGCTGACCGAGCTCTGCGCGGCAACGCGGGAGGCCCACGCCGCCCTGTGGCACACCCTGCTCGGGATCGACCTGGTCGGATCGATCAGGTCCCGACGGTCGGTGCCGCTCGACGACGCGCTGCCCCACCTGCTCGACAACCCCCGGGCCGTGCGCACGGAGGGCCTCGACGACAACGTCTGGCTGCGGCCCCACCGTCCCGGGATCCTGCTCGGCGCGCGCACCTACAGCACCGAGGATCGCCTCGTGCTCGAGGTCGGCTCCGATGCGATCGATGCACCCTCGACCCGGTGGGAGGTCGAGGGCGGTCCGGACGGAGCGACCGCGTCCCGCACCCGTCGGAGGGCTGATCTGTCCCTCGATCGGGCCGCGCTCGGTGCCATCTCCCTCGGTGGCGTGCGCCCCTCGGTGCTGGCCCGCGCTCGCCGCATCAGCGAGGCCACGAGCGGGGCGTTGCGCCGGGCCGACGCGTTCTTCGCCGCTGAGCGCCTGCCCACCTCCCAGAACCCCTTCTGACCGCGGTGGGGCGACCGCGCTGCGGGTCGTCATGTCGGGCATGCAGGTCCACTACCCTGGCCCGAAAGGCGCATGCACCAGCAGGCGGGTCTCCCCTGTCAGACTCGCGGCGGCTACGGACGACGTTGGAAGGGGACCAGGATGGGTGTCGGCACGAAGCCATTGAGGCGGCTGCCGTGGATCCGGGGCTTGGTGGCGCTCGCGTTGGTCGCGGCCCCGGTGATGCTGAGCGAAGGAGCCGCGCACGCCCAGACGGCCGTGCTGGGCCTGACGAAGTCGGTGTCGCTGCCGAACCCGCACGAGGTGGGGCCCGTGACACCGTTCACCTACTTCCTCAGCTACTCGTGCTCGTCGCTGGTCGTGGACTGCGCCAACGCCACGATCGACGACGTCATCCCGCCTGAGCTCTCGCGGCTGGCGTCCGACATCAAGCTGTCGGGGAACTTCATCACGGCCAGCTACGACGCGACGACGGGCACCGCGCACTTCGTGCTCGCCAACCCCGTGTCGGCCGGCACCACGGCACAGGTCGCCATCTCGGCCCAGTTCCCGGCGGGCACGCCGGTGGGCACCGTGGCCACGAACCAGGGCACGATGAGCGCGTCGAACGCGGCACCGGTCACCTCCAACCAGGTGATCGTCACCGCCAAGGCGGCGTCGCAGTGGACGGTGACCAAGAACGTCGTGCCGGCGGGCGCACCACCGCAGGTGGACACGCCGTACACCTACAAGGTGGGGATCACGCTCGCCGCTGGCGGGACGCAGAACTTGAACGGCGTGGTCTTCACCGACACGCTCCCGGCGGGGGCGCAGTTCGTCTCGGCCACCGGTGGTGGCACCTTCGCCAACGGCGTCGTGACGTGGCCACCGCACGACATGGTCCCGAACCCGAACGCCGACGTGACGTTCTCGGAGCAGGTCACCGTCATCTTCCCGGCGGCGAACTTCCCCGTCGGCACCAAGATCTTGAACCTCGTGGTGGCCAACGGCACGCCCGCGGGTGAGCCGACGCAGGAGCTCGGCCGAGCTCAGCGGCCGGGGGTCATCGGCGGCGCCGGCAACGTCACGGCGGGGTCGAAGAAGGACACGCTGCCGGAGCTCGGCCCGGGTCAGTCCGACACCTACACCATCACGGCGGAGAACCCGAACGCCACGCCACTCGCCGGCTTCCACGTGACGGAGACGCTGCCCCCGCAGCTGGAGATGGTCCAGCCCGGGCCCAACCTCTCCGGCACCGGCCCACCGCCGGTCTCGATCACGGCGACGCCCGGCGGCAACGTGCCCATCAATGGAGGCGGGCCATGGACGGCCACCGCGCCCGCCACGGCGGGTTCGCTGCTGTTCGACTTCGGGACCGCGCCGCCCAACTTCTCGACCACGATCCTGGTGAAGGCCGGCATCCCGGCCAGCGGTATCGACCGCAACGGCCAGCCGATCACCGCCGGGTCGTCGATACAGAACTGCATCGACATCGCCGCCACCGGCACCTCGGTCAACCGTCACCAGTGCACCGACCAGACCATCGTCCCGGTCAGTGTCGAGTTCAGCAAGGTGCTGAGCTCGGCGCCGGTGACGGTGCCCGGCCAGACGGTCTCGTGGGAGATCGGGGCCGGCGTACCGGCTACGTCGGCGGGTGACCTGACGAACCCGAAGATCACCGACTGCCTGCCGCCCGGGCTGGATCTCCTCGACCCGGTCAACCCGAACAACCCGTTGAACTTCACGTCCTCGGGCTTCCCGGTCGCGCCCACGCTGGCGCGGGCCGCCGGCGCCTGCGGCACCAACCAGGTGCTGCTGACGTGGACGTGGCCGGCCGCGCCGTCGGCCTTCGTTCTCACCAAGGGCACCTCGGGCACGATCAAACTCAACACGCTGGTCGCCCCGGACGCCCCGCCGGCCAGCCTTCACAACATCACCGACCTGACGTCGGACAGCCTTCCCGTGGCGCTCGAGCGCTCGGCCGACGTGGCCGTGACGTCGGAGACCCTGCTGCGGGGCACGAAGTTCGTGAAGGGCGACCGGGACGCGGCCTTCATCCCCGGCCCCGGCGTTGGCAACACCACTCGCGGCGGCACCGCCCAGTACCAGGCGACGATCCGGAACGTCAGCGACGTGTCGGTGACAAACGTGATCGTCGTCGACACGCTGCCCATCCCTGGTGACATCGGCCTCAAGGATCCGGCGCCGCGCGAGTCCGGCTGGGAGCCGTTCTTCGCCGGCCAGTTCACCGCCAACCCGCCGGCCGCGACGGTGCAGTACTCGACGTCACACAACCCCTGCCGGGCGGACCTCAGCGTCAACCCGCCGGGCTGCGAGGCCCCGAACTGGGGCCCGCTGCCCGCCGACCTGAGCTCGGTTGGGGCCATCCGGGTCGACTTCGGCAGCCTGGTCCTGAACCCGAACGACGCCATCACCTTCAGCTGGAGCATGAACACGCCGGCCGACGCGCCGCTGAACTCGATCGCCTGGAACTCCTTCGGCTACGTCGCGACCCGCACCGACAACGGCTCGCTGCTGGAGTCGGCCGAGCCTCAGAAGGTCGGGCTGCAGGTGATCGGACCCGGGCCGCCGCCGCCGTGCCCGGACTGCCAGCCCATCCCGCCGACGGGCTCTGACGCCGGCGTGATGGCCATCGTGGCCGTCGTGCTGTTCACGGGCGGCCTCACGCTGCTGGCGGTCAGCCGCCGGGCGTCAGCTCGAGCCGCGGCGGGATAGACCAGCCGCGGTGCAGAGGACGCCGAGGACCACGAGGAGGGTCCAGCCGACCGGCCAGTAGGCCGGTCGGCGGTCGTCCAGCCGGTCGTGGGCCACGAAGGCGACCGCCATCGGGGCCAGGAGGAGGGCGGCCAGGAGCCAGGGCCCGGGCCCGCGCTCGCGCCGGCGGACCAGCACGCCCAGCAGGGCGGCGACGATGGGGATGGCCAGCCAGCCCCACCACCACGCACCGGCGTTGACCAGCTGCCGCCCGTGGTCGCCGACCCAGGTCAGCACGGTCCACACCGCTCCGGCGAGCAACGCCAGGACCACCACCACGCGCGAAGTATGGCCCCCGGGCCGGGCGCAGGACCCGCGGTAGCGTGCCGCCATGGCCGACCTGAAGCCACGCTCGCACGACGTCACCACCGGGATGCAGAAGGCGCCGGCCCGAGCCATGCTCCGCGCGGTCGGCATGACCGACGACGACTGGGAGAAGCCGCAGATCGGCGTGGCGTCGAGCTGGAACGAGATCACGCCGTGCAACCTCTCCCTCCAGCGGCTCGCCCTTCGAGCCAAGCACGGGGTCTTCGCGGCCGGTGGCTTCCCGCTGCAGTTCGGCACGATCTCCGTCTCCGACGGCATCTCGATGGGCCACGAGGGCATGCGAGCCTCACTCGTCTCGCGCGAGGTGATCGCCGACAGCGTCGAGACGGTCATGCACGCCGAGCGTCTCGACGGCTTCGTGGGTCTCGCCGGCTGCGACAAGAGCCTTCCCGGGATGCTCATGGCCGCGGCCCGGCTCGACCTGCCGATGGTCTTCGTCTACGCCGGCTCCATCCTCCCCGGCAACCACAACGGCGTGTCCCTCGACATCACGAGCGTCTTCGAGGCCGTCGGCGCCTGCGCGCTGGGTGTCATCACCGAGGACGACCTCGGTCAGATCGAGCGCAAGGCCTGTCCGGGCGAGGGCGCGTGCGGCGGCATGTTCACGGCCAACACGATGGCGTCGATCGGCGAGGCGCTCGGCATGTCGCTGCCCGGCTCGGCGTCGCCCCCCTCGGTCGACCGCCGCCGTGACGACGACGCGGTGCGGGCCGGCGAGGCCGTGGTCGAGCTGCTGCGGCTGGGCCTGACGCCCCGCCAGATCATGACCAAGCCGGCCTTCGAGAACGCCATCGCCGTCACCAACGCCCTCGGCGGCTCCACCAACGCCGTCCTCCACCTTCTGGCCATCGCCAACGAGGCGGGAGTCGCCCTCGATCTCGACGACTTCAACCGCATCGCTGCCCGCGTGCCCCACATCGCGGACATGAAGCCCGGTGGCAAGTTCCACATGACCGACCTCGACCGCGTCGGTGGCGTCCCTGTCGTCATGAAGCACCTCCTGGACGCCGGTCTGCTCGACGGCGATGTGCTCACGGTGACCGGCCGGACGATGGCCGAGAACCTGGCCGAGCTCGACCCTCCCGGCCCGGACGGCGTCGTCGTCCACCCGCTCGACGCGCCGATGCACCCGGAGGGCGGGCTGGTCGTGCTGCGCGGCTCGCTGGCGCCGCGGGGCGGGGTGGTGAAGGTGGCCGGGCTGTCGGCCGACCAGCTCCACTTCGAGGGCCCGGCGCGCGTGTTCGACGGCGAGGAAGTCGCGCTCTCGGCCATCCTCGCCGGCGCCATCGAGCCCGGCACCGTGCTCGTCATCCGCTACGAGGGCCCGAAGGGTGGGCCCGGGATGAGGGAGATGCTGGCCGTGACCGGCGCCCTCAAGGGCGCCGGTCGCGGCGCCGACTGCGCGCTCATCACGGACGGCCGCTTCAGCGGCGGTACGTGGGGCTTCTGCATCGGTCACGTCGCTCCGGAGGCGGTCGACGCCGGCCCGATCGCGTTCGTCCAGGACGGCGACAAGATCGTCATCGACATCCACCAGAAGCGGCTCGACCTGCTCGTCGGCGACTTCGAGCTCCGCCGCCGGCGCGAGGGGTGGTCGCCGCTCCCGCCCCGCTACACGTCAGGCGTCCTCGCCAAGTACGCGCGGCTCGTCCAAGGCGCCGAGACCGGCGCGCTCACGAACCCGCTCTGAGCTCCCACTCCACGCCCTCGCCGGTGTCGCGCACCTCGACGCCGGCGGCGGCCAGCTCGTCCCGCAGCAGGTCCGACAGGTCGTAGCGCTGCTCGGCCCGTACGACCGCCCGCAGGCTGAGCGCGGCCTCGACCACCGGCGCCACCGCCAGGCGAGGGTCGCGGAGGCCCTTCGCGGCGGCCTGACCCAGCTGCACGACCATCGCTCGCCGCGCCGCCCGGGCGCGGTCCATCTCGTCGGACTGGAGGGTGTCGGCCGACCATGCGGTGATGGCGTCGTCGAGGGCGAGGACGGCGGCGACCGCGCCGTCGGCATCGCCCGCCGCCATCCCGTCCCTGAATGTCGCCTCGGCGGCCCGGGTGCTCTCGGCCAGGGATCCGGCGTCCCCGCCGCGCGGAGGCGCAGCGGGGATGGCGTCGATCCGGGTGGTGACGTCGCCGGCTGGCACCCCCGCGGCGCCCCTCGGCACGCCGGCCCTGAGCCTGTCGAGGGCGACGGTCTGGCCGGCCTCGATGACCCGCTGGCGTCCCCGCTGACGAAGCGTGACGGCGCCGCGGCCGAGGATGGTCGCCGTGTCGGCATCGAGATCGAGCATGAGACCCGTGTGCTCATCCACCCCGAGCACGAACGCGCCGTCGGGCAGCTCCTGCTCCATCTGTTCCAGCCGGGGAAGGCCGAGGTAGCAGAAGCGGGTGTCGTGGTTGCCGCCCTCGGTGTTGTCGAAGTGGGGGATCACCGCTACCGGCAGCCCGAGCGCCGACAGCAGATCGAGGCCGCCCAACCAGAAGGGGTCGGCACCGACCTTGTAGATCTCGTAGACCGGGACGGTGGCGACGCCCAACGTGAGGGCGGCCGCGCTCGAGAACACCAGGGCGCCGCCCGGACCGCCAGGACGGAGGAGGTCGGCGAGCACGTCGGGCACCGGCGTTCCCATCCATTGCCGGAGCGCGAAGGACGGGCTGCCCGGACCGGTGAACAACCAGTCAGCACCGCGGATGCGCGCCAGTGCCCGTTCGATGGCGACCCTGTCGCCGGTGTCGGTGCGCCGCAGCTGCGCCACGTCGACGCGACGCCCGACGGACTGACGGAAGTAGTCGACCGTCCGCTCCGAGATGATGTCGGCGTTGGCCTGGAAGCCGTACGGAGTGTCCAGGAGCACCGCGCTCGGCTCGGACCGACCGAGGCGATCGAAGACCTCCCGATGGACCTTGATCATGGTCGGGGCGGTCTCCCCCGAGCCCATGATCGTGAGCAGGCGGCCCGCCATCGCTCGGAGGGTAGGCGCGCCGCAGATCTCGCTTGCCGGTGGTGGTCACGTCATGGGTACACTCGACGGCGTGACCGCCACCGGTCTGATCCTCGTACTTCCCTAGGCGCGCCGGCTCCCGCCGCGCGTGCCTACGACCTCCCGGATGCCGGGAGGTCGCTTCCGTTTTCAGGAAGGAACTCGTCATGAAGCTGACCGGGGCGCAGGCCCTCATCAAATCCCTCGAGATGGAGGGAGTCGAGGTCATGTTCGGGCTGCCAGGCGGCTGCATCCTCCCGGCGTACGACCCGCTCCTCGACTCGTCGATCCGCCACATCCTGGTCCGCCACGAGCAGGGTGCCGGGCACATGGCCGAGGGCTACGCCCACGTCACCGGGCGTCCAGGCGTGGCGATGGTGACGAGCGGTCCCGCCGCCACCAACCTCGTCACCCCGCTGTGCGATGCCTACATGGACTCGATCCCGCTCGTCGCCATCACCGGCCAGGTCCCGACCACAGCGATCGGCACGGACGCCTTCCAGGAGTGCGACACGGTCGGCATCACCCGGTCGGTCACGAAGCACAACGAGCTGGTGATGACGCCCGAGGACCTGCCGCTCGCCATCCGCCAGGCCTTCCACATCGCCACGACCGGACGGCCGGGGCCGGTGCTCGTCGACGTACCGAAGGACGTGCTCCAGAACACCATGGAGTGGCATTGGCCGAGTGAGGTCGCGGTCACCGACTCGCTTCCGGGGTACCGGCCCAACGTGAAGGGGCATCCCCGCATGATCAAGGAGGCGTCGCGGCTGATCCTGGCCGCTGAGCGCCCCGTGCTCTACGTCGGCGGCGGGATCCTCAAGGCGCGGGCCGCTGACGCCCTGCGGGAGCTGGCCGACCTCACGGGCATCCACGTGGTCACGACGTTGATGGCCCGCGGCGCCTTCCCCGATGACCACCCGCTGTGCCTCGGCATGCCCGGGATGCACGGCAACGCCACCGCGGTCACCGCGCTGCAGCGGGCTGACCTGCTGATAGCCCTGGGAGCCCGGTTCGACGACCGGGTGACCGGCAAGGTGTCGAGCTTCGCTCCCGACGCCAAGGTGATCCACGTCGACATCGACCCGGCTGAGCAGGGCAAGGTCAGGCGGCCCGACGTGCCCATCGTGGGCGACTGCCGGCTCGTCATCGAAGAGCTCGTCAAGGCCCTGCGCACCGCGCTCGAGGCCGGCGCCGAGCGGGCCGACACCTCCGTCTGGCGCAGCCGCATCTCGGGCTGGCGCGAGCAGTTCCCCTACACGTACGAAGCGTCGGAGCCCGGCGAGGCGCTGAAGCCGCAGTACTGCCTCGAAACCCTTCGAGACAGCGCCCCTCCGGGCACCATCCTCGTGTCCGGTGTCGGCCAGCACCAGATGTGGTCGTCGCAGTACTGGCGCTTCAACGAGCCCTACTCGTGGGTGAACTCGGGCGGTCTCGGGACCATGGGCTTCTCGGTGCCGGCTGCCATCGGCGCCAAGGTGGGCCGGCCCGACCGCACCGTGTGGGCGATCGACGGCGACGGCTGCTTCCAGATGACCGCCCAGGAGATGGTCACCGCCGCCACCGAACGCATCCCCATCAAGGTGGCCATCCTCAACAACTCCTACCTGGGCATGGTCCGCCAGTGGCAGGAGATGTTCTACGACGAGCGCTACAGCGAGGTGTACCTCTCGCCGGACCTGCCCGACTACGTGAAGTGGGCCGAGGCCATGGGCTGCGTCGG
Organism: bacterium; assembly: GCA_046734535.1. GTDB lineage: Bacteria > Actinomycetota > Acidimicrobiia > Acidimicrobiales > Ilumatobacteraceae > DASTFY01. The sequence goes on along the minus strand of JBKPRL010000167.1, from coordinate 4,440 downwards.
GCTGCGGGTCGAAGAGCCGGAGGAGGTGCAGCCAGCCATCGAGAAGGCCAACGCGATCGACGACCGTCCGGTCGTGCTCGACTTCCGCGTCGATGCCGGCGAGAAGGTCTTCCCGATGGTCCCGGCCGGTCACTCGAACGACGACCTGGTGCTGCCACCCTCGCAGACCCGCTGGCAGGAGTCGCTGCGATGAGCGCGATCACCCAGTCGGGGTCCGGGCACCACATCCTGTCCGTGCTCGTGCAGAACCGCCCCGGCGTCCTCGCCCGCGTGGCGTCGCTGTTCGCCCGCCGCGGGTACAACATCTTCTCGCTGGCCGTCGCCCCGACCGAGGACGAGCGGTTCTCCCGCTTGACGATCGTCGTCGACCTGGACTCCGCGCCGCTCGAGCAGATCACCAAGCAGCTGTTCAAGCTCATCGAGGTCGTGAAGATCTCCGAGCTCGACCCGCGGCGCTCGGTGGAGCGTGAGCTGCTGCTCGCCACCGTCAAGGCCACCGCCGAGACCCGGGGCCAGGTCGTCGAGCTGGTGACGATCTTCGAGGGCAAGATCCTTGCCGTCGGAACGGATGTCGTGACCGTCTCGTTGGAAGGGCACCCCGAGAAGCTCGACGACTTCGAGGAGCTGGCCCGCGGCTATGGCATCGTGGAGCTGCAGCGCACCGGTCGTGTCGCGCTGCCGAAGCTCGACCGGGAGGCGCGGATGCGCGCCGTGAGAGGGAGGGCCAGCTGATGGCTGCAACCGTGTACTACGAGGCCGACGCCGATCGGTCGATCATCCAGGGCCGCAAGGTGGCGGTCATCGGCTACGGCTCCCAGGGTCACGGCCACGCGCTCAACCTGAAGGACTCCGGGATCGACGTGCGCGTCGGGCTGCGCGAGGGCTCGTCGTCCGTCGCCAAGGCCCAGGCCGCCGGCCTGCGGGTGCTGCCCATCGCCGACGCCACGGCCGAGGCCGACGTCATCATGATCCTGGCGCCCGACACCGAGCAGAAGGCGATCTACGACGAGCACATCGCGCCGCACCTCTCGCCGGGCGACGCGGTGGCGTTCGCGCACGGCTTCAACATCCGCTTCGGTCGCATCGCACCGGCTGAGGGGATCGACGTGATCATGGTGGCGCCCAAGGGGCCGGGCCACCTCGTTCGCCGAACCTATGTGGAGGGTGGTGGCGTGCCCTGCCTCATCGCCGTAGACCAGGACGCCACCGGCAAGGCTCGTGAGCTGGCCCTGTCGTACGCCGACGCCATCGGGGGCACCAGGGCCGGTGTGATCGAGACGACCTTCGCGGAGGAGACCGAGACCGACCTGTTCGGGGAGCAGGTCGTGCTCTGCGGCGGCCTGACGTCGCTCGTGCAGGCCGGCTTCGAGACCCTCGTCGCCGCCGGCTACCAGCCCGAGATGGCCTACTTCGAGTGCCTCCACGAGGTGAAGCTGATCGTCGACCTCATGTACGAGGAGGGGATCGCCGGCATGCGCTACTCCATCTCGGACACGGCCGAGTACGGCGACCTCACCCGGGGCCCGCGCATCATCACCGACCAGACCCGCCAAGAGATGCAGGCCATCCTCGACGAGATCGTCAGCGGGGCCTTCGCTGAGGAGTGGGTCGCCGAGAGCGAGAGCGGCCGGGCCCGCTTCAACGCCCTGCGCGAGCAGGGACGTCGGCACCCGATCGAGCAGGTCGGCGGTGAGCTGCGGTCGATGATGCCGTGGATCTCGGCCGGCAAGCAGAAGGTCAGCGACGCCAGCGGCGGGGCCGGCTCGGACGCCTGAGACGCCCGCGAGCGCCGTGGGCGCCGTGGGCGCGGCCTCGTCGTCCGTCCAGCCGTCGTCGGCCTCCGCGGGCCACCATCGCTCCGGGTACCACTGGAGCAACGGGTCCACGGGGTGCAGCATGGGCGGCGCTGCCGACCGCCGCCGGCGCAGCGGGCGGTACCTCGGTGCGACTTCGTAGTGACCGCGCTCGGGACGGCGGGCTCGACCCTCCCGCACCTCCATCGCCATCGCATCAGCGAGGGCCTTGCCTGGCGATTTGTTGGCGACCGCATAGCCGTAGAGATGTATGAGGGTGTGGAGCTCGGGCAGGGACTGGCGGCCGTGCCGGGCGAGGATGGCCAGGCAGGTCGTCCGCAGCCGTCGCCCGTAGAGGTAGATCGGATCCTCGCTCGTCGGGGGGAGGGGCGGCTCTCCCGGCCGTGGCGGCTGGCGGCCGTTGAAGCAGTCGATGTCCCAGAGCAGGTCGTGGGTGCGCTGCATCTCCTCGAAGATCCGGCGTCGCTGCTCGGCCCACACGACGGCCGCTTGATCGTGTCGATGCAGCACGTCGGCGAGATCGGCGAGCCGCTGGTGGAGCTCAGCCCGATGGCGAGGGTTGAGCGTCGGTCGTCGGATGTGGTCGATCGAAGCGAGGACGACCATGGCTGTTCCCCTGAGGTCTGGCGAAGGGAGGAGTGACCTCGAGGAGGACCGCCGCGGGCGGACGGCCCAGCCTCACCATGCCACGAGGCTGCTACAGAGTCCCCTCGGCGCAACTTGGTTGGCCACATCCCGAACGATTCGATATCGATTCGTTGGGTATGTGGTGCGGGAGACGATGCCGGCCGTCCGGGGTGGCCTGAGGTGGCCCGCGGGTGCGGGAGACGATGCCGGTCGTCCGAGGCGGCCGGAGGTGGCCTGCGAGCGCAGCGCCTCGACCCCAGCGGCGGATCGGTCGTCACGCCGGACGACACCCGAACCGCACCCCCGAGGCGGACATCCCACCCCCGGAACAGGCCCCCGGATCCGGCAGCCGCCCTCGTAGGGTGGCTGACGTGGCCGGCGCCGACGCACCTCGGCCCAGGCGCGCCGGCGGACGCGACCCGGGCTTCACCTACCTCGCCAGCTTCGTCGTGCTCGGGCTGGCTCTCACCTTCCTCGGTCCGGTGCTCACGACGCTCCGCGACCAGGTGGGCGTCAGCACGGCCACCATCAGCGTGCTGTTCGGCGCGCAGTCACTGGGCTACCTGGCCGGGGCCGTCCTCGGCGGTAGGGGCTACGACCTCGGGTTCGGCCATCGGCTCATGGCCGGCTCACTCGTCGGCGCCGCCGTCGCGTTTCTCGTGATCTCGGTGGCGGGCTCGTTGGCCGTCCTCATCCTGTTCTTCGTGCTGCTCGGCCTGAGCGGCTCCATCGTCGACGTCGGCGGCAACGCTCTGCTCGTGTGGACACGGGGCGCGGGCGTCGGACCGATGATCAACGCGCTGCACTTCATGTTCGCCATCGGCGCGCTCGCCTGCCCACTGCTCGTCAACCGCTCGTTGGCGTGGACAGGTGGCCTGGGCCCGGCTGCGTGGGTCGCCGCCGGCGCCGCACTTCTCGTCGCGGTCGTGCTGCTCCGCCGGGACGAGCCTGCGCCGGGAGCGCACGAGGAGGCCGAGGGCCGGGCGCCGGCGCCCAGGCGCCTGCTGCTGATCATCAGCGTCTTCTTCGTCCTCTACGTCGGCGTCGAGCTCGGCTTCTCCGGCTGGGTGTACGCCTACGCCCAGGACCTGGAGATCGGCGGCAGCAACGGCGCGGCCTGGCTGACGGCGACGTTCTGGGCGTTCTTCGCACTCGGCCGGCTGGTCGGCATCCCTCTCGCGGCCCTCGTACCGCCGCGCCGGATGCTCTTCGGCGCCTGCACGCTCACCGTCGCCGCGGCGGCGCTGCTCGTCGTGGTGGGCGGCGGTCAGCTCGTGTGGGTCGCCACCGCGCTGCTCGGCATCGGCTTGGCCCCGCAGTTCGCCACGATGATCGCCTTCGCCGAGCGGCACGTGGCGATCACGGGCACGGCGACGTCGTGGTTCATCAGCGCCGTGGCCATCGGTGGGTTCGTGCTGCCCTGGCTGATCGGCCAGCTGTTCGACCGCACCGGCTCCTCGGCGCTGCCGACGGCCGTGCTCTGCTCGGCCGCGGCCACGCTCGGGTGGTCGATCGTCGTCGCCCGACTGTTCGCCCGACGCTCAGCCGTCCCCGCCGAGCGGATCGTCCCCGCGCTGTTCCCGGAGGAAGGCGTCGAGCTCGGCGGCTAGGTCGTGCTCCTCCGCGACCGCCGCGTCCAGCCGCCGGTCGTGGACGATCTCGAGCTGGTGGACGTACGCCGGAGCCTCGTCGTCGCTGGCGACCGCGGCGTCGTGGCGGCGGTCCCACTCCTCCACCTCGGGGCCGAGCCTTCCATGTCCGGTCGGGACGCCGAGCACGTGCTCGAGGTGCTGGAGGAGGGCGACGGTGGACTTGGGGTTCGGCGAGGCCGCCAGGTAGTGAGGGACAGGCGCCCGCAGGGCGATGGCGGGTACACCGGCACGGTCGAGTCGGTCGTGGAGCACACCGACGACACCCGTCGGCCCCTCGTAGCGCGGTCGGCTCAGCCCCAGCCGCGCGGCCGTTTACGAAAACTTCTGGCTCAAGCTCGTGTCGGTGG
>JBKPRL010000166.1:0-9208 GCA_046734535.1 bacterium | reverse complement strand
CCCGACGCCGTCGTCGTCGGCAAGACGATCGGCGGTGGTGTTCCCGCCGCGGCCTATGGGCTCTCGACCGAGGTGGCCGACCGGCTCCGCGGTCCGCTCTTCGCCGACGATGTCGACGTGAGCGGCGTCGGCGGCACCCTGACCGGCAACGCGCTCGCCATCGCGGCGGTGAAGGCGACGCTGTCGACCGCGCTGACCGACGACGACTTCGCCCGGACGATTCCACTCGCCGTGCGGTGGACCGATGGCGTGCAGGCCGCCATCGACGCCCACCAGCTGCCGTGGACCGTCCAACGGCTGGGTTGCCGGGCCGAGTACTGGTTCTGCCCCGCGCCCCATGACGGCGCGCAGGCCGCGGCCGCGGTCGACCCGCAGCTCGACGGCTTCATGCACCTGTGGGCGCTCAACCGTGGCATCCTCCTGACGCCCTTCCACAACATGGCGCTGCTCTCACCGCACCACGATGCCGACGACGTGGACCTCCACACCGAGGTGTTCGCGGCCGCGGTCGAACAGTTGGTGGCATGACGTCCCGCCCGACGGCCACCCGGTCGGCCGTCCCGATCGCACTCGCCGTGCTGGCGCTCATGGTGGGCCTCGTCGTGGCGTCGAGCGTGAGCGCGCCGGCCCGCAAGGCGTCGGCCGAAGGTGGTTCCGCCGCTGTCGAGACCACGCCCGCCGTTTCCTCGACGGCGGCGCCCACGCCGACGACAGCGGTGCCCTCGGCCGTGCCGGTCGTCGCGGTGGTCGGCGACTCGCTCGCCTACTCCGCGGCGACCGCGCTCGATGCCGCCCTCCGCGCTGCAGGAGCCGACCCCGTCCTCCGGGTCGCACCCGGGCGGCGCATCCCGGTCTGGGGGCTGAACGGCCAGATCAGTCCGGGGCTGGACGAGGCGAAGCTGCTCCGGGCCTCCACGCCCGCGGTGTGGGTCGTGCAGCTGGGCACGAACGACATCGCGGCCGAGCCGCTCGACCGGGCCCGTTACCAGGAGCTGGTGACGAAGATGCTCGACACGATCGGCGCTGACGTGCCCGTCGTGTGGGTCAACGTGCACCGCAACGATCGGCCCGAGGCGAGCCGAGCCTTCGATGACACGCTGCGCCTCGTCGCGCGGACCCGGCCGAACCTGACCATCGCCGACTGGGACGCCGTGGCCGGCCACGAGCCGGTGCTGGCCGCGGACGGCATCCACCTCGACGCCGCCGGCGCCGATCGGTTCGTCGAGACGATCGCGGTCGCCGTCCGGCAAGCCGGCTCAGCGGTCGGCGCCCTGCCCTGACGGCCCGAGCTCGGCTCGTCGCCGCAGGCCCTCGACGTCGCGCACGACGAGTCGGCGCTTGCTGGTGTCGAGCAGCCCGGCGGCGCGGGCCTCACCGAGCACGCGGCTGGTCAGCCGTAGGTGCACGCCGGCCAACCCGGCCAGCTGATCCTGGGTCAGGGGGATCTCGATCGGGGCGGCAGGAGAGCCCTCGTCGTCGTTCGCATACAGCTCGGCCAGCGCGACGATGCGGCGGTAGATCCGCACGCTCCCCGGGACATCGGTGAGCTCGGCGACCTGGCGGGTCAGGCGGTCGACCATCGCGACGAGGACGCCGATGAGCAGGCGGTCGACCTCCGGGTGGTGCTGACGGAGCTCCTCGAACTCGCCCCGGCCGAGGACCAGGGTCTCCGTCGGCTCGATGGCCTGGATCGTGGCCCCTCGCACGGCGGCGCGGTTGAGGAGGGCCTGCTCGCCGAAGAAGTCGCCCGCGCCCATGAGCGCCACGGTGAACGGGTTGCCGTCCGCACCGCCGATGAGCACGGCGACCCGGCCGCGGACGATCAGGTGGAGCGAGTCGCCCGGATCCCCCTCGTAGACGAGGTAGGCCCCCCGACCGTACTGCCGCCGCCGGCAGCGCCGGAGGAGCGAGGCGCGGGCCTCCTCCGTCAGCGCGGCGAGGAGCGGCGGGTCGGTGCTCACGGGCTCGCGACCCTACTGAGTGCGCACGAGTGCGCAGTCGACCTGCGCACCGCGCCGTGTCGGGCAGATCGCTCCGATGGTTTCATCGTCAATGAACCGGGAGGGGTGCGATGAACCGGGACACGAGTGCAACGATCACGAGGAGGATGGCCTGGGCGGAGGCAGCTGGCGAACGGGAGCTGCTCGCCCGGGCGGCCGAGGGGGACGGCGCCGCCGGCCGGGAGCTGGTCCGCCGGTACGACCGGCTGATCGCCGCCGCGGCGCGCCGCGTGCTCTTCTCGCCGGCCGACGTCGACGATGTCGTGCAGGACACCTTCCTGATCCTGCTGGTCAGCGCCGACTCGATCCGCGATCCCGCCCGGCTGGGGCCGTGGCTGTGGACGACCGCGAGCAACCTGGCCCGCCGCACGGCCCGACGGAACATCCGCAGCCGGCCGGAGGAGGACATCGAGGCCCGCGTCATCCCGGAGCGCGACGGGTCTGATGAGGTCGACGGAGCGCTGGAGCGCGGCGAGCAGTGCGCCGCCCTCCGGCAGGCGATGGCGTCGATCACCTCGGAGGAACGCCACCTGATCCGCCTGCTCACGGTCGAGGATCGGCCGTGCTACGCGACGGTCAGCGCGGCGACCTCACGTCCCGTCGGCAGCCTCGGCCCCACTCGGAGCCGCATCCTCGGCAAGCTCCGGGCCCATCCGGCGATGGCCCGCGTCGCCGTCGCCGCCTGAACCGTCAGCCGCCCCACCGGCTCTGGCCGAAGCGGTAGCCGACGCTGCGCACCGTCGAGATCAGCGCGGCGTGCTCCTCACCGAGCTTGGCTCGCAGCCGCCGGACGTGGACGTCGACCGTCCGAGCGCCGCCGTAGTACTCGTAGCCCCACACCCGCGACAGCAGCATCTCGCGCGTGAACACCTTGCCCGGATGTTGCGCGAGGAACTTCAGCAGCTCGTACTCCATGTAGGTCAGATCGAGTGGCCGGCTGGCGATCGACGCCTGATAGGTCTCGAGGTTGAGGCTGAGCGGTCCGTATTCCACGAGGTCGGGACGGGCGCCGCCACCGACCCGCCAGAACTGGTGACGTAACCGGGCCTCCAGCTCGCGAGGATGGAACGGGTTGAGGCAGAAGTCGTCGAAGAGGTCGTCGCGGAGCTCGAGGTCGGACAGCTGGGCCCCGGACATGAGGAGGAGGAGCGGGGCGACGGGCACGTCCCGCTTGCGGACGGCCCGGCAGAACGCCCACGCCGCCTCCGGGTCGTCGTCCGCGACCACGATGGCGCCGGCCCACCCGTTGGGCGGTTCGAGCCGCCCCGCGACGTCCGCGGAGGGTGCTGCCTTCCATGCGTAGCCGCCGAGGTCCAACGTGCGGGCCAGCTCCGGCAGGGGCGGGTCCGGGAAGACGACGATCGGCTCCATCATCGTCACAGCGATCTGAGGTAGCGGTCGTACTCGAACGGCGTCACCTGCGTCTTGTAGGCCCGCCACTCCGAGCGCTTGTTGCGGAGGAACCATTCGAAGATGTGCTCGCCCAGCGTGTCGAGCACGAGCTCGGAGCGCTCCATGACCCGCAGTGCGTCCGAGAGCGACTGCGGGAGCTGCTCGACGCCCAGCTTGGCCAGCTCCTCGTCCGTCAGCTCGAACAGGTTCGCCTCGGCCTCGGGCGGCAGCTCGTACTCCTCCTCGACGCCCTTCAGGCCCGCCGCGAGGATGAGCGCGAAGGCGAGGTACGGGTTGCAGGCGGGATCCGGTGAGCGGTACTCGAGGCGGGTGGCGTTCGAGCTGCCCCGCTTCGGGATGGGGACCCTGATCAGGCCCGAGCGGTTGTTGCGGGCCCATGAGATGTGGACCGGCGCCTCGAACCCGGGCACCAGCCGCTTGTAGGAGTTGACGGTCTGGTTGGTGACGGCGGTGATCTCCGCGGCGTGGTGCAGCAGGCCGGCCATGAACCGCTTGGCCACCGTCGACAGGAGGTACGGGTCCTCCGCGTCGAAGAACACGTTCTCCTCGCCGCGGAAGAGCGACACGTGGGTGTGCATGCCCGAACCCTGCACGCCCTCCAGCGGCTTGGGCATGAACGTGGCGTGCACGCCCTCGGACGCCGCGACCTCCTTCACGACGAGCCGGAACGTCATCACGCTGTCGGCCATCGTCAGGGCATCGGTGTGACGCAGGTCGATCTCGTGCTGGCTGGGTGAGTCCTCGTGGAAGGAGTACTCGACCGGGATGCCCAGCGTCTCCAGCGCCCGGATGGTCTGCTTGCGGAGCGAGCCGGCGATGTCGTTGGTCGTGAGGTCGAAGAACGAGCCCTCGTCCAGCGGCTGCGGTGGCTGCCCTTTGGCGCCAGGGGCGAAGTAGAAGAACTCGAGGTCGGGGGCGACGTAGAAGGTGAGCTGACGGCTCCGGCCCCGGTCCAGGTTGCGGCGCAGCACGTAGCGGGGGTCGCCCTCGAACGGCGAACCGTCCAGGTTGGCGATGTCGCAGAAGACGCGAGCCTCCGGCGCCTTCGGATCACCCCAGGGTAGGAGCTCGAAGGTGTTGGGGTCGGGGACGGCGAGCACGTCGCTCTCCTGCACCCGGCTGAAGCCGTCGATGGAGGAGCCGTCGAAGGACATCCCCTCCTCGAGCGCGTTCTCCAGCTCGGCCGGGCTGATCGCGAAGCTCTTCAGCTGGCCGAGCACGTCCGTGAACCAGAGGCGGACCAGGCGGACGCCGCGCTCCTCCACCGTGCGCATCACGTAGTCCTGGTGCCGCTCCACGCTCACCCCACCCAGTCTTGTCGGGCCGGCGGACCAGCGGGCAACAGTTCCGCGGAGCGGGGCCGCCGCGGGGGCGACGCACCACCGCCGTCCACGAGATCGCTCAAGCGAGCGCCGAACAGATCGTGTCGGTGATCAGCCGGGTCACGACGTAGGGATCCATGTTGGCGTTCGGGCGCCGATCCTCGATGTAGCCCCGACCTTCCTTCGCGACCTGCCAGGGGATGCGCACCGAGGCGCCGCGGTCGGAGACGCCGTAGCTGAACTTGTTCCACGGCGCCGTCTCGTGCTTGCCGGTGAGGCGCTCCTCGATCCCGTGGCCGTAGTTCTTGACGTGCAGCTCCCACTTGGCACCGAGGGCCTTGACCGCCTTCTCGACCGACTCATAGCCGTCCCGCATCCCGTTGGTGGAGAAGTTCGTGTGCGCGCCCGCGCCGTTCCAGTCGCCCTTCTCGGGCTTGGCGTCGAAGGAGATGATCACGTCGAAATCCTCGGCGATCCGGTGGAGCAGCCAGCGGGCCACGTACATGTGGTCACCGACGAGCGGCGGGGCCACGGGGCCGATCTGGAACTCCCACTGGCCGGGCATGACCTCGGGGTTCGTGCCGCTGATGCCGAGCCCGGCGTCGATGCAGGCCTGCGTGTGCACCTCGACGATGTCGCGCCCCATGATGCGGCCCGTGCCCACGCCGCAGTAGTACGGCCCCTGCGGACCCGGGTAGCCCTCGTCGGGGAAGCCCAGCGGCCGGCCGTTGGCCTTGAGCATCGTGTACTCCTGCTCGATGCCGAACAGCGGCTCCTGCTTCGCGTACTTCTTGGCCACCTTCTCGCACGCGGCACGGGTGTTGGTCGGGTGGGGCTTCCCGTCGACCAGCAGCACCTCGGCCATCACCAGGACGTTGTCGCGGCCGCGCAGCGGATCTGGGCAGACGAAGACCGGCTTGAGCACGCAGTCGCTCTTGTCGCCCGGAGCCTGCTCGGTGCTGGAGCCGTCGAAGCCCCAGATGCCGGGCTCGGCGCCGTCGGCGACGATCTTCGTCTTGCTCCGGATGAGCGGCGTGGGCTCCACGCCGTCGATCCAGATGTACTCAGCTTGGTAGGCCACGGATCCAAGGTTCCTCTCGGGACGGGTGCGGGATGGACCGAGGCTGGCAGGTGGCCGTTTCCCACCGATCACCGTCGTGTGAATGCTTTGTGAACTGCCCGGTCGGGAACCGGCAGCCCTCGGCGGCCGTCCAAGATGGCGTGATGACGCGCCTGCTCACCCTGCCCCTGCTGGCCGTGGTGGCCGGCCTGACCGCCGCCTGCGGTTCGGAGAAGGTGGACGTCTCGGATCAGTCCGGCGGTTGGGCGTCGTATCCCCTCGGGACCGACCAGGCGATCGTCGAGCTGCGCACCGGAGGGGGGTTCGTGCCCGAGGGCGCCGACTTCCACACGCCGCCCGAGCTGCTGATCATGGGCGACGGCACCGTGTACCGGCCGGGTGCCCAGATCTCGATCTTCCCGGCGCCGCTGCTGCCGGCGATCACGACGGCGACGCTCGATCCGGACGGCGTCCGCGCCGTCCTGGATGCCGCCGACAAGGCCGGCCTGCTCGAGGAGGCTCCGTCGTACGAGCCCGCACCTGGCGCGGCCCAGGTCGCCGATGCACCGACGACCAGCCTGGAGATCCACGCCGACGGCGAGACCTTCCACCACGAGGCGTACGCGCTGGGGTTCCAGCCCAACGGCGTGGAGTCGACCCCGGAGCGCAAGTCCCTCGACCGCTTCGTGGCCCAGCTCAAGGACCTCACGAGCCTGGTCGGGGCGGAGCACCTGACCGCGGAGGAGGTCTACACGCCGGAGCGGTTCGGCGTCATCGCCCGCGCGGCAACGCCCGAGGAGCTGGCGCCGACGCCCGACCAGATCGCCCCGGAGGTGGTTCCCTGGCCCGACGCCGCTCCGCCCCTCGCGTCGATGGCGACGTGCACGGAGGTCCCTTCCACCGCGATGGGCGACACGTTCGACCAGGCCAACCAGCTGACCCGCTTCTCCCAGGCCGGCACGACGTACACGGTGTTCGTGCGCGTCCTGCTGCCCGGCGAGGACTGCGACTCGTTCTCCGCGGGCCCGCCCACCAGCTAACCGTCGCGGCCGCCGCCGCGTAGCCTGACGGCGTGCTGCACCTGCGGGTCGGGTTGGCCCAGATCAACACCACCGTCGGCGACCTCGACGGGAACCTCGAGCGCATCATCGCGGCGTACGAGCGTGCCGAGGACGCCGGCTGCGACCTCGTGGCCTTCCCCGAGCTGGCCATCACCGGCTACCCCCCTGAGGATCTGGTCCTGCGTCCCGGCTTCGTGGCCGACGCCAAGGCGGCGCTGACCAAGCTGGCCGCCCGGACGGGCCGCTGCGCGGCGGTCGTCGGCTTCGTCGACTCCGGCCGGGACCTCCACAACGCCGCCGCCGTCTGCGCGCACGGCGCCGTCCTCGGGACCTACCGCAAGCGGATCCTCCCGAACTACGCCGTCTTCGACGAGGCCCGCTACTTCACGCCGGGCGACCTGACCGACCCGCTGGAGCTCTACGTCATCGCCGGCGTGCGGGTGGGCGTGAGCATCTGCGAGGACGCCTGGAGCCCGAACGGTCCGATCGCCGAGCAAGCCGCCGGAGGGGCCGAGCTCGTCGTCAACATCAACGCCTCGCCGTACGCCATGGACAAGGTGCACCTGCGGGAGAAGATGCTGGCCACCCGAGCCGCCGACGCCTCCTGTGCGCTCGTCTACGTCAACCAGGTCGGGGGGCAGGACGAGCTGGTCTTCGACGGCGCCTCGATGGTGTTCGACGCCGAGGGTGAGCTCGTCGCGCGGGCTCCCCAATTCGTCGAAGACCTCCTGATCGTGGACCTCGACGTCGACGCCATCTACCGCAAGCGCCTGCTCGACCCGCGCGGCCGGGAGACCAGAGCCGCGCTGCCCGAGGTGGCGGTCAGCGAGGAGCAGGCGCGGCCGGCCGGCGCGCCGCGAGGGGGGCTGGCCCCGCTGCGGGACCACGCGGGCGAGGTCTACGACGCCCTCGTCCTCGGCCTGCGGGACTACACGCGCAAGAACGGCTTCCGCGACGTCGTGCTGGGGCTCTCCGGCGGCATCGACTCCTCGCTGGTGGCGGCCATCGCCGCCGACGCGCTCGGACCCGAGCACGTCCACGGCGTGTCCATGCCGTCGCGCTACTCGAGCGACGGCTCCCGGACCGACGCCGAAGCCCTCGCCGCGGCGATCGGCTGCGAGTACAGGACCATCGCCATCGAGCCCGCGTTCGCGGCGTTCCTCGAGCTGCTGGCTCCGTCCTTCGCCGGCCGCGAGCCCGACCTGACCGAGGAGAACCTGCAGAGCCGGATCCGCGGGATGCTCCTCATGGCGCTCTCGAACAAGTTCGGATGGCTGGTGTTGACGACCGGCAACAAGAGCGAGATGGCCGTCGGCTACTCGACGCTGTACGGCGACTCCGCCGGTGGCTTCGCGGTGATCAAGGACGTCTACAAGACGACCGTCTACAAGCTGTGCCGGTACGTGAACGACACGGCTGGGCGCGAGGTCATCCCCGAGTCCGTGTTCGTCAAGGCGCCCTCGGCCGAGCTCCGCCCGGACCAGCGCGACGATGAGAGCCTCCCGCCCTACGAGGTCCTCGACCCCATCCTCAAGGCCTACGTGGAGGACGATCGGACGACGGCCGAGATCATCGCCATGGTCGGCGACGAGACCCTGGTGCGGCGGACCACCCGCCTGGTCGACGTCGCCGAGTACAAGCGTCGCCAGACGCCGCCCGGCGTCCGCGTGACGCCGAAGGCCTTCGGCAAGGACCGCCGCCTGCCGATCACCAACGGCTATCGGGGCTGACACTCGAGGCTGTCATGGATCGGCCGGAAGATGGGCACATCCATGACACGCTCCGGCCGGTGCCGCCAGCGCTGTCGGCCCGGGCTGTTCAGAAGTTCTCGTCCTCGCCGCCGCTCTTGGCGATGAGGTACCCGCGGGCGCGCTCGGCACGGGGGTAGCGGCCGACGAGGCGCCAGAAGGCCGGGTTGTGCCCGCTTTCGCGCAGGTGGGCCAGCTCATGGACGATCACGTAGTCGATGACCCAGTCGGGAAAGGGGGCGAGCGCGCTCGACAGCCGGACGGCGCCGGTCGCAGGCGTGCAGCTTCCCCATCGCGTCCGCATCCCGTCGACCCAGCGGATCGACGCCGGCCGGGGGAGGTCGTAGCGGTCGGCGAGCCTGGCCGCGCGGTCGGGCAGGTCGATGCGGCCGGCCGTCATCTTGCGGCGGAAGCGCCGGGTCCACTCCGCCACCCAGTGGGCCTCCTCGGCCGAGGACATCCAGGCCGGCAGCCGGATCTCGAGGGTCTGGCCGACGAGGCGCGCGGAGGACGTGCGGGTGCGCCTGGCGCTGCGGATGACCCGCACGTCGAGCGCCGGCTCCGGCGGCGCCTCGGTCGGGGCCGGGTCGGCGGGCGCCGGGCC
>JBKPRL010000165.1:0-7379 GCA_046734535.1 bacterium | reverse complement strand
GGTGCTCGAGCGGGAAGCTGATCTCCTTGAGCCCCTTCTCGACGTCACGGGAGACGGCGCCCAGGTCGCGGCCCTTCACACCCGCGCCCACGTCGAGGCGGCGCACGCCGTTCTCGTGCTTGATGAAGTTGGCGGTCGGGCGGACCGTCACGGTGGCGACGTCCCCGAGGTGGATCGGGCCCTTCGGCGTGTCAACGAGCACGGTGCGGATGTCCTCCACGCTGGCGCGGGCGGACGGGATGCTCCAGACCTGCACGTCGTAGGTCTTGTTGTCCCGGAAGATGTCGCCCACCTCCTCGCCGGCCATGATCGTGGCGGCGGCGCGGCGGACATCACCCGGCTTGATCCCGTACGCCGCAGCCTTCGCCAGGTCGACGTCGACCTCGGCTTGCGGGACGACCGTCTGGAGCTCGACGTTGACCTCGTCGACGCCCTTGATCTTGCCCAGCATGCGCTTGACCTCTTGCGCCTTCTCGCGCAGGACCTCCAGCTTCGTTCCGAGCAGGCGCACGACGATGGGCTCGCTCTCGCCGGCGATGACCTCGCTGATGCGCTCAGCGAGGTAGGTCTCGACGTTGGTGAACATGCCGGGGTACTGGAGGACGGTCTCTTCGATCTGCGCCCGCGTCTTGTCGTAGTTCGCCTTGGGATCGAGGCTGATCCAGCTCTCACCGAAGTCGACGCCAGACGTCTCCTCGCCGAGCATGGCCTGGCCGATGTGCGAGCCGAACCCCTGGACGCCGGGGATGGCACGCAGCACCTGGCTGCTCTCCTTGACGATGCGCTGCTCCTCCGGCAGGGACGTGCCCGGCTTGGTGAGGATGTGGGAGAGGAAGTCCTGCTCCTTGAAGGTCGGGAACAGCGACTCCCCCAGGCGGGGCACGATGGCGATGCCGAGCACGGCCAGTACGGCGAGCACGCCGTACGCCGGCGCCGGTCGGCGCACGATGGGCGCGAGGATCCGCTCGTAGCCGTTGCGGAGGTGCTTGGCCACCGGCGACTCGTGGCGCTCCACCTTGCCCCGCTTGTAGAGGATGAGGCTCAGGGCCGGGGTGCTGATGAGGGCCACCAGCAGCGACACCATGACGGCGAGCGCGTAGGTCGCGGCCAGGGGTTTGAAGAACGATCCCGTGAGGCTGTTGAGGAAGAAGATCGGGATCAGGGTGATGACCTCGATGAAGGAGGCGTACACGACGGCGCCCCGCACCTCGATCGAAGCGTCGAGGATGATGGCTGCCGTCGATTGTGTGGAGCCCTCGAGGCGGGCCAGGCGGAGCCGGCGAACGATGTTCTCCACGTCGACGATGGCGTCGTCGACGATCGCGCCCAGGGCGATCACCAGGCCCGCAAGGACCATCGTGTTGATGGTGGCCCCTCGCACGTAGAGCACGAGCCCCGCGGCCACGAGCGACAGCGGCATGGTGATCACGCTGATCAGCGCGGATCGCCAGTCGTACAGGAACAAGCCGAGGACCAGCAGCACGAGGAGCGCGCCGAGGATGATCGACTCTGTGAGGTGGTCGATGGCCAGCTGCACGAACCCCGCTGGCCGGAAGATCGTGGTGTCGATCTTGACGTCGGGCAGGCCGGGCTGCATGTCCTTGATGGCCTTCTCGACGTTCCTCGTGATGTCGAGGGTGTTGCCCCACGGGACCTTCTCGACGACGAGGAGGAGCCCGGGACCGTTGTTGATGACGGCGTCGCCGGCGAGCGCCGGTGCCTCCTGCACGACCTGCGCCACGTCGCCGATGCGCAGCGTCTTCCCGTCGCGTTCGGCCACCGGCACCTGGGCCAGGTCCGCCGCAGTGACGATGGGCAGCTTGTGACGTATCCCGAGCCGTTGGTTCGGGGTGTCGATGAACCCACCGGTCCCGATGAAGCCACCCTCCGAGAACTTCAGCAGGCCGGCGTCGAGCGCGTTCGACGTCACCTCCATCACGGTGTCCAGCGGCACCTTGGCGCTCTCGAGCTTCCCCGGGTCGACCTCGACCTGGTACGCCTTGATCCGCTCACCCCACATCGGGATGTTGGCCACGCCGGGGATGCGCAGCAGGCGGGCGCGGATGGTCCAGTAGGCCTGCATCGACAGGTCCTCGAGCGACACCTTGTCGGAGGTGATGCCGATCTTCAGCACACGAGACGTAGCCGAGAGGGGCTGGAGGATGACCGGTGGCGCGGCCCAGGTGGGGAGCGTGTTCTGAATCGTGGCCAGGCGCTCCTGCACGAGCTGGCGAGCGTGCATCTCGTCCGTGCCGAGCTTGAAGATGAGCTCGAGTGCCGACAGCTGCGGCGCGGACTTGGAGCGGACGATGTCGAGCCCGTCGATCCCGTAGAAGGCCTGCTCCATCGGGTTGGTCACCAACTGCTCGACCTCGGACGCGGTGAGGCCGAGGCAGGCGGTCTGGATCTGGACCCGGGGAGGTGCGAACTCCGGGAACACGTCGACCGGCATCTTCCGCAGGGCGCCGATCCCGAACAGCATCATCGTGGCCGCGATCGCGACCACGACGAAGCGGAACCGGAGGCTCTGCTTGATGATGAAGCGCATCATGGTCGTACGGCCTTTCGCCCTGTTCGCCCGTCTCGCCTACTCGACGTCCCCGACGCCTTCCTCGACGCCGTACAGCTCGGCGGCGCCGATGACCACGACCTCACTGCCAACCTTCGGGCCGGCGCTGAGGAACGCCGCGTCACCGGTGATGTGGTCGACGGTGACCGCCTGGCGCTGGAAGGTGTGGTCACCGATCTTCACGAACGCCCAGGTCTTGCCCTCGGGGTCGTAGAGGAGCGCGGAGTACGGGATCTGCATCCCCTCGGCGGCCTGCGCGATGGCGGCCGTCTTGAGGTCGATGCGGTTCTCGGCGACGTCCGTGAGCGAGACGGCGCCGATGTCGCTGCCCGGCACGGAGTCGACCGTGGCGCCTCGGTTGCTCTCTTCCTCCACGCTGCCGGTCTTGGCGCAGGCGGTCACGGACAGGGCCGCCAGGGCCAGCGCGGCGACCCACCGTCCGGGATGATGTGCGTGCTGCATCGTCGTCTCCTCTCGGGGCTCAGCTGCCGGCCGTGCCGGCGGTCGCCAGCTCCGGCTCGAGTACGTGGACGTCCTCGCCGAAGTCGAGAGGCTTCGGCTCCTTCCTGGGTGCGAAGCGCAGGTAGAGCGCCGGTAGCACGAACAGGTTGGCGATGGCGGAGGTGATGAGGCCGCCGACCAGGACGAGGGCCATCGGGTGGATGATCTCCTGGCCCGCGATGGACCCGAAGAAGATGACGGGCAGGAACGCCGCGGCGATGGCGACCGTCGAGATGACGATCGGCGTCACCCGCTCCTGCGCGCCTCGGGTGACGAGATCGACGCCGAGCGCCATGCCCTCCACGGTCCGCAAGCGGCGGTAGCGGTCGAGGAGCGTCACGCTCTGGCGCACGGTGAGGCCGAGCACGGCCAGCAGGCCGGCGATCGTGGCCAGGCTGGCCGGACCACCGTCCAGCCACGCGGCGAACACTCCGCCCGTGAGGGCGACGACGAGCGTCGCGAAGGCGATGGTGCCGACCCGCCAGCTCGTGAACGCCGCCTGCAGCAGGAGGAAGATGCCGACGGCCGCGGCGAGAGCGAAGCCGAGCATGCGCCGCTGCGCCCCTTGCTCGTGGGAGTAGCCCGCGAGCAGCTCGGCGTGGTACTCGACGGGGAAGCTGACCGACTTGAGCTGCTCCTTCACCCGGTCGGCCACCTTGCCGACGTTGTGGCCCTTGACGTTGGCCGTGACGTCGACGAACCGGGAGATGTCTCGGTGCTCGATCACCGGGGGGGTGGCCCGCACCCGCACAGTGGCCACGTCACCCAGGCGGACGTGACCACCGTCGGGCGTGTCGATGAGCAGGCCCTGGACGCCCGTGAGGCTCGAGCGGGTGTCCGGCGTGCTCCACACCACCACGTCGAAGACCTTCTGGTCCTCGAAGAGGTTGCCGACCCGCAGGCCGGAGAGCATCGTCGCGGCGGCGCGGCGCACGTCGCCGGGCTTGATGCCGAGCGCCTTGGCCTTGGCCAGGTCGACCTCGACCTCCATCGTCGGCTCGGTCGGCGGCGACGTGATGTGCGCCCCGACCACACCGTTCGTGCCGGCAACGGCGGCCTGGACGTCCGCGGCGGTCTTCTGGAGCGTGTCGAGGCTGTCGTTGCCGAACACCCGCACGGTGATCTGGTCCTGCGTCGGGCTCAGCACGTCCGTCATCCGGTTCTTCGTGTAGGTCGTCACCTCGTGGTGGAAGCCCGGGTAACCAGCGACGACGGCCTTGATGGCCTTCACCGTCTTGCCGTAGTTCGCCGAGGGGTCGACGCTCACCCACATCTCGGCCGAGTCCGAGCCGACGGGCGCGTCGCCGAGCGACGCCTGGCCGACCTGGGCGCCAACGTTCTTGACCCCGGGGAGGGCGCGGAGCTCGGTGGCCGCCCGTGAGGTGATGCGGTCCATCTCGGGCAGCGAGGTGCCGTGTGGGCCATCCCACTTCACCAGCAGGTTGGTGTCGTGGAGGTCCGGCAACAGGGACTTCTTGAACGTCGGCACCACGAAGGCGGCGCCGATGACGAGCACGCCCATCGCCACGAAGGCCGGGATGGGCGTGCGCACGACAGGGGCGAACACCGCGCTGTACACGCCCTTGATGCCACGGACGACCGGGGACTCCCGCCGCAGCTCGTGCCCGCGCGACAGCAGGAGCCCGAGAGCCGGCGCCACAGTCGTGGCTGTGAGGAGCGAGGCGACGACAGCCAGCAGGGCCGCGGCCGCCATGGGCGGGTAGAAGGAGTCGCCCGACAGGCCGTTGATGAGGAACAGCGGGACGAGCGCCAAGGCGAAGATCACCGACGCCCAGAGCGCCGATCGAGCGGTCTCGACCGTCGCGGCCAGGTAGGTGCCGGCCACGGTGGGCCCACCCTTGGTCGCGTCGGCCTGCTCGCGCAGGCGGGTTGCGGTCCGGTCGACGTTGCTCACGGCGTCGTCGATGACGAGGGCCAGCGCGATCGCCAGGCCGGCGATGATGACCGCGTTGAAGGACGTGCCGAAGGCGTCGACGACAAGGCCGGCGACCACGAACGAGAACGCCACCGAGAAGAGCGCCGTCAGCGCGGCCCGCCACGAGTAGAGGAGCAGGAACAGGGCCACGACCAGGAGGATCCCGCCGGCGATGGCCGACCGGACCAGGTTGTCCTGCGCCTTGTCCGAGTAGGCCGTGGGCCGGAAGACGGACGCGTCGGTGTGCAGGTCACCGAGGGCGGGGCGGAGCTCGTCGAGGGCCGCGTTGACGCCCTTCTGCACCTCGGCGGTGTTGGCATACGGCAGCTTGTCGACGACGACGAGGAACGAGTCGGGGGACGCGTCGTTGCCGGTCAGGACCGCGTCGCCGATGAGCGGCTGGTGATCCTCGACCACGGTGGCGACATCACCGAGCGTCAGGCCCTTCGAGTCGTCGATGGTGATCTGGGCGAGGTCGGCCGGCCTGATGATGGGCAGGTTGTGCTGGATGCCGATGCGCTGCGTCGGCGTGTCGATGAAGCCGCCGGTCCCCGGGCTGGACGCCTCGAGGAAGGTGAGCGGCGACACCCACAGGGCGTTGCCCGTCGATCCGATGACCTGCTCGAGGGTCACGTTCTTGTCCCGCAGCTTGGCCGGATCCACCTGCACCTGCAGCTGGCGCTCGCGCTGCCCCCAGATCGCGACGTTGGACACCCCCGGCACAGCCAGGAGGCGGGGACGGATCGTCCAGCGGGCCAGCACGCCGATCTGCAGCGGTGACATCTTCTTCGACGAGAGCGCGATGATCGACGTCCGAGCCGTCGATGATTGCGGCTGCAACATCTGGGGAGGCCGGGACACCTGCGGAAGACCGGCCGCCTGGCTGATGCGCTCCTGGACGACCTGCCGCGCGCGATAGAGGTCGGTGCCCTTTTCGAAGATCATGTGCACCGACGACAGACCGGGCACCGACTTCGACTCGATGTGGTCCAGCCACGCGACTCCATCGAGGAGGTCCTGCTCGAGCGGCACCGTGATCAGCTGCTCCACCTCCTCGGCAGAGAGGCCCAGCGCCTCGGTCTGGACGTCGACGGTGACCGGGGCGAACTCCGGCAGCACGTCGGTCTCCGCGCGGCGGAGGGTCCAGACGCCGAACACCATGATCACCACGGCGATGGCCACGACAGCCCGACGAGCCTTGAGGCTCGTCCCGACGATCCAACGCATCATTGGCGGGAACCTCCCTGCGAGTGGTGGGCGGGGTCGTGGGGCACGAGCGCCCTGTCTGCATGCTGACCTGCGGGCCGTCCGCATCCGGCGGCCATGGAAGAGAAGTCGGGTACCTGGTGGAGTGCGGTCAGGCCGGATGTACAGGAGCCGGTCAGATGGCTGCACGAGCGCGGCACGGCCGCCATGGGCCGATGACCCGCAAGGGCCCTGGGCTCGACAAGAACGGAATCCAACAAGAGATCGCGCCGGCACTCGGCGCGGCCGGACCAGCGCGAGGCGGGGTCATTCAGCATGGCTTCAGGCCCGAGGCGACATGATTCCCCAATCACCGGATCACATGAGCGCGTTATGCGGTGTGCAGATACGCCGATCGACCAGGCGGCCGGTGTGATCTTGGACACGCCTGGAGGGGCGCCGGCGAAGGGGTGGGCGTGTGGTGTGGGAACGTGCTGGCACTGAGGCCACCATCGCGATGGCGACAAGGACTGCTCCTTCGACCCTCGACTTCCGCGCCCGAGCCGTCGGTGCCGGCGTTGCGGCGCGCGAGTAGAAACCAGTCGCACTGACACAAAGACGCCGGACGACAGCTCGCAAGCGAGGCGCGTGGAGACGACGGATCAGCGCGTGCTTTTACTAGATGTACGACGCTCGCCGTGCCCGCCCACGCTGTGGTGCGTGTTGGGGTGACGCGAAGCGCCCGCTCCTCGTGTCGCCCTCCTCCCCTTCACCACCGACGCACCAGGTGTCCTGTCGGCGGAACAAGAGGGACGGTAAAGCACAGGGATTCCGCATGTCAATGGAGGGTCAAGACTCGGCCAGCGCGTGCCAGCGCGTGCCCACACAGCGCGGGCAACACGGCCGGCACGGGTCACCGCGCGGCGCCGCGTCGAGCTGAGCCGGGCGTTCCGGGGATCCCGCGGGGAGACGGCAGCGCGCCCGGGCGGAGCCGCACCGGTGGCTGCGCGGGCCGCAGCTCCAGCGACCGCGCGCGGTGGCCGGGGCTGGTGGGCGGCGGAACGAACAGGCCACGGCCCGGCACGGCCCCGGGGCCGCGGCTACGCTCGAGACAGCGATCGGAGGTGGGCATGGGACCGATCAAGGGACGATCTGTTGTGGGCGCGGCGCTCGGCGTGAGCGCCATCC
>JBKPRL010000164.1:0-8898 GCA_046734535.1 bacterium | reverse complement strand
AAACTCAGTCGTTGATGACGACGTCCGGCGGCGCCTGCGGCGCCCGGCCGGCCAGCTGCATCCAGTACGGGACCGTCTTGCCCTGCTTGGCCTCCACCATCTCCGAGATGGTCCGGTAGAAGAGCAGGGGTTGGCGCAGGTCGCTGATGACGCCGAGGCCCGAGGCCTCGTTGGCGGACTCGATGCGGACCGTGGCGTAGCCGAGCAGGCGGCCCAGCCAGCTCTGCGTCATGGAGACGTCGGTGACCTTGGCCCACGGGATCCACGCGACATGGCGCTTGAGGATGCCCCAGGTGTGCACCACCCGGAAGTCGGTGAGGACGTAGCGGACGTACCACCACTGCAGCCGGCGCAGGACCAGGTAGAAGATCATGAGGTCGACGATGATGAACCCGACGGCGGCCACCATGGTGCTGCCGCCCGCGCCCACCCACGCGACCAGCAGCAGCACGACGATCGCGAAGAGGATGAGCTGGCGGGAGGCTTCGACGATGAACGCGTTGGTCGACGGGCGGTCGACGAGGACGAGGTTCTCGTCAGTCGTCAGGTACGAGCGGACGATCTGATCCGGCGTCGGGAGCAGCATCTCCAGCAGGCTCTGGTTGGGCATGGGGCGACTCCGCGACTACTTGCTGCTGCCGGACCACGACGAGATGAAGGACGCGAACTTGTCGAACAGGTTGGTGAAGAAGTTGCCGACGTCGTGGAAGAAGTTACCGATCGCCGTGCCGGCGCCCGCGGGGTCGTTCCAGATGAAAAGGATGATGAAGGCGATGATGAGCCAGAGCAGCACCTGCCTCAACGTGATTTTCATGATGTGGAGACCTCCCGCGCGGCACGAGGCCGTTCGTCTCCGCCTGGGCGAATCCTACGCGTGGGATTCGGTCGTCCGCAACGATGGTGCCCACCGTGACGGCCCCGCCGGTCAGAGGTGCTCGGCCGCCGCGGCCTGTACGGCGGCGATGATCGGGTCCCAGTCCGCGCCCGGCTGGCGGGTCACCGTCACGAAGTCGTTGACGCCGAACACGTTCGCGACCCCGGGCGCGGCGAGGACCTCCCGCGTGAAGTCGGTGTCCGGCTCCTCACCCGCGGCGACGTTGATCATCGAGCCCAGGGTGACGTCGAGGGTGAACTTCAGGGCGTCGGGGTTCGGCGTCGGGCTGGGGTGGGCGCTGGCCACGTCGGCAACCTACCGGCTCGTCCCGGGCGCCCCGAGGACCGGGTCGTAGAGGTGGTGGCAGTCGTTGGCGACGACGACGTGGTGGCCGCCCTCGTCCACGCGGACGACGGTGATGCTGGTGTTCTCGACGGTCAGCCAGAGGCTGACCGGTAGACCGAGCACATCGGCCAGGTAGGCGTTGATCACCCCGCCGTGCGCGACGACCGCGATGGTCTGGCCGCGGTGGCGCTCGGTCAGCCGCTCGACCGCGGCGACGACCCGCCGCCGCAGCGCGTCGTCGCCCTCCCCTCCGGGGATGCCGTCCCAGCGACGGGTCCGGGACCACTCGAGCCACTCCGGGTCGCGCACGGCGGCGCGGCGGCGGAACTCACCCTGACCCCAGTCCCCGAGCAGCACCTCCTGGAGGTCGGGGTCCTGCTCCACCGGCAGACCGCGGGGCGTGGCCAGCGCGGCGCCCGTGTCCACGGCGCGCTTGAGGTGAGAGGCGTAGACGGCGTCGATGGTCTTGGTGCGCAGCCGGTCGGCCAGCGCGGCCACCTGCGCCTCGCCGTCGGGGTGCAGTCCCGGGTCAGAGGCCTCCTCGCTGCCGGGCACGACGTCGGCGGAGCGGCCGTGGCGGATGAGGAGCAGCTCGCAGGATCCCGACGAGTGCTCGAGCAAGGTGGGCTGGGGGATCATGGTGCTGGTCGGGTCCACCCAGCCACCCTACGTGGCCGTCGCGATCGCCCACCCTCCACCGCGGGAGTGACTAGGGTGCGCCGGACTCCGCAGGGGAGCGGGGAAGGGGGGCTCGAGGTCTTGACGAAGCGGTTGGTGCGCACGTCCGTCATCCAGCCGTTGGCGTTGGCCATCGCGCTCCTCGCCCTCGTATCCCTCGCCCCCGGCCGAGCGGCGGCGCAGGCGGCCGAGTCGATCCGTGGGCGGGTGTTCAACGAGCGCGAGGAGAACGGCAAGCGGGTGCGCGACCCGGTGCCCGGCGTCAAGATCTCGGTCGCCGCGGTCGGTGGCGAGGCCATCGCCGACGCGACGACCGACGACCAGGGCGCGTATGAGATCCCCCTGCCGAGCCCCGGGGACTACACGGTGACCCTGGACGAGTCCACGCTCCCGAAGGGCGTCACCGTCCGGTCCGATACCCCCTCCGAGCGCACCGTCAACGTGCGCCCGGGCGAGACGCAGACGGCCAACTACTTCCTCGGCAAGGATCTGCGGCAGAAGGAGAGCCGGCTCAGCATCCTCCCCCAGACCATCGCCAACGGCATCAAGTTCGGGCTCATCATCTCCATCTGCGCCGTCGGCCTGTCGTTGATCTACGGCACCACCGGCCTGTCCAACTTCGCCCACGGCGAGCTCGTCGCCCTCGGGGCCATCGTGGCCTGGTACTTCAACCAGTACGGCCCGAAGCTCCACATCCTCGTCGCGGCCGTCCTCGGCATCCTGGCCGCCATGATCGCGGGTGGCCTGTCGGAGGGGTTGATCTTCAAACCGCTCAGACGCCGGGGCGTCGGCCTGACCTCGATGATGATCGTGACGATCGGCATCGGCATCTCCGCTCGCTACATCTTCCAGTTCGCGTTCGGGGGGCGCTCGCGGGCCTACCGCCAGTACGCCGTGCAGTCGGCCAAGAAGATCGGACCGGTCGACCTGACCGCCCGCTCCATGGTCGCGATGTCGATCTGCGTCCTGGCCGCGCTCGGGGTGGCCTACTGGCTCCTGCGCACGAGGACCGGCAAGGCCATTCGGGCCGTCTCCGACAACCCTGACCTGGCCTCGACCACCGGCATCAACACGGACCGGATCATCCTCATCGTGTGGGTGGTCGGTGCCGGCCTGGCCGGGTTGGGCGGGATCCTGCTCGGCCTCGAGCAGCAGGTTCGTTGGGACATGGGGTTCAGCCTCCTGCTCCTCATGTTCGCCGCCATCACGCTCGGCGGCCTGGGCAACCCCTTCGGAGCACTGGTGGGCGGCGTCCTGATCGGCCTGTTCGTCGAGCTGTGGACCTGGGTGCTGCCGAGCGTCATCGAGCTGAAGAACATCGGCGCCCTGTTGGCGTTGATCCTCATCCTGCTCATCCGACCGCAGGGCATCCTCGGCAGGAAGGAACGGGTGGGCTAGGCGATGGACTGGTCGCTCATCTTCTCGAACGCTCTCTACACGGCGATCAGCATCAACGCCATCGCCTACGCGCTCATCGCCCAGGGCCTCAACGTCCACTTCGGCTACACGGGCCTGCTCAACTTCGGCCAGGCCGCCTTCGCCGCGGCCGGCGCCTACGCCGTCGCCATCCCCGTCAACCGCTACGGCTGGTCGTTCTGGGCCACCATCCCCGTGCTGCTCACCGCGGCCATCGTGCTGGCCCTGCTTCTCGGCATCCCCACCCTGCGCCTGCGGGCGGACTACCTCGCCATCGTCACGATCGCGGCGTCGGAGATCGTGCGCATCTCGCTCAACTCGGTGCGCTTCACGTGGCTCACCGGCGGCAACGACGGCCTGCAGAACTTCACGGGCGACCTGCGATCGGTCAACCCCATCGGTGCCCACCGCTTCAGCCTCTTCGCCCAGAGGTTCAACCAGTACGACCTGTTCATCATCATCTGCGGCTGGATCCTGGTGGCGCTGGCGTCGGCGTACGTCTACTACCTCATGCGCAGCCCCTGGGGCCGGGTCATCAAGAGCATCCGGGAGGACGAGGACGCGGCCCGCAGCCTGGGCAAGAACGTCTTCACCTTCAAGATGCAGAGCCTGATCATCGGCGGCATCATCGGCGCCTTCGGCGGCATGGTGATCGCCGTCGGCAACCAGGTCGCGCAGCCGAACAACTACAGCACCGCCCTCACGTTCTTCGCCTACACGATCCTCATCCTGGGCGGGGTGGCGAGGGTGAAGGGTCCGATCATCGGCGCGATGATCTTCTGGTTCCTCATCGCGTTCGTCGACAACGTGCTGGCGGAGCTGACGGCCCACTACACGATGCCCGGGTGGATCATCTTGGACGACAACAACTTCGGTCAGGTCAAGTTCATCCTCGTCGGGATCGGCCTCGTGCTGCTGGTCGTCTACCGGCCGCAGGGCATCTTCGGGGACAAGCGCGAGCAGGTGTTCGATGTCCGCTGACCTCGCCGCGCCGTCGCCCTTCGCCGGCGTCGCGTGGGAGCCGGGTGTGGCCAAGCCGGACCCCATCCTCGTGGCCGACGGCATCCGGCGGAACTTCGGCGGCCTCACCGCGGTGGACGTCGACCACGTCGAGTTCCAACGGGGACGCATCACCGCCCTGATCGGGCCCAACGGCGCCGGCAAGACCACGTTCTTCAACCTGCTGACCGGCTTCGACGATCCCGACCAGGGACGCTGGGTCTTCGACGGCGGGGAGATGAACGGGATCGCTGCCTACAAGACCGCCCGCCTCGGCATGGTGCGCACGTTCCAGCTCACGAAGGCCCTCACCCGCTTGTCCGTCATCGAGAACATGAAGCTCGGTGCCACCGACCAGGGGGGCGAGAACGTCTTCCGAGGGTTGCTCAAGCCGCTGTGGCGGGCCAAGGAGAAGGAGATCGAGGCCAAGGCCGAGGGACTGCTCGAGCGCTTCCGGCTCGCCCACATGCGAGACGAGTTCGCCGGCAACCTCTCCGGCGGCCAGCGCAAGCTGCTGGAGATGGCCCGCGCACTGATGGCCGATCCCCGCCTGATCATGCTGGACGAGCCCATGGCGGGCGTGAACCCGGCGCTCACGCAGAGCCTCCTCGGCCACGTGAAGTCGCTGCGGGACGAGGGTCGTACGGTGATCTTCGTGGAGCACGACATGGACGTGGTGCGCGACATCAGCGACTGGGTGGTGGTCATGGCCGAAGGTTCGATCATCGCGGAGGGGCCGCCATTGTCGATCGCGGCGAACCAGCAGGTCATCGACGCCTACCTCGGTGCGCACCACGACATGGACCTGGGGCCGGGCGATGGCTGAGAGCGTCATCGAGGCCGTCGAGCTCGTCGCGGGCTACGTCCCCGAGGTGAACATCCTCAACGGCTGCAACCTGACCCTGGCGACTGGCGAGTTCGTCGGCATCATCGGCCCGAACGGCGCCGGCAAGTCGACGCTGCTGAAGGCCGTCCTGGGACTGGTCCACATCCGCTCGGGCACGGTCACCCTCGACGGCGACGACATCACGGGTCACAAGGCGTACGAGCTCGTGGCCCGGGGGGTCGGCTTCGTTCCCCAGACCCGGAACGTGTTCCCCAGCCTGACCGTGCGGGAGAACCTGGAGATGGGTTGCTTCCTGCAGCCCAACCGCTTCGGCGACCGCTTCGAGTACGTGACCACGCTCTTCCCCCGCCTCGGCGAGCGGGCCGACCAACGGTCCGGCTCCCTGTCCGGCGGCGAGCGCCAGATGGTGGCCATGGGGCGGGCGCTCATGCTCGACCCGAAGGTGCTGCTGCTCGACGAGCCCTCGGCTGGCCTCTCGCCCGCCCTGCAGGACCAGGTCTTCATCCAGTGCCGGCAGATCAACGAGACCGGCGTGGCCATCCTGATGGTCGAGCAGAACGCCCGCCGCTGCCTCCAGGTGTGCGACCGGGGCTACGTGCTCGACCAGGGTCGCAACGCCTACACCGGCACCGGCCGGGAGCTGCTGGCCGATCCCAAGGTCATCGACCTCTACCTGGGTACCCTGGCCAAAGTCGATTGAGGTTCGCCTCGCAACCGGGCGGTGGAGCGGGGGCAGAGGCTCTGCCGGAGCCCCGCCGGCGAACGATCCGGCTCTGCCGGTCGTGAGTCAACAGCTGGGCCGGCCAGAGGCCGTCCGACGCGAAAGGGCCCCGGCCGATGGCCGGGGCCCTCCTATTCGGTGAGCAAGCTCCGCTTGCGAACCGACGTCTACTTGCCGGCGTCGAAGGCCTCGCCGAGAGCGTTGCCCATGTTGCCGTCCACGCCGTAGACGGCCTTCTTGGTCGGGCCCACGCCCTTCTCCACCATGGTGGTGAGGATGCGAGAGCTCTCGTCGAAGCCGATGACCAGGACCGCGTCCGGGTCGGCCGCGGCGATCTCGTCGACCTCGGCGTCGAAGGTCTGTGCCTTCTCGTCGTACACCTTCTCGGCGACCACCTTGACGCCAGCGTCGGCCAGCGCCTTCTTGGTGTCGTCGAGCAGGCCGGTGCCGTAGGCGTCGTTGCGGGCGATGATGCCCACCGTGGCGTTGCCGTCATCGGCGATGACGCCGCCGATCACGGCGCCCTGCAAGATGTCCGACGGGGCCGTGCGGAAGTACAGGCCCTTGTCGGGGTAGTCCGACAGCTTCTTCGAGGTGTTGGCCGGCGAGAACTGGACCACGCCGGCGCCCGTGATCTTGTCGATGACCGTCAGCGAGACGCCAGAGGAGGCGGCGCCGATGATGGCGTCGACGTTCTGCGACAGCAGGCGGTCCACCGTCTGGTTGGCGGTGTCCGTCGTGGCGTCGCCCGAGTCACCCTTGATGCCCGTCACCGGCTGGCCGAGCACACCACCGGCCGCGTTGATGTCGCTGATGGCGAGGTCGAAGCCGGCGAACTCCGGTGGGCCGAGGAAGGCGAGGGAGCCGGTCTGCGGCAGGATCGTGCCGATGACGAGCTTGCCGTCACCGGCGCGGGTGCCCTCGACCGGGACCTGCGGCACGTCAGCGTCTGCCGGCGCGGTCGCCGCGATGTAGGTGGTCTTGGCGTCGTCCAGGCGGTCGTTGCCACCGAACTCGAGCAGGCCGTAGCTGGCCTGGAGCGGCTCGCCGTTGCCGGCGAACTCGAGCGGACCGGACTGGCCGTCGTAGTCGGGATCGCCGCCCTTGTCGAGGACCGCCTTGCAGGTCGCGAAGTCCTTGCACTTCTCGCCGTCACGGGTGATCCCGTTGATCTCCTTGGCGTAGTCGACCCCGTCCGTCTTGGCCTTCTCCGCCGCCAGGGCGATGATGGTGACCGCGTCGTAGGTCTCGGCCGCGTAGTTGTAGTCCTTGAGCGACGGGTCGACCTTGAGGAGCTTGTCCTTGAAGTCCTGGCCCAGCTCGACAAGCGGCGTGGTGCCCTTCATGCCGGCGAGCGCACCGGCGGTGGCGCCGCCGGCGGCGGCTGCGGTGGTCGATGCGCCGGCTGCCTCCGTGGTGGCCGTGGCGGCCTCCGTGGTGGCTGCTTCCGTCGCGGGCGCTCCGGTGGTGTCACTGCTGCTGCCCTTGTCGCTGCCGCATGCTGCGGCCAGCAACGAAAGGCCTGCGAACAGCGCGGCCACGTGGCGCACGGTGATCTTGGCCATTTGTCTGTTACTCCCCCTTAGAGTCGGACACCTGTCCGGGGCTGGAAGGCGACAGGCTAAAGGCTCCCGGCGCTGACGGGCAAGCACCCCGGCCGGCCGCGGCATATCGTCGGCGAGGTGCTGACCGAGGACCGCTGAGCCGCTCCGTGGCCCACGGGTTCACCATCTCCGACGGCTGGCTGGTCGACCGCCGAGGCCGGTCCACACTGCTCCGCGGGGTCAACCTGGGCGGGTCGTCCAAGGTGCCGGCCGATCCGCCGGGTTCCACCCACCTCGGTGTGCCCATCGAGGGCTGGGCCGACGTGTCCTTCGTCGGGCGGCCGGCCCCCCTCGAGGAGGTCGATGGCCACCTGGAGCGCATCGCCGGCTGGGGGCTGAACTGCCTGCGCCTGCTGACCACCTGGGAGGCCATCGAGCACGCCGGACCGGGGGAGTACGACGAGGCCTACCTGGACTACTACGCCGAGGTCGTGCGCCGGGCCGGGCGCCACGGGTTGTGGGTGTTCGTGGACCCGCACCACGACGTGTGGAGCCGGTGGACCGGGGGCGACGGCGCGCCGCTCTGGTGCTTCGACCTGGTGGGCCTGGCGCCGGAGCACTTCGTCGAGGCCGGCGCGGTCGGGCTGGACGCACAGGACTGGAGCGAGAACTACCAGCGGGTGCCGGTAGCGACCATGTGGACGGTGTTCTACGGGGGCGACACCTTCTGTCCGGAGCTCGCCGGCGTCCAGCAGGAGCTGCAGGACCGCTACATCGGCGCCGTGGCCGCGGTGGCCGAGCGCATCGCCCACCTCGACAACGTGCTCGGCTACGACACGCTGAACGAACCAGGGAACGGCTACATCGGCCGCAGCGCCCGCAGCCTCACCACGGCCCGACGGTTCTTCGACCAGGACGGGCCGGCGCCCTGGAGCCCGCTGGAGCACCTCGCCGCGGGCGACGGGGTCACCGTCCGGAGGGAGGACGGTGAGGTCCTGAACCCGAACGGCCGGTCCATCTGGCGGCACGGTTGCCCGTGGCAACGGGCCGGGATCTGGACCCTCGACCGCGACGGCCGGCCCGAGCTGGCCGCGCCCGACCGCTTCCGTGAGCTCGACGGCCGGCGCATCAACCCCTTCGGCGACTTCCACGTCCCGTTCATCCGCCGCTTCCGTGACTGCCTGCGCGAGGTCCACCCTGATTGCCTGCTCTTCATCGAGGGCTCACCGTGGGACATCGAGACGCCCTGGGACGACCCCGACCCGCTCGTCGTCAACGCCCGCCACTGGTACGACATCGTCGCCCTCGGCACCCGCACGGTCGGCGAACACGAGTACCGGGGCACCGTCGACGGGGAGGGCCTGGCCGCGGTCTACGGCGAGGAGCTGCGCGCGCTGGCCACGGTCAACGAGGAGCGGATGGGCGGCCTGCCCATGCTCCTCGGCGAATATGGCATCCCGTACGAGATGAACCG
>JBKPRL010000163.1:0-28987 GCA_046734535.1 bacterium | reverse complement strand
GCAGCGCCCCCTCCCATTGGGGTTGCCCACCGGCCCAGTAGACGACGGCCAGACCCAGCGCGGCGGCGATGCTCACCACGAAGGCGATCACCGGCACCCGGGTGGTGGGCGTCTGGTCCTGCGGTTCCCGCTCAGGCACGGCGAGTCCGCAATCCCCGCACGATCCAGCGCAGCGCCGCGCCGATGACGACGATCCCGACCGTCCAGGCCACGAAGCCCTCGGGGACCGGCCCGGTCGACCCGAGCGGGAACCCACCCCGGTTGTCCGGGTGCTGCAGGGAGCCGGTCACGTAGGCCGCGATGTCGGTGGCCTGCTCGTCGGTGAAGGTGTCCTCGCCGAACACGGGCATCTGACCGGGGCCGGTGCGCATGGCCTCGACCACCTCCGTCGGCGTCGCCGACAACAGCGGCGGCGCGTGGTGCCCGTAGGAGAGCGCGCCGCCGACGCCGGCCGCGTTGTGGCACGCCGCGCAGTTGGCCCGGAAGAGGTCACCGCCGTTGACGACGTCCGCCGTGGCCACGTCGACGGTGGGGATCGCCGGGCCGGGTCCGAGCGACGCGACGTAGGCCACCAGCGCCTCGATGTCCGCGTCGCTGTAGGCCGGAGGTTTGCGCACGGCCTGCTCGCCGATGACCGGCAACGGCATCCGGCCGGTGCGGAGCTGGAAGTCCGCGGCCGCCGCGCCGACGCCGACCAGGGACGGCACCTGGTCCGATCCCTTGGCGTCCTCCCCGTGGCACGACGAGCACCCCGTCTGGTACAGCGCACGGCCGGCGGCGACCAGCTCGGGATCCTCGGCGCCGTCGCTCGCACCCGGGGTCTGCCCAGCCGCGTACGAGGCCACGAAGACCAGGGCGCCCACCGCGAGGCACGCCCCCAGGCCGCCCGCCGTCAGCAGCCGTCGACGACCACCTTCACGACGACCACCCGGCGAGCTCATCGGATCAAGAAGATGGTGCTGAAGAGGAGGACCCACACCACGTCGACGAAGTGCCAGTACCAGGTGGTGGCCTGGCGCAGCCCGGGCACCGACGAGGGCGCGTCGGGGTCGCGGAGCCCGACGATGGCGAGCAGCACGAGACCGACGGCGACGTGCAGGCCGTGGAACCCGGTCAGCGCGTAGTACATGCTGCCGTAGGCGTTGGTGGAGACGCTGAAGTCGTTGCTCGCCCACTCCGCAGCCTGGTTGGCGAGGAAGACGGCACCGAGGACGAGCGTCGCCAGCGTCCACGTGCGCGTCCCCCGGCGGCTGCCCCGCTCGGCCGTGTGGAGCGTGAGGCTCGACGCCACGAGGACGAGCGTGAACAGGCCGGCGCGAACCGTGTCGAGGTGGATGCCGTGGGGCGGCCAGTCATCGTTGGCGGCGCGGATGGCGAAGTACGCCGCGAACAGGCCGCCGAAGAACATGACCTCGGAGGCGAGCCAGATGGCGATGCCCGTCGCGGTGGGGTTCGGCCGGCGGACGACCGGCGCCACGGTCGCGCCCATGCGCCCACACTACGCAGGTCACGCGAAGGGTCCGGGACGGAGCGGACGTCCGTTGACCGTCCCATCCCGACCGTCGGGTCGGCCCCGCGCGCCGGGCGACTACGGTGCCGCGCATGGGCCCGCTGGCTGCGGTCGACCTCTCCCTCGCCGTGGACCCGGCGGCTCTCGTCGTGATCGGGCTGGCCCTGCTCTGGTACACGCGCGGCGTGCGCCGGGTGACCCGTGCCGGGGCTCACTGGCCGGCCAGCCGCTCGATCGCTGCTGCGACAGCGGCCGTCGCGGCCATCTTCGCCTCGAACGGCTGGGTGGCCGCGAACGACCTCTCCCGCTTCAGCGCCCACGCCACGCAGCACCTGTTGCTCGCCCTCGTCGTGCCCCTGGGCGTCGTGCTGGCCGCGCCGTTGAGCCTGGGTCTGCGGACGTCCGCCCCTCCGGCCCGCGCCGTCGTCCGACGGTGGTCGACGGTCCGCCCGGTCCAGGTGCTGGCCCACCCGGTCGTCGCCGGCGCCATCTTCACCGTGACCGTGGTGGCGATGTACGCGACACCGCTGTACGCGTGGTCGCTGACCATGCCACCCGTGCACCTGCTGGTGCACGCCCACCTGGTGCTGATCGGGCTGCTGTTCTTCTGGCCGCTGGTGGGCTTCGACCCGGCACCTGTGCGCGTACCCCACCCGGCGCGAGTGGCCCTGCTGATCATGATCCTGCCGCTCCACGCCCTCCTGGCCGTCGCGCTGATGGGGGCCGACCCGCCGCTCGGCAGCCCCGTCTCGGTCCGCCTGGCGCTGGCCGCCGGAGCCGACCCGGTGGCCGAGCAGCGGCTGGGCGCCGGCATCCTCTGGGCCGGAGGCGACCTGATCGCGCTGGTCGCCATCGCCATCGCCTGCTACCGCTGGTGGCGAACCGACACGGCCTTCACGCGGGCCGGCAGCACCGCCCCGATGGTGAGGACGACCCCGTGAGCCCACGGCGGGCGGCGGCTCTCCTAGCCGGCTGCGGGCTCCTCACGGGCTGCACGACGCACGGCCTGCCGGAGGCGGCGACCACCCAGGCCGAGCACTCCGCCCGGTTGTGGCGGATCTCCCTGGCCGCGGCCGCCGTCGTCGGTGGTGTCACCCTCGCGCTGATCCTCTACTCCATCGTCCGGTTCCGTCGTCGAGACGACCGCCTGCCCGACCAGCAGAGCGGGCACACCGTCCTCGAAGTGGTGTGCACGGCGATACCGGTGGCCATCGTGGCCGGCCTCTTCGCGTTCACCGTCGCCACGGAGCGCAAGGTCAACGCGCTGGCCCGCGACCCGGACCTCGTGGTCGACGTCGTCGGGTACCAGTGGGGCTGGAAGTTCGCCTACCGCGCCGACGGTGTCGTCAGCGTCCCCGGCGAGGACGGCTCACCCGCCGTCCTCGCGCTGCCCGTCGGGTCGACCGTCCAGCTCGATCTCGCATCGCCGGACGTCATCCACTCGTTCTGGGTGCCGGAGTTCCTCGAGAAGCGGGACCTGATCCCGGGCGTGCACAACGCGATCGACGTCAACGTCACCCGCACCGGCACGTGGACGGGCCGGTGCGCCGAGTTCTGCGGGCTCGACCACTGGACGATGGACTTCGAGGTGCAGGCGATGTCCCAGGCCGACTTCGAGTCGTGGCTGGCCGACAAGAAGGCGGAGCGGACGACATGACCGCCGTCGTCGATCCCGTCGCCGTCGAGCCGCCGGTCCCGGTCCCGGAGCCAGAGCCCAGGGGGATGCTCGCGTGGCTGACCTCGACCGACCACAAGCGCATCGGCCTGAGCTACATGGTCACCGCCTTCATCTTCTTCCTGATCGGCGGTCTCCTGGCCTCGATGATGCGGGCGCAGCTGGCGCAGCCCGAGGAGCACCTCGTCTCCAACGACACCTACAACCAGCTGTTCACGATGCACGGGACGATCATGCTGTTCCTGTTCATCGGCCCCTTCGCCTTCGGGCTGGCGAACTACCTCATCCCGCTGCAGGTCGGCGCCAAGGACATGGCGTTCCCGCGGCTCAACGCGTTCAGCTACTGGCTCTACCTGGGCGGCGGCATCACCCTCGTCTCCGGCTTCGCCACCGCCGGCGGCGCGGCCGCGTTCGGCTGGTTCGGCTACACGCCGCTGTCGGACCCCGTGCACTCACCCGGCCTCGGCGGCGACCTCTGGATCTCCGGGCTCGTGCTCACCGGGTTCTCCGGCATCCTCACGGCGCTCAACATCCTGACGACCGTGTTCTGCCTCCGCATGCCCACGATGAACGCCTTCCGCATGCCGATCTTCACGTGGGACATGGTCGTGACGTCGGTGCTGGTGCTCCTGGCCTTCCCCGTCCTCACGGCAGCCGGTGCGCTGCTGTTCATCGACCGTCACCTGGGCGGCCAGGTGTTCGACCTGGCCGGGGGCGGCGTCCCCATCCTCTGGCAGCACCTGTTCTGGTTCTTCGGCCACCCCGAGGTCTACATCGTGGTCCTGCCGTACTTCGGGGTGATCACCGAGATCATCCCGGTGTTCGCGCGCCGTCCGCTCTTCGGCTACGCCGGCCTCGTCTTCGCCACCATCGGCATCGCGGCGCTGTCGGTCGGCGTGTGGGCGCACCACATGTTCGTGACGGGCGCCGTGCTCCTGCCCTTCTTCTCCGGCCTGTCGTTCCTCATCGCCGTGCCGACCGGGATCAAGTTCGTCAACTGGATCGCGTCCATGTGGGGCGGCCAGATCCGCTTCAACCCCCCCATGCTCTTCTCGATGGGCTTCCTCGTCCTCTTCCTCCTCGGCGGGCTGACGGGGGTGATGCTGGCCTCGCCCCCGCTCGACTTCCACGTCAGCGACACCTACTTCGTCGTCGCGCACTTCCACTACACGCTCGTGGGCGGCTCGGTCTTCGGGGTCTTCGCGGCGATCTACTTCTGGTACCCGAAGTTCACGGGACGGATGCTCGACGAGCGGCTGGCCAAGATCCACTTCTGGCTGTTCTTCATCGGATTCAACATGACGTTCCTGGTCCAGCACGTGCTCGGCGCGAGCGGCATGCCCCGGCGGGTCGCCTCCTACTACAAGAGCGACGGCTTCGGGACGCTGAACCTCATCTCGAGCATCGGCGCCGGGATCCAGGGCATCGCGCTCCTCTTCCTGCTCTACAACCTGTTCCGCAGCCACCGTCGCGGGGCCGTGGCAGGTGATGATCCGTGGGAGGGCTACACGCTCGAGTGGGCCACCAGCTCGCCACCGCCCTCGTACAACTTCGACGGCCCGCTCCCGCCGATCACCAGCAACCGGCCCGTGTTCGACCTGCGCATGCGTTCGGCCGATCCTGCGACCGCCGCGATCGCCGCAGCCGAGCCGCCCACGGGAGGTGACCTGCCATGACCGTCGAGGAGCGCATGCTGTGGTGGCTCTCGCTGTTCTTCTTCCTGATCGGTCTCCTCTACTGGGTAACCGCGCAGGAGCCCGTCGGCGTCACGCTCCTCATGCTGTGCTCCGGCGCCGCCATCGTCGCGCTGCTGCCCTACCGGGTCCGCCGCCGCCACGACGAGGGCGACGGCACCGCCGAGCACCACCTGCCGCCGAGCTCGTCGCTGTGGCCATTCCTCATCGGCGCCGGCGCCGTGCTCGTGGTCGACGGCTTCGTTCTCGGGCCGTGGCTCCTGGTGCCGGGCGCCGCGCTCGTGCTGCGCGGTCTGGTCGGCGTGTTCAGCCGCGTCGCGCCGAGCGAGTAGGACGGCCGGCTCGCTCGCGACCTGCTCGCGGCCTGCTCGAGCGTCAGCGGATGCGGGAGCGGAGGGCCGACATCCAGTCGTCGGCCTGGCGCCAGCGGACGTCCGCGTGCTCGCGCGTCGTCGTGGCGTGTGCGCCGGCGGCCGGATACGACCCGAGGAACTTCACCCCGCCCTGCTTGGCGTGCAGCGCGCGCAGGGCGTCGGCCAGCAGCTCGTCGCCGATGTGCCCGTCGGCGTCGATCACGAAGCAGTAGTCCCCCAGACCACCGGCCTTCGTCGGACGGCTCTCCAGCTTCGAGAGGTTGATGCGGCGCGCCGCGAACTCCTGCAGGATCGAGATGAGGCTGCCCGGCTCGTCGGCGCGTTGGTAGACGACGACGGAGGTCTTGTCGTGCCCCGTCGGGGCGGGCACGTCGTCCCGGCCGACGACCACGAAGCGGGTCTGGTTGCCGTCGTGGTCGGCGATGTCCGCGGCCAGCACCTCGAGGCCGTACAGCTCACCGGCGACGCGGGGCGCGATCGCGGCCACGCCCGGCGCATCGTTCTCGCCCACCTGCCGTGCCGCCTCGGCCGTCGAGTTCGCCGCCCGCAGCTCGGCGCCCGGCAGGTGCTCGGACAAGAAACGCTGGCACTGCGCCGTGGCCACCGGGATCGAGAGGACGACCTTGATCTCGCTCACCGCCGTCCCCGGACGGCCGAGGAGGCACTGCTCGACGTCCAGCACCACCTCGCGCTGGATGAGCAGCTCGTGGTTGAAGATCAACGCGTCCTGCGTGAGGTTGACCGTGCCCTCGATGGAGTTCTCGATGGCGACGAAGCCGACGTCGACGTGGCCGTCCGCAACGGCCTGCAGCACGATCGGCATCGACGCCAACGGCACGAGCTCCGCCGCGCCGAGGTCGGGCTGGCTGAGAAGCGCCTGCTCGGTGAACGTGCCCAGTGGGCCGAGGAAGCCGACCCGCAGGCCGGCACGATCGAGAGGCGCCACCCCCGGCAGAATAGTGACGTGGACCCGACCGCCCTCAGCGAGCTGCTCGCGGCCGTCGCCGCCGGCGAGCTCGACGTCGGCGCGGCCGCGGACCGATTGCGCCGCCTGCCCTACGCCGACCTCGGCTTCGCTCGCGTCGACCACCACCGACCGCTGCGCCAAGGCATGCCGGAGGCCGTCTACGGGCCGGGCAAGACGCCCGAGCAGTGCGTCGCCATCGTGGGCGAGCTCCTCCAGGGCGGTGACGATCCGGTGGTGCTGACCCGGGCGTCGGACGAACAACGGATGGCCGTGGAAGCCGCCCACCCGGGCGCGGCCGTGTCGGGCACGACCATCGTCTGGCGACCCGCGGATCCCGCACGGCCGGAGCGGGTCGTGATCGCGGCCGCGGGGACGGCCGACGGTCCGGTGGCGACAGAGTGTGAGGCCGTCCTCCGCGCGTACGGCTTCACACCTGCCCGCCTGGACGACGTCGGCGTGGCCGGCATCCACCGCCTCCTCGCGCACACCGACGCGCTGGTCGCCGCCGATGCCGTCGTCGTCGTGGCCGGCATGGAGGGCGCGCTGGCCAGCGTCGTCGGCGGCCTGACCGCGGCACCGGTGATCGCCGTGCCGACGAGCGCCGGCTACGGCGCGGCCTTCGGCGGCGTCACCGCCCTCCTGGCCATGCTGAGCTCCTGCGCGCAGGGTGTGACCGTCGTCGGCATCGACAACGGCTTCGGCGCGGCCTGCGCCGTCACCCGCGTCTGCAACCAGCGGGCCGGTCGGGCCTGAGGGCGCCGACGGGTGGCCCGGGCCTGGTTCCACTGCTTCTCCGGCATCGCCGGCGACATGGCGCTCGGCGCGCTGCTCGACGCCGGCGCCGATGTCGACGAGGTCCGGGGCCTGATCGCCCGTCTCCCGGTCACGGGCTGGGAGCTCCGGACAGAGACCGTGCAGCGTGCCGGCCTGCGCGCCACCCGCGCCGTCGTCCATGCGCCCGAGGACCCTGACCACCACCGCACGTTCGCCGACCTCCGTGAGCTCATGGCCGGCGCCGATCTGCCCCCCCGGGTCCGTGCCCGCGCCCTAGCCGTCTTCACCGCGCTGGCCGAGGCGGAGGGCCACCTCCACGGGGTCCCGCCCGATGCCGTGCACTTCCACGAGGTCGGCGCGCTCGACGCCATCGTCGACGTCGTCGGGACGTGCGCCGCCCTCGAGCTGCTGGACGTCGACGAGGTGTGCACCAGCCCGGTCACCGTGGGGCTCGGCACGGTCCGGGCGGGCCACGGCGAGCTGCCGAACCCCGCGCCCGCGTCGCTGGCCCTCCTGGCCGCGGCCGGCATCCCGGTGACCGGCGTCGCGTCCCCCGTCGAGCTGGCCACCCCGACCGGCGCCGCGCTCCTGGCCGGCTTGGCCACCAGCAGCGGGCCGGTCCCACCGATGACCCCGGCCCGCATCGGCTACGGCGCGGGCGGGCGGGACGTGGAGGGCCGGGCCAACGTCGTCCAGGTGGTGATCGGGGCGGCCACCCCGGACGCGAGCGTCGCCGCGCTCTCCGGGCCCGGCCAGCCGATGGTCGAGCTGGCCGCCAACCTCGACGACGTCTCGGGTGAGGTGCTCGCCCACACGCTCGCCGCGCTGCTCGCCGCCGGTGCCAACGACGCCTGGATCACCCCCATCGTCATGAAGAAGGGCCGGCCCGCCCACACGCTCCACGCACTGTGCGATCCGGCGCGGGCCGGGGACGTGGCCGCGGTCCTGCTGGCCGAGTCGGGATCGCTCGGGCTCAGGGCGACGAACGTCGAACGCTGGCCGCAACGGCGAGAGGAGCTGGTCGTCGACCTGGACGGCCAGGCAGTGCGGGTCAAGCGGGCCGGGCTCCGGGTGAAGGCCGAGCACGACGACGCCGCCGCCGCCGCCCGCGCCCTCGGCCGGCCGCTGCGGGAGGTGCTGGCCGAGGTCGAGCGCCGCGCCGCACGCGAAGTCTGACGCAGACGCGCCACTCATGGCGCGCTGATGGCGCACTTCGGCCACGGACGCCTCACCCGACGCCAGGAGCGCGGAGGCCGCCGATAGCGTGGGCGACCAATCCGGGGCGCTGCGGAGAACGAAGGACCTGGGCAGCCACGGGACGACCTCCACCCTCGCGCCGTCGGCTGGCCGACCACGACGGGAAGGAGCGTCGATGGGGCTGTTCGACAAGCGACGTCGAGCTACCGACCTGGAGCAGGTGGATACCTGGGCAGGGGGCGAGGACGCCGCGGCCGACATCATCATCGATCTGGCACAGACCGAACCGGTTCCGGTGGTGCCCCGGGAGCGGGCTCCCGCAGCCACCGCCAACGGCTCGACCGGGCGGTACGACCCGACGCTCCCAGGGCAGACCCCTGTCTCGGGCGTCGACCTGGTCACCTTCGCCGTGCTCAGCCGCCGCCTGCACGAGCGCCCGCCGCACGCGCATCCCAAGCTCCTCGCCAGCTACGGCCACACGACCGCCAGCTGGAGCGCGGTGAACACCGTGTGGATGGCCCGCATGGGCGAGCAACCCTTCCTGTACGCGGTGTACGAGCAGGCGTTCCGCTCGGCCTGAGCCGGCACCGGCGGCGGTAGCGTCACGGTCCGGTGGAGATCCCCCCGATCGTCGACGCCGGCTGGGTGCTCGCCCACCGTGACCAGGTCGTCCTGGGCGACGTGCGCTGGTACCTCGACGGGCGGTCGGGGCGGGACGCCTTCAGGGCCGCCCACATCCCCGGCGCCACGTTCGTCGACCTCGAGCGCGACCTCTCGACGCCAGGAGCTCCGACCGACGGTCGCCACCCCCTGCCTTCCCCGGAAGAGCTGGCCGCCGCACTCGGGCGCCTCGGCATCGGCGAGGACGACGTCGTCATCGCCTACGACGACAGCGGCGGCGGCACGGCCGGTCGCCTCGCCTGGATGCTTCGCATCATCGGGCACCCGGCCGCCCTGCTTGACGGCGGGCTGCGGGCCTGGCCCGAGCCGCCGGAGTCAGGCGGAGGGGCCTCCCGGCCGCCCACGACCGTCCGGCCGCGGCCTTGGCCGGCCGATCGCCTCGCCTCCCACGACGAGATCGCGACCGCCGTCGCCGCCCCAGGGCCCGTCGTGCTCGACGCGCGGTCAGCGCCCCGCTTCGCCGGCGAGGACGGCTCGATCGACCGTCGCACCGGACACATCCCGGGCGCGGCCAACGCCCCGTGGGCCGGCAACCTCGACCCGGAGACCGGGTGCTTCCATGACGCGCCGACGCTGCGGCGGCACTACACCTCCCTTGGCGTCGGCGACGACACCGAGGTGATCTGCTACTGCGGATCGGGCGTCTCGGCCTGCGCCGACCTCCTGGCCCTCGAGCGCGCCGGCATCGGGCGCACCCGCCTCTACGTGCCCTCGTGGTCGGGATGGTCGGCCGACCCCGCCCGCCCGGCGGCCCAGGGCCGGGAGTAGCGTCGCTCCGCAGTGCCTGACGCCGACCTCGCCCCTCACGCCGACACGATCGTCGTCTCGCCG
Source organism: bacterium (assembly GCA_046734535.1). Classification (GTDB taxonomy): domain Bacteria; phylum Actinomycetota; class Acidimicrobiia; order Acidimicrobiales; family Ilumatobacteraceae; genus DASTFY01. The sequence goes on along the minus strand of JBKPRL010000163.1, from coordinate 19,284 downwards.
ACCGTCCTGCACGACCTCCGGCGAGACCGCCGACGCCGTCGCATCGCGGGCATCGAATGGTTCGAAGCCCTCTACCGGGCCTACCTGACCGGCGGCATCGGACTGCTCATCGTGCTGTTCCTGTCGAGCGCTGTCGGGGACGACCAGGTGACCGGCTCCGCACTGGCCGACGTCCGCCGCCTCGCCCCAGCCGCCATCGGCATCGCCGCCGCACTGGCCTGTGCCGTCGGTTTGCGATCCGGGAGCCGGGGTGGCCCGCTCGCGCTCGAGAAGGCCGAGGTCCGCCATGTCCTCCTCGCCCCGGTCGACCGCCGCAGGGCGCTGCTGTCGCCAGCGTTGAAGCAGATCCGATTCGCAGCCTTCGCCGGCGCCGTGGTCGGAGCCATCGCCGGACAGCTGGCGGCCCGCCGGCTGCCGGGCACGTTGGTGCCGTGGGCGGCGAGCGGCGCCCTGGCCGGCGCGCTCGTCGGGTTGCTCTACGTCGGGGCCGGCTACGTGGCCTGCGGCCTGCGGCTGCCCCGATGGATGGCCACGGTCATCGGGGCGCTCCTCCTCGCCTGGGCCGTCGCCGACCTGGTCGGGCCGGTGCCGTCACCGTTCGCGGCGATCGGTCACCTCGCGATCTGGCCCCTCCAGAAGGAGTGGTGGGCCGTCGTCGCCGTTCCGGCCGTGATCGGGCTGGTCCTCCTCGGGCTCTCCCTGCTGAACAGGCTCTCGCTGGAGTCGGCCGAGCGCCGAACGGCACTCGTCGGCCAGCTCCGGTTCGCCGCGACGGTACGCGACCTCCGCACAGTGATGGTGCTGCGCCGGCAGCTGGTGCAGGAGCAGCACCGCACCCGCCCCTGGTTCCGACTGCCCCCCTTCCCTCGCGAGACGATCTGGCGCCGCGACCTCCACGGCATCCTTCGCTTCCCGGTCGTGCGTCTGCTGCGCATGGCCGCGCTGACCGCCATCGCCGCCGGCTGCCTCAACATCGCCTACCACGACACCGCGCCCGCCGCCGTGCTGGCTGGCCTCGCGCTGTACCTGGTCGGACTGGACGCCGTCGAGCCGCTGGCCCAGGAGATCGACCAGTCGGATCGGGCCGACTCGATCCCGAAGGAGCGCGGCGTACTCCTCGTCCGCCACCTGCCGGCGTCGGCGCTGCTGCTGTTCCTCTACGCGATCTTCGGCGGCGCGGTGGCCTATGCCTTCAACCGCACGGGCATCGCGCTCGAGATCATCGCCGTCGTCTCGCTCCCGGTCATGTGGGCCGCCGGGGCGGGCGCGGTCATCAGCGTGGCCGGCGAGGAGCCGGATCCGGGACCGTCGGACACCAACCAGATGCTCCCGCCCGAGGTGGCCGGGATGCGGATCATGTTCCGCACCGTCTGGCCCGTCGTGGTCTGCATCCTCGGCACGGTGCCGGTCCTCGCAGCTCGCAGCGCCGAGAACCGAGGCCTGTCCCCGCTGGCCGGGGCGATCCAGGGCGGCATGGCCGTCGCCGTCCTCGTCGGCCTGTCCGCGGCCTGGCTCCGCTTCCGCGAGCCGGCGAAGGTGTGGTGGAGGTCGATGTTGAAGGAGAGCCAGCAGGAGCAGGCCCGCCGCTCCGCGGCCCGGGGTGCCCGATGAGCGAGCGCAGCGAGCGAATGGCCCGCGCGGCCGGGAGCGGAGAACGATGAGCGGCCGTCATCCCCAGCCGCCCAAGCGGGCCGGAGCGTCCAAGGGCCAAGCGCGGCCGGCGCCGCCACGTGGGGGCGCGGCGGCGCCGACCAAGGCCAAGGCCAACGCCGCCGAGCCGACCGCACCCAAGAAGGCCGCGGCCGAGAAGCCGGCCCGCACCCATCCGCCCGGCGCGGTGTCGGCGCTCGGGCTCTCGAAGGTCTACGGCGACCGGCCGGCCCTGGCCGCGCTCGATCTGCACGTCCCATACGGCGAGTCCGTGGCCCTGGTCGGCCACAACGGTTCCGGGAAGACCACCTTCCTCCGCTTGGCGGCCGGCCTCCTCGACGCCAGCGATGGCAGCGTGCTGATCGACGGCCATGCGGCCGGCTCGTTGCCCGCCCGCGCCGCCCTCGCCTACCTGTCGGACTCGCCGACGTTCTACGAAGACCTGTCGGTCTGGGAGCACCTCGAGTACGTCGCCCGGCTGCACGGCCACGAGGACTGGGAGCAGGACGCGGCCGACCTCCTCGACCACCTCGGCCTCTACGACCGCGCGGACGACCTGCCCACCAGCTTCAGCCGCGGCCTGCGCCAGAAGGCGTCGATCGCCATGGCCTTCATCCGCCCCTTCGACGTCCTGCTCGTCGACGAGCCCTTCGTCGGGCTCGACGCCTCCGGCAAAGCGGCACTCATGGAGCTCCTCACCGAGGCCCACGGCGCCGGACGAACGCTTCTCGTGGCCACGCACGAGCTCTCCTACCTCGAGACCGTCAGCCGCTGCGTCGCCCTCCGCGACGGCGAGCTGATCTACGACGGCGCGTCCAAGGGCATCGACGTCCTGTCGCTCGTGTCCTGAGCGGCCAGGTCGAGGGCTCCGCACCCACGTGGCGGTCGTTCGGATGGACCCCGAGGTGCGTCCGCAACGGGCTACTGTGCCGCTCCATGCACGAGTACAGCTCGGTGAGCGCATCGTCGTACGATCCCGGGGCCCTGGTCACGAAGCTGAACGAGGCTGCGGCTGACGGTTGGGACGTCGTGGCCATCGTCCCGACCGGCGGGGACGTGTCCGCCTTCCTGCGCCGGAGCGCCGGCGACGAGTTGACGGAGGAGTCGGGCGAGCCGACCGGTGAGATGGAGATGGTCGGAGCAACGGCGGCCGAGGAGGCCACGGTCGAGGAACCGGAGACCGCGGCTGTGGGCGGCGGCTGGGCCGGCGGCGAGGCGGCGGCGGCCGATGCCGCCCTGACCGATGCCGGTGGCGAGGCCACGGATGGTGTGGACTCCGCCACGGACGTGATCGACGTCGTCGAGGTGACCGAGGTGACCGCGGCGGAGGCCGCGGTCCCCGGAGCGGCTGGCGAGGCGCCGGCCGCCGTCGAGGAGCCGGCTGGATGGGCCGTGGCCCCGGACTCGGCCAACGACGCCGCGCCCGCGGCTGAGGAGATCCCCGTCGTGGCCACCGGCGCTGCGGTGGCGGCCGAGCCGTCACCCGCTCCGGCGCCTGAGCCCGCACCGGCACCGGCGCCCGAGCCGGCCCCTGTCGTCACCACGCCGGCCGGCTGGTACCCCGACCCCTCGGGGCGCTTCGAGCTGCGCTACTGGGACGGCACCCAGTGGACCGAGCACGTCGCCCGTCAGGGGCAGCAGTTCACGGACCCGCCCGTCCGCTGAGCGTCGTCGAGGCGTCGCGGCCTCCCGTCCGGGTTGGTTGCCCGGGCGCTGATCTCCCGGCAGCCTGAGGCCGATGCGCGCCACCTCGATCGGTCACGCCGGGATCCTGATCGAGACCGAGCGGGCCTCGATCGTGTGCGACCCCTGGTTCGTGCCCGCGTTCTTCGGCTCGTGGTTCGTCTTCCCGCGCAACGATCAGCTGCCGGCGTCGGTGCGCGAGGCCGTCGAGCGACCCGACTACCTCTACATCTCCCACCTCCACGCCGACCACCTCGATCTGGCCTTCCTCTCGGAGCACATCGACCGGCGAGCGACGGTGCTGCTGCCGGGCTTCCCCACCGACGAGCTGGAGCGCACACTGCGGAGCCTCGGCTTCGAGCGCTTCGTCCGCACGCGGCATGCCGGGCCGGTGGAGCTCGGTGACGGGCTGACGGTCACCATCCACATCGAGACGTCGATCAGCGACGGCCCCGGCGGTGACTCGGCCCTCGTCGTGGACGACGGCGACGTACGCCTGCTCAACATGAACGACTGCCGGATCCACGACCTGGCCCCACTCACCGCGGACCGCCCTGTCGACATCCAGTGGCTCCAGTACTCGGGGGCCATCTGGTACCCCATGGTCTACGACCACCCGCCCGCGTTGATGCGGGTCCTGGTCGACCAGAAGATCGAGGCGCAGCTGTCTCGGGCCCAGCGCTACGTGGAGGCGGTCGGCGCCAGGGTGGTCGTCCCGTCGGCCGGGCCGCCCTGCTTCCTCGATCCGGACCTGTTCCACCTCAACGTGATCGACGGCGACGAGCTGTCGATCTTCCCTGATCAGACGGTGTTCATCGAGCGCCTGGCTGCCGCCGGAGTCGACACCGCCCGGCTGACGGTTCCGGGGACGAGCTTCGACGTGCAGCCCGATGACCTGACCGTCACCCACCCGATGCCCGACGACGATGTCCGCGCCATCTTCGAGGACAAGCGGGCCTACCTCGAGCGCTACGCCGCGGACTGGGCGCCATGGCTGGCCGAGCAGAAGGCGACCTGGCCGACCCCCTCGACCGACCTCCTGGGACCGCTCAAGTCCTGGTGGGAACCGCTGCTGGCGTCGGCGCCGACGCTGCGGCAGGGCGTGGGCGCGAACGTGCTCCTGCGCTCGGGCGACGCCGCGATCCTCGTGGACTTCCCCCGCGGCGAGGTCCGGGCCCACACGGGCGAGCCCTTCGGGTTCTCCTTCGACCTGCCCCGACCGTTGCTGGAGGCCGTCGTCGCCGCACAGGCGGTGGACTGGTCGAACGCCCTGTTCCTGTCGTGCCGGTTCCGAGCGTGGCGGGCGGGGGAGTTCAACGAGTTCGTCTACAACTTCTTCAAGTCCCTGTCCGAGGAGCGCATCGTGCGGGCCGAGGCCGAGGCCCGATACCGGCTGGCCCCGCCGCCGGAGGTCGAGGAGATCGAGCTCGGCGGCTACGTCATGGAGCGATGGTGCCCCCATCGCCAAGCCGACCTGTGCACCTTCGGGGAGGTCAGCGAGGGTGTGCTGACCTGTCATCTGCACGGCTGGCAGTTCGACCTCGAGACCGGCCGCTGCCTTACGGCCGAGGACCGCCATCTCCGGGTCCGCCCCGCCCGCTCCACCGCTGCCTCGTAGCCACCGACTGCCGCGGGTGGCCGGACGGAGTGCGGCGGTCGCCATCACGGCGTCATACCGACCCGTCCCGGACGTCCACACTGCCGGAGGACCTCTCATGGCGTTGCGCAAGAAGCAGTTGGTCGAACGGACAGGCGTCGAGCTCCTGCGTGCCTGGGCTGCGGCGTCCGGTGGCGCACCGGTCGGCGTCAGCGGCCGCCTGCGCGATGCGGCGGAGGACCTGGCCATCGCCGCCGACCGCGGCCCTGGAGACCTCGTCGCCGCGGCCAGCAGGTTCGGATGGCAGGCGGGTGACGACGGATGGCCGTTGGCCGAGATCGCCCGCTGGCTGGAGTCCCTGGCCCGCATCAGCGGTCCCTCCGGCAAGGGCCTGCTCACCTACGAGGTCGCCGTGGCCCTGTCGGGCGGCTGGGCCGACGGCTTCCTCCACGGCGCCACCCGCGACGACTGCCTCGACCCGACCACCGGTCTGGCCCGCGTCGGCGTCCTCGAGCTCCGGCTGCGTCAGGTCTACGAGCACTGCGCGGCGCTCGGTGTCGAGCCGGACCTCGTCTACGCGCTGGTGGTGGTCGACGCCTCCCTGGTCGAGCACGCGCTGTTCGAGCGCAACGCGGCACGCGTGGCCTTGGCCGACGAGGTGAAGACGCTGTTCGGCAGCGGCGAGACCATCGCCGGGCACGGCGACCGGGTGCTCGTGCTGGTCAGCCGCACGCCCGAGCTCGACGACCGTGTCGCCATCCTCGATGCCGCGCTGCACACGCACAGCCTCCTGCGCCACGACCCCATCACCACGTGGACCGAGCGCCTTCCCCCGCACGCCGAGGGCCTGCGCGGCTTCGTCGACGACCTGACTGCCTGACCGCGGTCGGCCGCGGCGCGGCGCTCAGCTGTGCACCCAGACGACCGTGCCGATCGGCATCAGGTCCTGGGCCCAGATGAAGTCCATGGCCGGCGTGCTGACCCGCACGCAGCCGTGGCTGGCCGGGTAGTTGGGGATGTTGTTCGAGCCGTGCACCGCGATGCCACCGCGGAAGTACTTCGGCCGGTAGAGCCGCCCGAGCTCGCCCTCCCACCAACCCTGCGCCTTCTCCCGAGTGACCTTGTAGGTGCCGTCCGGCGTGACGGCATCGCCCTTCAGGACCTTGCCGGGCTCCTTCTTGCTGAGCTCGGTGTAGGCGTGGCTGGAGCCGGTCGAGACGTTGATGGTCCAGATGGCCTGCCCGGCCCGGATGATGTGGAGGACCTGGAGCGCCTTGTTGACCTCGATCAGATCGCCGTCGGCCGACTGCGGGCGCGGCTTGGTGGTGACGGTGTTGAGCGCGTCGGCCGTGGCCTGGTCGACGGTGCCGCTGCGGTTGGAGACGCCGTAGTACTTCTGGAACGCCATCACCGCCTGGCTGGTGGCCAGGCCGTAGTGCCCGTCCGCGGCGTCGACCCAGAACCCCAGCTGCAGGAGACGGTTCTGGAGGTCGACCACGCGATCGCCCGAGGATCCCTTGCGGAGGGCCGGGATCGGGAACATGGGGGTCGGCACCAGATAGGGGTCGACCGTCGTGGTGGGAGCGGCCGTGGTGCTGGTCGTCGTCTCCGGCGGCAACGTCGTGGTCGTCGTCGCGATGGTCGTCGGGACGGTGACCTCGATCGGCGTGGTCGGGGTCGTGGGGGTCGTGACGATGAGGGGCTGTGTCTGCGGCTGGGGCTTCTGGAGGGTCACCGCTCCGCTGTTGGCGCATCCGGCCACGAGCGCGGTTCCCACGACGAGGCCGAGCAGCAGCCGAGCCCGCCTCACGTCCACCGTCGGTACACGTCGCGCGTCGATCACGATTGAGCTCCTCACCTCCTGCTCCGACCGCGCCGCGAGGTTAACCGCACGAGCCTCGAAGTTGGCGACGCGAAGCGCGCCCGTCACAAGGTCATCCGGCACGGGCGGCGTCGGGGCGCGGGCGTCAGACGGCGACGGGCGTCGCTTCGTCCTCGGCCGAGGTCGCTGCTGTCCGGGTGGCGCGCACCCTTCGGAGCTGCCGCCAGTCGTGGAGGTGATCGCTCAGCTCGACCGAGAGGATGGCCAGCAACCAGCCGGCGAAGATGTCGATCATGTAGTGCTCGCCGCCGAACACCAGGGTGAAGGCCATCGCGAGCGGGTAGAGCGCCAAGAGTGCCTTGACCCACCACCGCCGGGTGCGCTTGAAGAAGAACCAGCTGAACAGCATCGAGTAGCCGGCGTGGAGCGACGGCATGGCCGCGACCGGGTTCACCATCTCGGAGTTGTTCGCGCCGTGGGCCCACAGGCGGTTGACGAAGGTGAGGTGGAGCAGGTTGAGGCCGCGGGTGCCCGGGCGGGCGAGGTCGGGGATGAGGTGGAGGTTGTTGGCGGCCATCCAGGGCGGCGCCATGGGGAACAGCCAGTAGCCGAGCAGGCCGAAGACGGTGAGCACGACGAGGGCGGTCATCCAGCGGACGAATCGGTCCTTGCCGCGGAGGAACAGCACCGCGGCCGTCACGTACACGACGAAGAAGTGGCTCATGTACGTGACCCCGGTGATCACCTCCCACCACTGGACGTGTTGGGGGACGTAGAAGCGATCCTGGAGGACGTTGTTCGGGATCTTCCCGAGGAACAGCGCCTTCTCCACGTCGATCGGGCCGGTGACGTGGATCGCCCGGCCGTTGTCGGCCTGGCCCCGGATCAGGTCGTAGGCCACCCACAGCAGGAAGAACGGGACCCAATAGGCGACGAGCTCGAGCAGTCGTCGCCAGTCGGTGCCGAGCGCCAGGATGGCGATGCCGACGAACAACCACGGGAACAGCCGCTCGCGGTCGTAGAAGACCCCGTGGCGCATGACCAGGTAGAGGGCAGCCAGGTAGCCACCGAACAGCGACCCCTTGATCGGATGCGCCTCGAGCCAGCGGAACGGCCACGTCAGCGCGTGGCCGGCCCCCACGGCGGCCCGGCGCCACCGCCCGGTGGACTCCGGGAGCGCGCCGCCCTCGACGTGGATGGTCACATCCGCCACGGGGTCCTCGGCATCCGCTCGGGCGCGAAGCGGGCGACGAGCGCGCCGGCCGTGACGGGCTCTCCGGGCTCGGCCAGGTCCAGGCTGGTGGCCAGCATCGACAGGACCTGCTCCGGTGTCCTGCCGGCGGGCGCCTCGGCCAGCTCGGCCAGGGTGACCGCGCCGTGGCGCTTGGCCAGCCGGTGGCCATCGGGTCCCAGCACGAGCGGCACGTGGGCGTAGCTCGGGGCGGGCAGATCGAGGAGGCGGGCGAGGTGGGTCTGGCGGGGACTGGATGGGAGGAGGTCGTCCGCCCTCACCACCTGCTCGACGCCGGCGTCCGCGTCATCCACCACGACCGCCAGGTTGTAGGCGGGCACGCCGTCGTTGCGCCGCAGCACGAGGTCGTCGACCCGGGAGGTGAACCCGCCTCGCAGCCGGTCCTGCACCGTGACGACCTCGCCGTCGGTACGCAGCCGGAGGGCCGGCGGGCGACCAGCGGCCTCCCGCTGCCGGCGCTGCTCGGCGGACAGGACCCGGCAGGTGCCAGGGTAGGCGCCGCCGGGCTGCTCGGTGCCGTGGGGCGCGGCCGCGGCCTCGGCGATCTCTCGCCGCGTGCAGTAGCAGGGGTACGTCAGGCCTTCCGCGGTCAGGCGGGCGATCGCGGCGTCGTAGTGGTCGAACCGATCCGACTGGTAGACGACCTCGCCGTCCCAGTCGAGGCCGACGGCCCGCAGGTCGTCGAGCTGCCGTCGGGCCACCTCGCGACTGGACGTCACCCGGTCCAGGTCCTCCATCCGGACCACGAACCGGCTGCCGGCCGAGCGTGCGAACAGCCACGCCACGAGCGCGGTTCGCAGGTTGCCGACGTGCAGGTCACCCGTGGGGCTGGGCGCGAACCGTCCGACTGCCATGACGTCCACAGCATGGCCGACCGGCGGCCGCCAGGTGACGCGGAGGTGGCCGATCACCGCCAGCTCGCGCTCGACCGACCGGTCGACTCCGGCCGCTCCAACGGCTTCTGGCGCGGGATCGTCGCATCAGTGCGACGCAGCCGCGCCAGATGCCGATGGCCAGCCGTCGGCCGGGACCGGCGGACCCGGGTCGGGGCTTCTGGCGCGGGATCGTCGCATCAGTGCGACGGCGCCGCGCCAGAAGTCGATCGGAGCGGGTGGCGTTCCGGGACCGCCTTGCCCACGCACGTCCTTCCGCATGCGGTACTCCCTCGAACTCCGTCGACTCGCAGCGCACCATCACGGGCTGGTGACGCTCGACCAGACATTGGCTGACGGCTGGAGCCGCGCGACCTGGCACCCAGCCTGTGCGAACGGAGGGCTGCTCCCCATCGCCCCGTCGGTGGCTGCGCTTCCCGGCGCGCCCGACACCCCGGAGCTCCGCATCCTGGCCGCGATCCTCGCCCGGGGTGGTCGGGCGATGGCCTCCCACCGATCGGCCGCGTACCTGTGGGGCGTGGACATCGACGCAGCCGACCCGGTGGACATCACCGGTCCCGACCGTGGCTGCCGGACGACCCTCGGCTGGGTGGCTGCGCACAACCCGCGCGACGTGGATGACCTGCGGCCCGTCCAGCGTCGTGGCATCCCGACGACCAACCCGTTGCGCGTCCTCGTCGACCTCGGTCAGGTCGCCCCCGGCACCGTGGTCGTGGCCCTCGAGCACTTCCTGGCCGAAGGACTCGTCGACCTCAGAGCCGTGAGCGCGGCAACGGTCCGCCACGGCCGGAAGGGTCGGCGCGGGATCACGACGCTCCGGACCGCCGTCGACACGGTGACCATCGACGAGCGGCCGGTCGACAGCGAGCTGGAGCACGCCATGGCCCGGCTGCTCGCCGCCCACGACCTGCCGCCGGCGCGCTTCCATGCCTGCATCCTCGGGTTCGAGGTGGACTTCGCCATCGTGCGCGAGCGGGTCGTCCTGGAGTGCGACGGCTGGAGCAGCCACGGCCTCGACCGCGCGCAGTTCGAGCGCGACCGGCGGCGGGATGCGGCGCTCATCGCCGGCGGTTGGGTCGTGCTCCGCTTCACGTGGACGCAGATCATCCGGCGGCCGGCGTCAGTCGCGGATGCGATCAGGCGAACGCTCGAGCAGCGCGCGCCCGCCGCTTGACCCTTCTGGTGCGGGATGGTCGCACCGGCGAGGGCATCTCGCGCCTGAACCCCCTGGAGGACCTGCGAAGGACCTGCTGAGCGAGCGGTCAGAGGCCGAGCCAGCTCTCGTACAGCGCGTGGAAGTGGCGGACCTTCGTCTCCTGGTAGACGGCCATCGTGACACCGGGCTTGTTGCGGCGCAGGGTGTGCATCCCCTTCTGGACCATCGGCAGGTTGAAGCAGTCCTGGTTGAAGACGCGCGCCAGCAGCCCGAGCTCGGGAGCCTGGGTCCAGTCGTCGTCGACGCCGAGCCAGTGGATGGGGGCGTCGGGCGGACGCCCGGCGGCCTCGTCGAAGGGCGACAGGAAGATGCACTCCATGACGGCCATCTCGTGCTCGTCCTGGTACGGCCGGAAGCGGTAGACGATCCGGTTGTACGCCCCCCACGGGTGCAGGTTGGGGAAGAGCGTGTAGTAGAACGAGTCGGTCATCTCGGCGTCGGTCAGCTGGTCTGCCGCGGCCCCGAGGAAGGGCTCCATCATCGCCCGGCCGTTCTTGCCGACCACCTCCCGCGCCGTGCCGCCCTCAGGGATGACGACGTAGGGATCCATGTCGAGCCGGCGGTCGCTCATGGAGTCGAACATCTCCTGCTCGGTCGGCTCCCAGCGGAGGTGGGGGCTGGGCGTTCCGTTCGGCGTGATGGCCCGGCTGAAGTTGCCCCACACGTCGTACTGGCTGTTGGCGTCGCCGATGCCGGGTAGCAGCTGCGGGTGCGTGGCGACCACGTGGTAGGCCTCCATGAAGGCCTCCTGCACCGTCTTCCAGTTCGTCGGCAGGACGCGGGCGACGTGGGCCTGCTTGTAGCGGTTCTCGAGCGGCCAGCGGTGGAAGTGCTTGGGCAGGTCCCCGAGGAACAACTCGAGGGGCTCGCAGTGCGGGTCCATGTTGATGAACACGAATCCGCCCCACGTGCCGACCTTGACCTCGGGCAGGTGGAACTCCTCGGGCTTGACCTGCGGGAAGTCCCACTGGCACGGGACCTGCTTGAGGGAGCCGTCCAGGTTCCACGCGTAGCCATGGAACGGGCAGCGCACCTCGGTGAGAGGACCGGGGCCCTCCCGCAGCTGCCGGCCCCGGTGGAGGCAGGCGTTGAAGTAGCCCTTGATCTCGGTCGGGCTGGTGCGCACGAGCAGGATCGAGATGTCGGTGATGTCGTAGACCTGGCTGTCGCCGACGCTGGCCAGCTCGCTCTCCCGGCACGCCATCTGCCAGACCTTGGTCCAGAGGCGCTCCTTCTCCAGCTCGTGGACGTCGCGGGAGATGTAGCGGTCGACCGGCTTGTCCTCGTCGCCGAAGTACGCCGGCGCCTCCCAGCGGAGGACGTCGGGGACCGGTCGGCTGTCCGCGTCGAGGAGCTGTTGGTAGCTGACCCCGGGCGAGCGGGCGGTGCCGGTCGGATCGGCGGTGAGCGTCATGACGCACCTCCTGGCGTAGCGGTCTCGTCGGGGGCGGACTCGGCGAAGAGCGACGCCTCGGCCACCTGCTGGTGGCGCGACGGCAGCTGGATCCCGCCGATCCACCCGCAGAGCTGCGGGTCGGCAGCTGTGATCTCGCCTTCGAGGTACTGACCCCTCGTCGTGAACCTCCCGGTGGCACCGTCCTTCTCGAGGACGATGGTTCCATCGGCGGCCACGTCGTACACCACCCCGCTCAGCGGATGCCGGATCTGAGGCATGGGCGCTTCCCTTCGTGTCGCGTTATTGACCGCGAGGTTAGATCCTGAGGCGCGGCCGACGCACACCGGGCGCCCGACGGCCTCCCGGTGCCATCATCGGCCGATGGCCATGACGGGGGGCGGGGTCGAGGGGGACAGCGACGCCGTGGCGGCTCGACCGCCGCCGCACCCGAGCGGCCTGCCGTGGCCCGAGGAGCTGGCGCTCCCTGCGCCCATCGTCCGCCTCGACGGCCGGGAGGTCTACCGGAACGCCTGGATCTCCGTCCGCGAGGACGTGGTGCGCTTCCCGCACGGTCACGAGGGGATCTACGGGGTGGTCACGACCAACCCCTGTGTCGGCATGCTGCCCTTCGTCGACGAGGACCACGTGGTGCTGGTCCGGCAGTGGCGCTACGTGACCGGCGAGCCCACGTGGGAGATGCCGACCGGTGGCAACCGGCCCGGCGAGGAGCCCGAGCACGCCGCGCAGCGGGAGCTGGCCGAGGAGATCGGGCGGGTGGCCGGGCGTCTGGACCACCTCGCGACGATCGACACCTCGAAGAGCGTGGTCGCCGAGCGAGCGACGCTCTTCGCCGCCCACGATCTGCGCCTCGCCACCGCCGAAGAGCTCGACGCCACCGAGCACCTGCAGGTCGCGGTCTTCCCGTTCGACCGTGTGGTCGAGATGGTCCGCCGGAGCGAGATCCTGGACGCGATGACGGTCGTCGCCGTGCTGCACGCGGCACTTAGGGTGGCCACGGACCGGAAGGGGAGCACATGACGGGACGGCTCGAGGGGAAGGTCGCGGTGGTGACCGGAGCCGGGAACGGGATCGGGCGGGCCTGCGCGCTCCGCTTCGCGGAGGAGGGCGCGGCGGTCGTCGTCGCCGACCTCCTGGACGACGAGGGCGGGGCCGTCGTCGGAGCGATCGAGAAGGCCGGAGGGCGGGCGACGTTCGTGCACCTGGACGCGACCAGCGCGGCCGACAACGAGGTCGTGGCGGAGACGGCCGCGGCCACCTACGGCGGCCTCGACGTGCTCGTCACCGCGGCTGGCATCAGCCACGCGGGCTACCGCTCGGGCGACCTCGACACGGAAGCCAAGGCCTACCTGCGCCACCTGGAGTACGCGGAGCGGCCGGGCTGGGACCTCATCGAAGCCGACGTCGACGAGGTGCGCCGGGTCATCGACGTCAACCTGGTCGGCACGCTCATGGCCATCCAGGCCTGCGGCCAGCGCATGCTGACTGCCGGCACAGCCGGCTCGATCATCACGATCGCCTCGGTGGCGGCCAAGGCGCCCGACGCCGGCCCGTTCGGCTACGTGCTGTCCAAGGCCGCGGTCTGGATGCTGACCAAGAAGGCGGCCCGCATGCGGGCACCGACGGGGATCCGGGTGAATTCGATCGGGCCAGGATTCATCGAGACCAACATGACGGCGATCTTCGACCTGGCGCCCGAGGATCGCCAGCAGCTGGTCACGAGCGCGATCCCCCTGGGGCGGCGCGGCGCACCATCGGAGGTCGCCTCGACCGCCCTCTTCCTCGCCACGGACGAGTCGAGCTACTTCACGGGCGAGATCCTGCATCCTGCCGGTGGCCTGTTCACCGGGTAACGCAAGCCGGCGCTTGCGATAAGATGGCGCGGTGGCACGCGTCGACTTGCGCCATCCGGCCAACGCCGCCGGCGACTGGTTCGTCGACGAGCGCTGCATCGACTGTGGCACCTGCCGCGACCTGGCGCCGACGCTATTCGCCGACGTCGGACCGCAGTCGGTCGTCAGCCGGCAGCCGTCCGCACCCGCCGACGAGGTCGAGGCGTGGCTCGCCGCGCAGGCCTGCCCGACGCAGTCCATCGGCACGGCCTCCAGGCAGCAGCGACCCGGTCGCCTCTTCCCCCGCGAGATCGCGCCGGGCACGGACGTGTTCGACTGCGGCTACTGCTCGCCCGACTCCTTCGGGGCGACAGCGTGGTTCGCCCGGCGAGCGGCGGGCAACGTCATGATCGACTCTCCCCGGTTCACCCCGGCCCTCCTGCGCCCGCTCGTCGAGACGGGCGGCGTGCAGGACCTCCTCCTCACCCACCGCGACGACGTCGCCGACGCCGAGCGCTGGGCCGGAGAGCTCGGCGCCCGAGTGTGGATCCACGCCGACGACGCCCGCGCCGCGCCCTTCGCCACCGGCCTGATCGAGGGCGACCATCCCGTGGTCATCCGTCCGGGCCTGGTCGCCGTGCCGGTGCCCGGGCACACGAAGGGCTCCGCGGTGTTCCTGCTCGACGACACCTACCTGTTCACCGGCGACTCGTTGGCCTGGAGCCATGCCCGCCAGGACCTGACCGCGTTCCGCGATGCGTGCTGGTGGTCGTGGTCGGCCCAGACGGCCTCGCTCGCGCGGCTGGCCGACGTCGCGTCCTTCGCATGGGTCCTCCCCGGTCACGGCGCGCGGGTGCAGGGCGACGCCGCCTGGTTGCACGACCGCCTGGTCGCACTCGTCGAGCGCATGCGAGACCGCTGACGCAACCGACCGGGCCGGGGCCGAGCCTCCCGCGCGTACGTTCGATGCCCCCACTAGGCTCGCCGCCGCATGAGGGATCGTCGGCCCACCTCGACATCGAGCTTCGGCGTCGGGCGCAGGGAGAGCCATGACGCCTCCGGCTTCTACCGGCGCTTCCACCCGCCGGTCGTCTCCGATGCGGACGACGTCCTGCCGCCCAAGCCGGTGCCCGAGCCCTTCGTCTGCGGCGACGCCCGGGCCATGCCGGAGGTCGCCGACGGCTCGGTCGCGCTCGTCGTCACCTCCCCGCCGTACTTCGCCGGCAAGCAGTACGAGGACGAGCTGGAGCGCGAGGGCGTGCCCGGCTCCTACCTGGAGTACCTGCAGCTGCTGACCGAGGTGTTCGCGGAGTGCGTGCGGACCCTCGAGCCAGGGGGTCGGATCGCGGTCAACGTGGCCAACCTGGGCCGCAAGCCCTACCGCAGCCTCTCGGCCGACGTCGTCCGCATCCTGCAGGACGAGCTCGGCCTCCTGTTGCGAGGGGAGCTCGTGTGGCAGAAGGGCGAGGGCGCCACCGGGTCCTGTGCGTGGGGATCGTTCCGGAGCGCCTCGAACCCCGTGCTGCGAGACCTGACCGAGCGCGTCATCGTGGCGAGCAAGGGCCGCTTCGACAGAGCCCGGACGGTGGCGCAGCGGATGGCCGAGGGTCTGCCCCACCGCAGCACGCTGCCGACGGACGACTTCCTGGCGCTCACCCTCGACCTGTGGTCCATCCCGGCGGAGAGCGCCCGCCGGGTCGGGCACCCCGCACCCTTCCCGGTCGAGCTGCCCGAGCAGCTCATCCGCCTCTACACCTTCGCCGACGATCTGGTCCTCGATCCGTTCATGGGCAGCGGGTCGACGCTGGTGGCTGCGGCCCGGCTCGGCCGGCGCTACGTCGGCTACGACCTCGACCCGGCCTACGTCGACATCGCCCGGCGCAGGGTGGCGGACGCCGACGAGTCCACCGACGACGAGCCCACCGCCGGCAAGCCCACCGCAGCGGATGACGGACGCGCCGCGGTCGACCTGGCGCAAGAGGCCTTGGTGTCCAGCGGCTTCACGATCCGCCGCCGCGGGGCGCGCGTCCCGAAGGCCGGCCTCACGATCAGCTTCTCGGCGACCGACGCGGCCGGGCGGGACTGGCTGTTCGACGTCGGCGGAACGCACACCAGCCACCGCGGCGGCCTGGCCCGGACGGACGTGGTGTGGCGCGCGCTCGGTCGGGCCAGCGCGGCGCGGGGCCGGGTCGGGCAGGACGTCCCACTCGTGCTGCTCACCACCGAGCTGCCCGACCGCCGCAGCGATGGTGACCGGGCCCTGCGAGCATCCGGGCCGGGCGTCGTGTTCGACGTCGTCGACGTCCGCTCGCCCGACGGCCGGTCCCGGCTGGCCCGCTACGCGTCGGAAGGCCCCACGAGTGGTCCCCAGCCCGGCTTCTGGACGGCCAAGGACCTGGGCCGCCGCTAGGGCAGGCGCGGCTCGTCCTGTCGCGGGACCTGGCGGCCGACCCAGTCGAGGTAGGCGGCGGTGCCCGACATCGGCACCATCGTGATGGCCGGCAGGTCGTAGGAATGCACCGCCGTGATGACGTCGGCCACCTCGGCGAAGCGCTCCGCGCGGGTCTTCACGAGGAGCAGCACCTCGTCGTCCTGCTGGAGCTGGTGCTCCCACTCGTACACGCTGGCCACCGGCAAGGACAGCACGCACGCAGCCAGGCCGCCCTCGACCAGCCGCCGGCCGATGGCCCCCGCCTCCTCGGCCGACCCGCACGTCACCTGGACCTCGGCCGGGCCGACCGCCAGCGCGGTGTCGTCCACGCTCGACCGCAGCGTCCCGCCGTCGAACTCGACGATCCCCTCGATCTCGACGGCCATGCCGTAGTGGAGCTGCTGCACCCCGACCGCGGACCGCACCGGGCGGCCCTGCTCACCCCACAGCGCGACGAAGAGGTCGGTGGCGCCGTCGAGGACCTCCGGGAGGTCGACGAAGTCCTCGGTGCAGGCGACCATGCCGAGCAGCTTCACGATCCGCCGGACGCGGCCCAGATCCCCGAGCTCGGCCTTGATCGTGGCGAGCATGTTGAGCGCCGTCAGCCGGGCCGCGTCGTAGCCGTCCTGCTGCGACAGCTCGCGGCCCACCCGGCCGACGTAGCGGTGGCGGCCCTCCCGCAGCGGCGCGTGACCAGCGAGGTACAAGAGGTCGCCGTGGCGGACGGCCAACGCGTAGTTGGCCAGCGCCGGCGGAGGGTCGGGAAGGGCGAGTCCCAGCTCCGCCAGCCGGGCCTCGGGATCGCTGGGCGGGGCCACGGTCGTCATCGCGGGCCAGGCTAGGACCGCCTGCGCCGCGGGGGCCGGTCCCGGCCGCGGCATCGGGCACTAGGTGTCACGCCCGAGCGCGCGGAAGCCTGGGTGCACCCCGGACGCCAGCCCGTGGGCTGTGGCCAGCCGGTCGAGGAGCTGGCCCAGCACGTCCTGTTCCTTCTCGTCGAGCGGGGCGAGGTAGGCGTCGGCGTTGCGCTGCGCGGCCTTCCCGATCTCGATCAGGCGCGCCTCGCCCTCGGCCGTCAGGTGGAGCGCGTGGTACCGGCGGTCGCCCGGGTTGCGGCGGCGCTCGAGCAGCCCGTCCTGCTCGAGCTCGTCCACGAGCGCCACCAGACGGCTGGGGAGAACGCCGAGCTCGGTGGCAACGGCCTGCTGCGATCGACCGGGGTCCGCGGCGACGGCCCGGAGCAGGCCGGCGTGCGCCGGCGTCAAGCCCAGCGGAGCGAGGCGCTCGGCGAAGCCCATCGCCGCGAGGGCACCGACCTGGGTGAGGACGAAGGCGACGTGGGCCGGGCCGGTGGCGGGCGGGCCTGGCCGCAGCTCCGGCCGCACCGAGGGCGTGGCGACGTTCGGCTCGGTGCTGGAGTCGCCCATTGCCAAGATCGTAGCACTCGGATATCGTTCGGTCACTGAATCATTCATATCTCGCACAACCACCAGGAGGACGAGTATGACCTCTTCCCTCGACACCGTGCAGGCCTGGGCGAGCGCCGAGCGATCCGGCGACGCAGCTGCGCTCGAGGCGGTGCTGCACGAGGAGTTCCTCGGCGTCGGCCCGTTCGGCTTCGTGCTCGACCGGGAGCAGTGGACGGACCGGTATCGCTCCGGCGACCTGCAGCACCGCAGCTTCACGTTCACCCCGGACATGGACCCGAGGCGGTTCGGGGGCGTCGCCATCGTGGTCGGTACGCAGGAGCAACAGGGGACGCACCAGGGCCGGCCCATCGACGGTGCCTTCCGCGTCTCCCTCGTGCTCGTCGGCGAGGCGGACTGGCGGGTCGCAGCCATCCACCTCAGCCTGCGGAACCCTCCTGGCGCCTCTGGCGCTCCCGGCCCCCAAGGCCCTGAAGGGCGGCCGTCATGACCGGCGACGCCACGGGCCGCAGCCTGCAGGACCAGGTCGCGATGGTGACCGGCAGCTCGCGTGGCATCGGCGCGGCCATCGCCGTGCGGTTCGCCAGGGCCGGCGCCCACGTCGTCGTGCACGGCCGTGACGCCGACGCGGTCGAGGCGGTCCGCCGCCAGATCGAGGCCGAAGGCGGTCGAGCCATGGCGGTCGTCGCTGACGTCACGGACGCCGTAGAGGTCGAGCGCATGCGAGCCGAGATCGAGCACCAGGCCGGACCGGTCGGGATCCTCGTGGCCAACGCCGGCGGCAGCCCCGTCCCACCTGGACCGATCGAGGAGATCACCGAGGAGGCGTGGCGCGCGTCGATCGACGCGAACCTGACCGCGACGTTCCTGACCATCCGCAGCGTCCTCCCGGGCATGAAGGCACGCGGCCGCGGGTGCATCATCACGATGTCCTCCGCGGCCGCCCGGCGACCCCACCCCGGCTCGCCGGCCGCCTACGCCGCGGCCAAGGCCGGGATCGAGCTGCTGACCAAGGACCTCGCCGCCCAGGCCGGGCCGTTCGGCGTCCGGGTGTCGTGCATCGCGCCGGAGACGATCCTGACGGAGCGCAACCAGCAGCAGATCCCCGCGGACGTTCAGGACGCCCTCGTGTCGAACCATCCGATCCGCCGGCTCGGCACGCCCGAAGACGTTGCGGAGGCAGCCCTCTTCCTGGCGTCGGACGACGCGTCCTGGATCAGCGGCATCGTCCTCGACGTCGCGGGAGGCTCGGTCCTCGTCTGAGGCCGGCCGGTGATCCACGCCCGACGCGGTGCCGAACATGACTCGGCCGCCACGTGCGGCGAGCGGGCGGGCGCGAGATCGGCTGGGCAGTGGCGCTCAGCCGGTCTCGACGTCTCGCCGGTCGAAGACGAGCGTCGCGACCACGCACAGGGCGACGGCGGCGAGCACCGTGACGATCACCGTGGTCGGGTCGGGATCCTCCGCCGGCGCCAGCGCCATGGAGTCGAACAGCGAGAGGTGCCCCAGCCCACTGAGGCCGGAGATCATCGAGCCGAGCAGGTCGACGAGCACGGACCAGATGACCACGGCGTAGACCGCCGGGCTGGCCAGGCGGGGCGCCACAGCCAGGACGACCGCACCGATGCCGAGGACCAGGAGCGCGGTCGGCACGACGTTGAGCGCGGCGCCGACCATGGTGTCCAGGCCGATCCGGACGCCTTCTGTCGCGGCGCCTGCCCACACGCCCACTCCGGCGGCGAGCGCCGCCACCACGACCGCGAGGGCGGCGAGTGCCAAGCGGTGGACGAGCACCGGCGCACGGCGGACCGGGCCGACGAGGAGGTGCACGAGGCGCCCTGAGGTCTCCTCGTCGGCGGCCGCGCCGATCTGGCTCGCTGGCAGCAGCGCGATCACCGTGGCGATCAACAGGAAGGCGACGCCGAAGTACTGGTCCACCACGCGGCCGCGCACGCCGAAGCGGTCGAGCGTGTCACTGACGGACGAGGGGATGTCGCCGGTCGCCACCTTCGCGATGACGCCGAACGCGAAGGCCACACCGGCCGCCCCGATCCACCAGGCCACGAG
>JBKPRL010000162.1:0-11946 GCA_046734535.1 bacterium | reverse complement strand
AGCTCTGGGCGATCCAGGCCTGGACCGCGCTGCTGTGGCTCCACAAGCTCAGACAACGCACGCTCGTCATCGCTGGGGACGACGACCGCATCCTCCCTCTCGTCAACTCGCGCATCCTTGCCTGGCGCATACCCCAGGCGCGCCTCGAAGTGATCAGGGGCGGCGGTCACCTCTTCCTGCTGCAGCGGCCGCGGCAGGTCGTCTCCCTGATCCTGGAGTTCTTGATCCCCACGGACGAGGAGAACGCCGACTCGACTTCCTGACCTTCTGCCTATTGGACGCCTACGTGGACGGCTTGCCCCGGACCCGAAGTTGCAGGGGACGAACTCGGTGGTCCGCGGCAACCTCCGGGCAAACGTCGCCGAGAGGAGGCCACCGACTCGTGCCCTAACGTGCCCTAACGTGCCCAAAGAACGCGGCATTTCTGGACTGCGCTGGACGAGAGTGGACGTGGCACGGTTAGTATTTCCGCAGGTCAGACGCCTTTTCACGGTCTGACCTGCACGCGCTCGGCGCGCTCACCATCGCCACGATCCGAGACTGGTACGCAGCCGCTATCCACACCACCGACCAGCGAGCCGCGATGCGAGCCGACGAGGCCGAGAAGCGGGCTCTCCGCAAGCGCGCCAACCTCAGCGCCGCCCGGTCCTGGGCACTGGACCGCGGGCTACGGGTCGGCACATCCGGCCGGCTCCCCGCAGCCGTACTACAGGCCTGGAAGGACGCCGGCTCGCCGGTGCCCGACACCGCCACCGGCCTGCGTCCCAGCGTTGCCTCCATTGGAGTGCCGGGACGGGCAAACCCGCCAGGCCGAGCCCGCGTCGCCCAGGCCTACCGCTACCTGAGCACCGTGCTGCGGCAGGCAGTCCGCGACGGACGCATTGGCGCCAACCCCTGCCAGATCCCTGCCGCCGGGCTCATCAGGACCCCCGAAAGGGTCCCAGCCACGCCGGAAGAGATCCACGCCCTCGCCGCCGCCATGCCCCCACGATGGGCTGCCGCGGTCCAGGTCGCCGCCTGGTCCGGCCTACGAGCCGGCGAACTGTTCGGCCTCGCCCGCCGCCACGTCGACCTCGACGCCGGGACCGTCCGCGTGGAACGCGCCGTAACCTACCTGCCCGGCGAACCACCCTTCCTCGGCACGACCAAGACCGAGAGTTCACGACGGACGGTCCACCTGCCGCCGCACGTGGTCACCCTGCTCGCCGATCACATAAAGCGATACACCCGACCAGGACCGGACGCCCTCGTGTTCGCCGACGAACGCGGCCCCATCGCACCGGCCAACCTCCGGCAGCGCTCCTTCCGCCGGGCCCGGAACGCCATCGGCCGCCCCCGATCTCACCTGGCACGACCTGCGACACACCGGCGCCACCATCGCGGCCCAGGCCGGCGCCAGCCTCCGCGAGCCACAGCACCGGCTCGGCCACTCGGCCGTCCGGGCCGCGATGATCTACCAGCACGCCGACTCCCGACGCGACCGCGAGCTCGCCCAGACCATGAGTCAGCTCGCCGCCCCACCGACTCCCAACGTAACCCCCATCAGGGGCTGCGAAGCCAACCAATGACCAGACAGGTCTCATAACCCAGAGGTCACAGGTTCAAATCCTGCCCCCACTACGAATTTCAGGCTCGGAGATCGTGGATCTCCGAGCCTGAAAGCATTTGAGATTTGATCCGACAGCCAGAAACCGCCCAGAACCTGGGCCGCGAAACTGTCCGGCGCCTCCTTCGCGGAGATCGTGCGGCGGCCAGGCGCTGGCATGTCGGAGTCACACGGGTCACAGCAGCGAGGAATTGGCGATCTGTCAACACCTAGTTATCATTGTGACAACAAGGCATGTCTTCGCCACCGGCGAGACGGCATCCCGCCAAACGACAGAAGGACGAAGACACCCATGCGCAACCTCTACAAGATCGCCGCGGTCACCGCGGCGGGCATCACTGCCACCCTGGCGGTGGGCACCGGCTCGGCCGACGCGAACACGACCTGCACGACCGAGATGGTCACCCTCGACACCGCGACGTTCCACGCCACCCAGCCGTCCGGCGGCGGGGGCAACTGGGACCACACCTACCACGTCACCGTGGCTGCTGACGGCGGCTTCGTGGGCACCAACGAGATCGTCGGGCTCGACGCGGGCCAGACGGTCACGGTCAACGAGACCGTCTCCGGCCGAATCACCGACCAGAACAACGACGGCGTCAAGGAGGTCACCCTCGCGTCCCACCGTGACACCGGCTTCTACACGTTCGACTGGAGCGTGACCGACGCCCCGATGAACGGCGCAGTCGACTCGATGACCACGGGCACCGTGACCTACGCGGCGGCCGAGAACTGGACCGGCGGCCCGCTGCCCATCACGTTCACCGCTCCGGTGTTCGACACCACCACCAAGCAGGTCTGCACCGACGTGCCGGACCCGGTGATCGGCAAGGACAACCACGGCGAGTACGTCTCGGGCGCGGCTCACGCTGGCATCAAGGGCAAGGCGCTCGCGGCGATCGCCAAGGACGTCACCCTGGTCGGCCCGTACAAAGGCTGACAACTGCGCACCAACACCTGTACAACGAGGCCGCGTCACCCTGTCCCCTTGGCGCGGCCTTGGTGTCTAGTGACGCGGGCCTGATCCCCAAGCCCGCGGGTGAGCCAGCCGACCACGATGTCCTCGAGGTCTCCTCAGAGCCACGGTCGGTATACAGACGTGAACCATCCTCAGTCCAGCTCGCGGCATCGGGCCTCTCGGAGCGTTCAGAAGCCCCGCCCCAGAATTTGGTGAAGGTCACCAAGGTCATGTCGCCGGGATGGCTCACGGACCTACACGTAAATCGGGAACTGCTCCCGGGTGCACCACCCGGCGCGGTCCGGCCGGCGGTGGGCGGTTGCCGTCGGTGACGTTGTGACCTCTAGACGCTCCGAGCTGGGGATGCCGCCGCGACTGGGAAAGCAGCGAATAGACATTCCGTGCCGGCCGCGGGTTCGAGGGCCGCTTGGCCCGGGTGACGTGGCGAGGCACCCGGCCATCGTTCGGCTCTCTCCTTAAGCGGGTAGGAACACTCCTACGTCCCACTGGGGCGTCGTCCCCAGGTGAACATCGCCACCATCAGGAGTGCGACGCCGACCAGCCAGATACTGAGCCCACGGTGCCGATGCCTCCGCGTACCCCGAAGAACAGCAGAACCAGTAACCAGATGAGCAGCGCCCACGGCAGGCTCCTCTGCCTCTGAGTCGCGCCACGAAGTCTCCCCGCCCAGACTCCACTCATCCGGTTTCAGCTGTAGGCAGGGAATCCTGACCAGTGATCTCAGGCCAGCGCGGACTCGGGTCCGCCCAAATTCGGCGGCGTCCGGGGTAGGTCACGGCGCTTCAGACCCCTGGCCGGATCTCCCGCGACCCAGGCGACGCCCGGCAGTGTCTGCCCCCTGCTCGGGCCAGAGCCCGCGCGGGAATCCGTGCTTGCGACAGCAATCGCAGGAGCTCACCGCCGACAGCGCCAGTGCCTCCCGTCACGAGAATCACGATGCTGCCTCCCTCGTGTGCTGAAGCGCCAGGCTGGCGGCCCTCAACCTACTCGCGTCGCTCGCCGGGCCGTGCGCTGGGGAACGGTCAGGACAACGTCGCGGGTCCCGGCGGACTTGGCGGTTCCACCGTGACCGGGGCGATCTCGACCATGCTCGCCGACATCGGCACCACCGTCGACAGCATCCGCGGGCTCGACGGCGCCCAGGAGCTGGAGGATGCCTTCAAGGAATCCCCCGCCTGCGTGGAGCTCCACCCCCGCCCCAGCAACTGACCGACTCGACAGGTCACCCGCTCCGGGCGAGCCGCAACCCGGAGCACGCATGCACACTCGGGCGTCATCGGGTGACGACGTACGTCGTGACGACGCCCAGGCATCGTGCAGGGAGGCCCACCGGACATGACCGAGCCCACTGTGGAGTCACCGGATCCGGGCGCTGGACCGGTCGAGCCGGGACCGACCCTGTCGGTTCGCCAGGCGTCGTTCATCGGCGTCGGCGCCATGGTCGGCGCCGGCATCTTCGCCCTCCTCGGCGCGGCCGGTGAGGTCGCCGGCTCGGCCGTCTGGATCTCCTTCCTGCTCGCCGGATTCGTAGCCGCCCTCCAGGGCTACTCGTTCGCCAAGCTGGGTGCCCGCTACCCCTCGGCCGGCGGGTTCCTTCAGTACGTCGTCCGTGGCTGGGGGACCGGCCACTTCACCGGCGTCATCGCCTGGATGCTGCTGGCCGTCAACTGCATCATCACCGCGATGGTCGCGGTGTCCTTCGGCAGCTACGCGAGCGCCGCGGTCGCGGACAACGAGGACTGGATCAAGCCCTTCGCGGTGCTGATCATCCTGGTGATGGCCGCCCTGAACATTCTCGGGTCGCAGACGGTCGCCAGGGCCCAGACGGTCGTCGTGATCGTCGTGGTGGGCATCCTGACCGTCTTCGCGATCGCCACCCTGAGCAACCTCGACCCCGACCTGCTGGCGTTCTCCGGGTATCCGTCCTTCAGCGACATCGTCTCCAGCGTCGCCCTGACCTTCTTCGCCTTTCTCGGCTTCGGGGTGATCACGTTCACCGCCAAGGACCTCGCCAACCCTCAGCGCGAGTTGCCCCGTGCGGTCTACCTCGCGCTGGCGATCGCCACGGTGGTGTACGTCGCGGTCGCGATCGGGGTCTTCGGCACCCTCACGGTCGACGAGGTGATCGAGTCCGGTGGCACCGCGCTGGCCGTCGCCGCCGAACCGGTGCTCGGCTCTGCTGGCTACTGGCTGATGAGTGTCACCGCACTCTTCGCCACCGCCGGCGCCACCAACTCCGGCCTCTACCCAGCTGCGGGACTGTGCGAGGAGATGACCAATGAGGGGCAGTTCCCACCGGTGATGGGTCGCCGGCTGGGCGGACGGGCGGCGGTGGGAATCGTGGTCACGGCCATCGCCGCGATCGTGCTGGCCTTGTTCTTCGACCTGAACGCCATCGCCTCCATCGGCAGCGCCGTCGCCCTGATCGTCTTCACCCTGGTCACGTGGGGGCACTTCCGGATCCGGCACGAGACCGGCGCCCAGGGGTGGGCGCTCATCGTGGCCGATCTCGCGACCCTCATCGTACTGGCGTCGTTCACCGTCACGACCCTGGTCGACGAGCCGGGAACCCTCACCGCGATGGTGGTGATCGTGGTGCTCAGCATTGCCCTGGACCTGATCTGGAAGAACCGGCGCGACCGCAGTCAGGCCGTGAGCACGTAGCTGTCGCGGGGCGCTCCGAGCCGCCCACCCTTGCGGGTGGAGATGCGCTGTTCGCCGGACACGCTGCGCCGACAGGCGCATGGTGGGAGGCACGCCGCACGGCCCGGATCGGGGGTTGCGGACAGTGCGGCGGCCCTGCCTGTCCGATGCTGTGACGACGCGCCTCCGTTTGGAGCCAAGCTGCTGGGTCCTGGGTGGGCGGCGAGAGGTCTGTCGACCCGGGCCGGGGACAGCACCGCAGAACAGATCCGATATCCGATGCTGGCTCAAGCCGCGCCAGATTGGCCCGGCAGCGGCAGATGCGGATGTTGATCAGAGTGCTCTTCCGTTATGAGAGACGCATTGGATTTCTGTTACGTCGTACTTGCGGATTGGCTGCTCGTTCGCCCAGTCCAGGTGCAGTTGGAATCCCTGTCCGGAACTACAGTTCCGATCCGCCGACGCCCCATCGGTTGGTGCGCGGCGGCTCGGGCAGGAGTTCGGAACCGGCTTGTGATGCGGCCGACCGGGCCCGGGCTGCGGCGTACCTGACGTAGTCGCGTGACATCCGCTCCTTCTGCATGGCCACGAGCTCGTCGATCTGGTAGATCCGGCCGCCGTATGCGGCAGTCGTGTCGCCGCCGAGGTCGTCGGTCTTGGCTTCGGCCGGGACGACGGTGGCGCCGATGAGGGTGGCCGCCACAGCGGTGGTGATGATCGGCTTGGTCCAGGTGCTTGCGTTCATGGTCCTGCTCCTGTGTGTGAGGTTGGACCACCACCGTTGGCCCGCGGGTAGCTCGGTTGACGGGATGGGACAGAACGGGACAGCGCGCTGGCCGAGACGGATGCTGGCCTGACGATGGACACCGCCGATGGACACCGGCGCAACGGCCGGAGCATGCTGGAGAACGGGATGGAGGTCCCCGGGAGGCTCGTGTGGCAGGACTGCCTCGTCCGGAGGTTCCACCCGGGCCGCAGTGCGATCTCGTCGATGCGCTGCACGCGCTGCATCACGAGGCGGGCTGGCCGAGCCTGCGGGTGTTGGCCCGCGAGGCCGGCTGCTCGCGCACCACGGTCTCGCGGGTGTTCTCGGCGCCGCGGCTGCCGTCGTGGGGTGTGCTGGAGCTGCTGGTTGAGGCGATGGGTGGCGACACCGCCGGCTTCCACGACCTCTGGCTGGCGGCGAGCATGCCCGACCGGGCGAGGTCCGCGGCGGGCGGCCGGATCGCGGGCCGCAAGGTCGAACTGGCTGCCGTGCGCCGTCACCTCGAGACCGGGACCGGATTGCTGCTGGCCACCGGCGAGGCCGGCATCGGCAAGTCTCGCCTGGTCGACACCGTGGCGTACGGGGCAACCGACATCTTCGTGGCGAGGGGTGCCTGCCTGCCGCTGTCGACGCAGGTGCCGCTGCTCCCGATCACCGACGTCCTGCGAGCGATCTACGGGGTGGACCAGGGCCGGTGGCTCAAGGATGCGCTCGTCGCGTGCCCGCCATTCGTGCCCGCTCCGCTGCGTCGACTGCTGCCAGAACTCGACCAGCCCGCCGACAGCGCGCCCGTGTTGGACGACGACGACTGGTGGCGGCAACGGCTGTTCTCCGCGGTCGGCGCGACACTGAGCATGCTGAGCACGATGCGTCCGCTCGCGGTGCTGGTCGAGGACCTGCACTGGGCCGACTCGACCACCCTTGACCTGCTCGAGCACCTGCTGACCGCCGGCCCGGGCGTGCCGCTGGTCGGTACCTGGCGCCTGGACGACCCGACCATTCCGGCCCCGGTCATCGACTGGTTCACGCGGGTACGTCGGATGTCCAACGTGAACGAGCTCGTCCTGCTCCCGCTGACTCGCGACGCCACCGCGGAGCAGGTGGCCTTGCTCACCGGGACAGATCCAGACTCGGCACTGGTCGACCGGATCTACCGTCGCACCGCGGGTCAGCCACTGTTCACCGAACAGCTGCTCGCCCAGACCGACCACGACCACCCGCTGCCCGACCTCTTGGCCGACCTGCTCGACCGGCGGCTGGAGGGACTCGACGAGCCGGCGTGGCGGATCGCCCGTGCGCTCGGCGTGGCGGACCGACCGCTGCCCGACGCCCTCCTGCGCGAGGTCACCGCCCTT
This sequence comes from bacterium, assembly GCA_046734535.1. Classification (GTDB taxonomy): domain Bacteria; phylum Actinomycetota; class Acidimicrobiia; order Acidimicrobiales; family Ilumatobacteraceae; genus DASTFY01. The sequence continues at coordinate 4,597 of JBKPRL010000162.1, read as the reverse complement.
GATTCGACGGAGCTGGCCGCCGGGCTGCACGGGCTCGCCGACCGCCGGCTCCTGCGCCCCACCGAGAGCCGCGACGCCGAGCTGCGCCACCCGCTGCTCGCCGAGGCGATCCGGCGTCGCCTGGTCGGACCGGAGCTGGTCGACGAGCACGGCAGGATGGCAGCTGCCTTGACCAGCACACCCGGCGCGGAGCCCGCCGAGATCGCAGAACACTGGCAACGCGCCGACGACCCGGGCAACGAGATCATGTGGCGGATCCACGCGGCACGGGCCGCGGGACGGCGCTTCGCTGCCACTGAGGAAAGCGAGCAGTGGCTGCGGGTGCTCGAGCTGTGGCCCGACGGAGCTGAGGTGGCCGGGGACCCGCCTGTCACCCAGGCCGGGGCCTACATCGCGGCGATAGACGCGCTCAAGGCCGCCTTGCGTTTCGATCGCGCAGCCGACCTGAGCTCGGAGGCGATCAGCCGGCTGACCGAGGTCCCCGCACTGGACCGGGCCGCACTCCTGGTCCGCGCGGCCGAGTTCCGAGGGGTGCGCGAATCGCCTGAGGTCGGGCTGACGGTGCTGGAACAAGCGCTCGACCTCTACGCCCGGCTGCCGCCGGACGAGGAGTACCTCCGCGCGCTCGATGTGCAGAACAACCAGCTGGGCATGCAAGGTCGGTTCGACGAAGCGCACCGAGTGGCAAGAACGGCGGTCGACGCGGCCGAGAAGATCGGCGTCCCGCACCTGCTCCGGCAGATGCTGGCGATCCGCGGCTGGCACGAGGCGGAGGCCGGCGACATCGCCCAGGGGCTGCGGACCATGGCCACGGCCCAAGCGCTCTCGCCCCCCGGGGTCGACCCCCGCGGCGACATCCGGATCGGCGTCTTCCACACCGATCTGCTGCTGCGCTCCGGGGCAAGCGCCGACGAGGTAGAAGCCGCCGGGGCGCCGGGACTCGCCGCCGCAGCTAGCACCGGCATCGACAGCTTCCAGCTTGTCCTGATCCGGACCAACATCTGCCAAGCGCTCACCCGGGCAGGCTTCGTGGGCCGGGCGGCGGCCCTGATCGATCCGCTCACCGACGTGCCGTACGACCTGGACCGCTCACCTCTCCACCTCGAACGAGCACGCCTGGACTCCTTGCGTGGACTCCACGACGCTGCCCAAACGCGCCTTGCGACGCTCCGCGAGGACGAGACCTCGACGCTCTATCAAGCGGGAATGCCGGCGGTGCGAATCGAGGTCGTCGAGTACGTCGCGAGCATCGACCTGTGGGGAGGCGAACCCGAGCGTGCACTCGCCCTGCTGCACCAGTTCCTCGACGAGGTCGTCGGGACCGGGATGGATCCACTGCTCGGCTCGACGTTCCTGCTGGCTGCGCGCGCGGCCGGGGACATCGCGGAGCGAGAGTCGTTGACCGGGGCAAGCTCCGACGCTCACGTCCCGGATCTGCTGCGGCTCCGTGGCCGCGCCTCCGAGGATCCCCGCGCGACGACCAACCAAGGAGAAGGACCGGCCAATGGCCGCTCCTGGCAAGCCGAGACCGCCCGGCTGGCCGGTCAACCGTCGCTACCGCTGTGGGCCGCCGCCGCCAGCGAGTGGGACAGGATCAACCGCCCCCATGATGCGGCCTACTGCCGCTGGCGCGGCGCGCAGGCCGCACTTGCAACCGGACAGGGCACCACTGCGCGGCGGATGCTGCGGCAGGCAGCCAGGCAGGCGCGCGAGCATGTTCCGCTCTCCGCGGCCATCACCCAGACCGCGAGACAAGCCCGACCGACGCCCCACTCCGACTGATCACCGCCACGCTCACGCTCAGCCGCCCAGATCGAGATCCGAGGCTCGCTGACACTCGCAAGCGCGTGGTCCCGTTCTGTCACATCCCGTCAACCGAGCTACTCGCGGGCCGTCGGAACCGCGTGCCGAGCGTTTCAAGCTGTGATTCCGAAATACTCACTTCACCCGCCGGTCCACCACTGACACGGCTCGAACTCGGCCTGCTTGGGACAGCGCCGGCACTGCAGGAAGCGGGTCGTGTCGTCGCTGGCGTATCTCGTGACCCATTTGTGCCAGCCGAGCCGGCATCGCAGCGGTTTGCTCATGACGACCTCACAGGACCTTGGATTGGGCTCGGCTCCCCTCGTCGCGAAAACGAGGCGTGCCATGTCATGAGGGTCTCCTCTGCTTGCGATGGATCGGAGACTTGGCGGGAGGCAGCCGCTAACGACCCGGAAGCGGGGTGCCGTCAGCGTCGAAGAAGAAGCACGGACCGCTGAGCGGTTGTCCGCCGTGAAGTATTCGAGAAAGGTCCCCAGGCAGCACTCACCGACACGCCCGCGACGTGCCGCGCGACCGTGGCGAGCATCCGACGCGCCTGTCGCCAAGCGCCCACTCTCTGGTTGATCTCGAGGGCCTGGACCAGAGCCGCCTCCGCCTCCTCCCGCCGGCCCGCGCTCATGAGGAACCCTTCCCGGTAGCGGAGGGCGCGGACGTGTGCCTCGGCAACCAAGGGTCCATCGCTGCACATGCTGACAGGGAGCCGGTAAGACGCAGCATTGCGGCTGAGTCCGGAATGGTTCGCGGGAGGTCGCTGTTGGCACAGCGCCCAATCAGTGGCGCGGGATGTCACCTAGACCTTGGATCGCCTTGGTCTGATGCGACTGAGGGATGTGGGGCCGGGGAGCTGGCCGGATCTTCCTGCGGAGCCTGAACGTTCCGGGCTGCCCATCGAGCGGCGACGTCTTTCAAGGACGCCTCCGGGGTCTTCGCTGTGCACGCTGGAAGCGGAAACTGCCAGATTCCGTTGAGAACCCGCCAACATGCCGCGGGCGGCAATAGCCGCCTGCGCCGGGAGGTTTGGTCCAGCAGAATCGGCGCGAAGGAGGGCACGTGGTTGGCACGCGGTCGACGCTGGGGCCAATTGTCGTGGCACTGGCGATCGTGTACGTCGTCTGGGGCTCGACGTACCTCGCGATCCGGATCGTGGTCCAGGAGATGCCGCCACTGCTCGGAATGGGTAGCCGGTTCCTCGTCGCCGGTGCACTGCTCGCCGTGGTGCTCAAGGTCCGCGGCGTTGACCTCCGCGTAACCCGCATCGAACTGGCTGGTTCCGCGCTGCTCGGCCTGATGCTGCCCTTCCTCGGCAACGGCTTCGTCGCGATCGGGGAGCACCTCGGAGCGCCGAGCGGGGTCTCCGCCCTCCTGATCGCCGCCGTGCCGATCCTCGTCACCCTGTATCGCTTCCTCGCCGGCGACCGGCCGCGGCTGTGGTCGGTGGCAGGCGTCCTGCTGGGCTTCGCCGGGCTCGCGTGGCTCGTGCTCGCTGGCCATGACCAAGGCTATGTACCTCTCGTGGGGGCCACGTTCGTTCTGGCGGCCAGCGCGTTCTGGGCGTTCGGCTCGTGGGTGCAGCCGCGGTTGACGCTGCCGCGCAATGCCTTTGTGCTCACCGTTTACGAGATGTGGACCGGTGGCGCGATGATGGTGGCCGCTGGTGGTCTGCTGCACGGGGAGAGCCTGAGCCCCGCCGACTATGGCGCCAAGAGCTGGCTGGCGTGGGGCTACCTCGTCATCATCGGCTCGGTGGTCGCGTTCAGTGCCTACGTCTGGCTGCTTGCCAACGCGCCGATCGGCCTGGTCGCCACCTACGCCTACGTCAATCCCGTCGTTGCGGTCATCCTCGGCTGGCTGATCCTGTCGGAGGCGGTCACGAGCGCGGTCATCGTTGGCGGGCTTGTCATCGTCGCCGCGGTCGCCATCGTGATCACCGTCGAGCGCCCGAGGAAATGTGACGACGCACCGGCCCTCGAGCTCGAGGCGGCCTGACCGAGACAGGTGCGACCAGAGCCTGGCGACATCGCCGAGGAGTTGTCGAGATTTGGCACCGACGTGCCGATTGGCGGCGTCGCATCTATAACCCAGGCTGATCCGGGTGAACACCTAGGTCATTTGCGGAGACACCTCCCGTCGCGGCATATCCGGGCGTTCCGTCGTGGCCCACTGGTGGCGAGAATGTCTGGTTCGGGACCGTGATGTCCCGGACCGCGTGCGACTCGCTCAGCCAACCAGCATGTCGGAGTCCCTCGTCGCTCACGTCGTGATCATCGGCAACGTGGCTGGTATCTCCACCCGGGTGCTGAGCGGGTTCGGAGCCCAGCACTTCGGGTTGACCAGTTGGGGGCCCCCATGATGATGCTGTCAGGAGCGGTCGGAACGCTCGCGCTCTGTAGCGGCGCTCCCGCGGTGGCGGGAAGTCGGTGCGCTCATCGCGTTCGGCCTCGGCTGGGGATGGTCGGGGTTGACCTTCGCTTTGGTGCTGGCAACGAGCCGGCACCAACCCGCTTCGTCGGGTGCTGTTCTTCAGGCCGGAGGGATGCTCGGCACAGCCGCCGGGCCACTCGTCATGTTGGTCGCAGCCCACGGTGCGGCATCGCCGGGGGATGGGTGTTGATGGCGGCCCGCCCTGGCGGCCGCGGGGTGGTGGCTCGTGATGCCGATAGCGGGGCGACCTGCCTTTGCACCAAGAGTGAATTAGTTCTTGTGCTGTGACTACCGACCGTCGACCGCTCGCCATGTCCGAGTCGACAGCCGGGGCCGGGATTCACGCTCACGA
>JBKPRL010000161.1:0-45944 GCA_046734535.1 bacterium | reverse complement strand
GTGCGACACACGCAAGACTTGACGTCGTTGCGACAGAGAGACTCGAGTGCGCGGGGCGGTCGAACTGAGGCGGATCACCCGAGCAGCACCACCGCGACGCCGGCGGCAAGCCTGGGGTGACGAGCGCGATCCGACGCGTCGCCGGCTGACCGCTCACTCCTCGCGTGGCGGGTACGGGCACCTGGTTAGGCTCCGGCCGTGTCGAAGCCGAGTGGATCCGCCGACACCGGGTTCGGTGAACCCTACGCCGGCTCACCGGAGTACGAGCACCTGGCGCCCGGCCAGGTCGAGGGCTCCGATCAACTCCACCTGCCGATCGGAGAGCGGGAGGCCGACCGGATTGCCCTCGGCATCGGGTTGAACAAGGCACATGCCTTCACCGAGGAGCAGTACCTCGAGTTCATCACCGGCAGGGGTGTTGGTGGTGACCCGGATCAGGCCAAGTTGATCGACGCCAGCGTCAGGATCTTCACCAACACCGTTGGACGCCCGCTGTATTCGGAGGTGAACGGTCAGGTCACGCCGACGGTGCTGGCCAGCTACGGGCTGTTCGTGAACGAGGACGGCGCGCTCGAGAGCCTCGCCAATGAGGACGCACCGACACGGAAGGTGAACGAAGTACTCGTTCCCGGTGGCTACGTGAACACGTGGTGTCGCGCCAACGGTGCCACGAAGACCCTCGAGATGCTCTATCGGTCGGCCTACACGGTGGAAGTCGTCTTCGGCAACAGGTCCCAACAGCTCGGAGCAACTGCTGCGCTGGTGCCCAACGACCTGGGAGGGGTCGAGTCCTGGGTCGGCATGTCGATGGCCCCGTGCATCTGGCTGGTCAACTTCGCCCTGGTCTACATCTTGAACCCGGCGGTGGCCGCATCCATGCCCGCCGCGTGGGCGCCGATTCCGTCCAATGTCGCCGACGGCATCCTTGCCAGCCCCGCCGGTCAAGTGCCGTACAGCGACTACGCGTCCTCTCTCCAGTAGCGACTGGCGTTCGACTGGATCCGACCCACTCGCTGGAGTTGAACGGTCGAGGGATCGCTTACGACTCACTGCGGTACTCCCGTAAGGCGAGCGCCGATCACACGAGCGCGATTGCGCTCGACCCCAACGAGCCGCAGTTCTTGAGAATCGAGCGAGACGCGACTCCGGGGGCAGCAGGCCTCCGACCGGCGACGTGGCCAGAGCCGCTGCCAGCCGCCCCAAAGTCCGTCGAACCCACCGAGTGGTTCGTCGTCAAACTCGACGAAGCTGACGGCGCCACCATCGCCGGCGGCGAGCCCGCTGGACCGTCCCCTGCCGGAAGGGTCCGGGGACGCATCCACAACGACGATCGAGCGCCTCGGACCTGTCGGGTCGACGCGAACCAGCACGCCTGCGGAGTGGCCGTAGGGGCGCCCAATCGGTTCAGATAGACACGTCTGGGTGGTGGCGGGACCACCTACGGCGGGCGAGGCCGCGAGGTGGACGGTCCTCGAAGAGCCGCCGGCATCCGATCCTGTGCAGGCTCGTAACAGGGGCGCACACTCTCGGCATGGGGTATCACGCGTGGGCGAGGACGCCCGCTCGGCCTCGCGCCTCCCGGATCGGCCGGGCGAGCCTCGCTGGTGGGCTCGTCGCCGCGCTGGGGCTCGCTGGCGTCACGGCGGGAGCTGTTCAGGCCGCGGCGCCTCGGATGCAGCCACCCTCGGGCGGGGTGCTCCATCCGTGGGTCCCGGCGATGATGGCGACGGATTGGCGCAAGACCCTGACCCCCGCACTGGCAGTTCAGCTGGCGCAGCACTTCGATCTGGTCGTGGGAAATCCGGGCGAGTTCGACAGCTACACCGCGGCGATGAGGCAAGCGAACCCGACGCTCACCGTCCTCGTCTCGATCAACGGTGCCTACATCCAACCCGCCGACATCGGGGCTTACCCGGAGGCCGAGTTCGCGCACGACGCCGCGGGCAACCGCATCCGTCAACAGGGCTCTGGGCCGTACAAGCAGGGCAACTACCTGATGGACGTCAGCAATGCCGCCTGGGTGCAGTCACGGGTCAACGCCTGCCGCACCGCGATCGCGGCCGCTGGTGCAGACGGCTGCCATCTCGGGATGATGGGCACCTTGCCGATCGTCAAGAACTACAACACCGCCCAGCCGATCAACCCGGCGACGAACCAGGCATGGACGATGCCCGACTATCTGCGGGCGACGAACGCCATCGGCGCCGCCGTCCAGTCCCAGCTCGGGGTCGCGACGACGGCGAATGGTCTCGCAGGCGGCCACGGCTACTGGCGGAAGGTTGCTCCCACCAGCGGGATGCTCGACGTCTACGACGCCGCGCAAGCCGAGATCTGGATGAGGACGGCTGGCGTTGCCCCGGTCACCGCGTGGCCCACCCTCGCTGGGTGGAAGCAGAACGTGGACATGCTCGTCGACGCCGGCAACAAGGGACGGGTCGCCATGGTCACGACCAAGCTGCTGACGTCGGCGACGCAGGCCGAACAGGACCAATGGCACCTCTTCTCGCTGGCCAGCTTCGCGCTCGGCACCGATGGGAACAGCTGGTACAACTTCTCGACCTCGACCAGCATCGCCGGGGTGGCGGCGGTGAGCCCGTGGGACAGCCTCGCCGTCGGCGAGCCATCGGGCCCTTACCGCCTGGAGGGAACCGCCTACATCCGCCAGTTCACGGCTGGCTTCGCCGCCGTGAACCCGGGCACCAGCGCCGTCACGGTTCGACTACCGCAGGCCTACACCGACGCCAAGGGCAGCCGCGTGAGCGGCAACTACAACCTCCCAGCCCACAGCGGCATGGTCTTCACCATCTGAACCCGCCCGAGGGCTGTATCGCCTTGATCTCTCGATGCCCGGCCGCCGGCGGGGGGTCTCCGCGGCACCGGACGGTCGTCGACGATCTGTGAGGGCTGATGCACGCCCCTCTCCCGAGCCGAAGTGGTGGTGGGATGGGTGACGAAGGTGCATGATGGAGGTCCGTGAGGGGAGCGGCGGCGAGATGTCCTTCGGTGAGAGGGCTAGGCCGCGTCGCGCTGGCGGTCGGCGTGCTGAGCGGAGCTTCGGTCTGTGCGGCCACCGATCGGGTGTCCGCCGCCGCCACCGAGGTCGGTCACTGGCCGATGAACGAGTCGAGCGGTTCGGTGATGATCGACACGTCGCCGTCACACCTCGACGGCGCCATCGGCAAGGCGGTCGTGCTGGGCGGCTCGGAGGGTTACCTGTTTCCCGGGTGGACCGGCAACGTCGACACCACCGGCCATTTGTCGGGAACGGTGTCGGCCGCCGCAGGTGCCGTCCCGGTGCCCGATCCACGGGACGTTCTCGACCCTCGTACGGGCGACCTCGCGGTGTCCGCGAGCTTGAAAGTGACGCTGACCGCGAGCGGCAAGCTCCCGACGGCTACGGGCGCCTCGTACAACATCGTGCAGAAGGCCCGGGCCAATGACCCCGGCGGCTTCTGGAAGCTGGAGCTGGCCGGCAGCGGGACCGCCCTGGGCAAGCTGCGTTGGGTGTTCTCAGATGGCTCCCACAAGGTAGTCGTGACCTCGAAGGTACGCGTCGACGACGGTGCCTCGCACACCGTGGTCGCCGAGCGTCGGGGTGCGCAATCCGTGCTGACGGTCGACGGGGTCTCAGCCACGGCGTCTGCGGCGTCGGTGGGGGACATCCATCCGACCGGCACCTACAACGCCACGATGACCGTAGGCAAGAAGCCCGGCTCTACCGATCCGAAAGACGCCTTCGCTGGCCGGGTGAAGGAACTCGTCATCACCCGTTGATCTCAGCCGGCACGGCGGCCGCAGGCTCGGGGGTGGACGTCGGCGCCATCTCGGACGAGCGCGCCCGCCGCCGCCTCGAGCGATCGCAGCTCGTTCTCACTGACTCGATGGTCGGCTCGATCGACAAGCTGGCCGAGCTGGCCCAGTTGCGCGACGTAGCGAGCGAGACGCGTGCCGACGTCGCCGATTGGCGCTTGGCGTCTTACCGCCGGGCGCACGAGACTTCATGTGCTTGCCTGGATGCTCGCCGTTCCCGACGGGGGTAGGTGCTCACGATGGTGCGGTCAGCACGTCCTGTGATGCATCAATCCCGAAGGAAGGCTGGGCGTCATGAGGTTGTCGGCGAGAGCCTTGCCGTGACTCACAGGCGGCGATGACAGCGCCTTGGTGCGAGCCGTCGGCGAGAAGGCCCGCGGACGCGAGGCCTCTCGCGCTCGGCCGCCTCGGGCGGTGGGTTCGTCGGGCCTAGTCTTCGCCGTCATCTACGGGCTGGAAGTAGTTCGCGGCCGCGTACGCGGCGACCCTCCGGCCGAGCCGCTGGCCCGCCACGTCCGAACTACGGAAGTGGAGACCGGCCCAGATCCGTGCATCGATGAGCTCGGCAAGCGGCTGTGAGAAGGTGTCGAACGTCCGCATCTTCGGCTCGGTGGGAGCGAGGAACGCCGACACGCTCGTGATCTGGAAGCCGCCTGAGGGCGCGTTGCCGAAGAACATGCGAAGGAAGGCGACGTGCGCGGTGTCGAGACAGTTGTGTCCCGATGGCCACTCCGGATACGGCGCGGTGATGAGCGCCGTCCAGCCTGCTTCTGCCGTCGTCGCAGGGTTATCGTCTTCCGCCGCCCGAAGGATCGCGTTCCACGGCCGCCAGAAGTCGAAGTGGTACTTGTCGTTCCAGCAATTGATCGCTGCGTCAGCTGCGCTCAGGTTTTGCATCGCGAACAGGCGGGCGGCGTCGGCGGCCCCGACCTCGTTTCGTGCGATGAGCTGGCGGGCCACTTCGTTCCAGCTCAGCGTGGGTGCGCTTTGCCACCACTTGGCGACGTACGTCTGATCGGTCGTCCGAGTCGAGCTCGTGGCCAGGCCTAGGCTCTTGACCTCGTTGAACTGCGCGGCGTAGTCGGCGCTCTCGAGTGCGGGCGGCGGGTTGCTTCGGAACTGCGACGAGCTCCGGATCAGGAACGGCGTCACCCCGCCGACCCACGGGGTTGGATCGAGGATCGACTGCCCAGTCGTGCTGAGGAGCGGCTGCCAGTGCCCGGCGGCGGAGTTCGGCACCCACTGGGATGGCCCGAACCGGCCGTCCCCCACTCGCGCCTCGAGCATTGCGGCTGCTGCAGCGTGGCCTGCCTCGACACCCTGCGTCTTGAACGGGCCAGCGTCGACTGCAGCGAGCGAGGCTGCGTACTCGGTGGCGAGGGTTGTCAACAACCCTGCGCGGCCCGGGAACGGAGCTGTCTCCGGCGCGGTGGAAACGATGTCCGCCAACACGTCATGTGCGGCCGTTGCCACCGCCGCGTCAATCGACGCCTTCGCATCAAAGCGCCTCTTGAGCAGATAAGGCCGGTGCTGTCTTGACCCAATCGCGTTTATGGCGTCGTAGACAGCCCCCTCGACCATCCCCATGTTGATCTGCAACGCGGGTGCAGCACCGCCGTTCGGCCCGGGAATCGCGGCGAGTGTGGTGGCCGCAAGGCCGTTCCAGTGGTTCACTTCAGTTGCGTCTGTTTGAACGGGTGGTGCCGCCGACGTGACGCCGGCTCCGACTGTGCCGACGAGCGCAACTATGGCCAGCGCGGCCAGCGACCTCGATCGCTTGTCTGCCATGTGTTCCCTCCCTGTGCCCCGGAGTCCTAAGACTGACCTGATGGCAGTCCTATCGCGCTAACCAACCACCTTGTACGAAAGATTGCAAGGGGACCGCGGCTCTGACGCGCTATTTGGAAATGCTCGGGCCTACTCTCGGTCGTCGTGTGGATCGGCCGGCTGACGGTCGTGGGCCCAAGGGCCGTGGCGCGGCACGGCAGCTCGAAGGGCCGGAGGCCGGAAGGACCCATCACTTCGCCCTCGAGTCGGACGGCCTGATCCAGGTCTTTGACGTGTGGAACTCCCAGGAGACGTTCGAAGCCTTCGGAGCAACACTTCTGCCCATCCTCGCCGAGCTCGGGGTCGATCCCGGCGAGTCCATGGTCGCGCCGATCCACAACATCATCACCGGCTGAAGTCCTCGGCATTCGCGCCGGCAGCCGCCGTCGAGCGGCTGGCGTCGGCGTGGGGGTGAGCTGCGGGACATGCTGAACGAGCTGAACCGGGCGGTCGAGCCTTGAGCCGCGGTGCCCGAGTCAACCCGGAGTGATGAACTGCGGACCGTCCTTGGCGTCGACAACGACCAGGAACCCCGAGTCATCGGCGTCCACGAGGAAGTAGTTGGCGCCGGTTACTGCTCCCCTTGGACGAGGTCGGGTTGGTCGTTGAGGAGCGTGTGACCGCGAGGGACAACGCCGAGATGCTCAGCCCGGCAACGGGATCCGCTGCTGCAGGTCGTGCAGGCTGCATTGGTCGAGCAGGTCGCGATCGCTGACCGCCGTGTCGAAGCCCCATTCCGGATGGGCCTCGACCGCCGCCCGCAACGTCGCCATGGAGAGGGGCGGGTCCCAGATCTGGCGCCGCAATGCCGTCCGCACCTCGACCGTCTCGATCGACAGCGTCGGATCGAGGAAGAGCTGGTTGATCCGGCAGGTGTCCCGGCGCATGCGCGGCCGGGCCCACACGTCCATCACCTCGGCTGGCCGGCGGGGGAGGCCCACAGGGTCGTGAACCTCGATTGTTCGCTCGAAGGGGTGCACGACGGCGACCGGAACGTCGGCCGCCAGGTGGGAGTCGAGCACGGACTGCCGGATCAGGCACTTCCGACTGACCCACTCCTGCGTGATGATGACCAGCAGCCGAACCGTGCTCGGGATCGCCCGTGTCATGCCTTCGCCGTCGTCAGCAACGCTCCAGGCATCCGTCCACGCGGCGGCGACCGCGGGCTCGGTCTCCCCCGGACGGTAGGCCTCGAGGAGCGGGTGCGGTCTGGCCAGCCCCCAGATCTCGACGGCGCGGGCAGCCCAGGCCAGCGCCAGCGTGCGGGAGGTGGCGAAGCACCAGACCCCGACGTCGCCGGTGAGGGCGTCCCGACCGGCTGCGGTCCCACTGGTCGGTGTCAGCATCGAACGGTCCGGCACGCGGCCGGGGTCGGCCAGCGGTGGGAGGTTCGCCGTCGGGGCCGGGTGTGTCCTCCGCCGTCCGGGGATCGCCACCCAACCGTCGTCGAGACGTGGATACGGAAGCACGCCGCCGACGATGTCGCTGTCGTCGCTGCGCACGGCCCCGAGCGCCGGCATGCGGGCGATCAGATCACCGATCGCCGGCAGGTCGCGATGGTCCGACACCCGCAACCCGGTGCAGTGAATCCCGTCCGAACCGAGCGTGGCCAGCGCGCCCGCGAGCTGGACGGTGCGGGTCGCCCACGAGAGCAGCTCGTCGCTCGTCCGCAAGCCGGCGTCCGACTCAGGGTGCAGGTCGACGAGGTGACCGCGCAGCGCCCCCGCCAGCTCAAGGAAGCACCAGCCGCGGCCGAGGTAGTCGTCGCCCGCGGCCAGTACGACGGTCGCGGCCCCCCGTTGCACGCCGGCGAGGCCGGCGAGCTCGGCCCGGAAGATCCGTTCCTGCGCCGCGCTCCGCGGCCGCTGGAACATCGAGCTGTAGTCGTACCAGATCACCACACGATCCCGGATGTGGGTCAGCGGGTCGATGCTGGCGGCGTGCGTCGGCGCCGCGTCGACAGGCGGATCGATCGCGGCCAGCGCGTCGTGCAGCTCGTCCAAGTCCCGTGCCCGCCGGGCTGCAGCCACCACGAGGCGGGCCCAGCGTCGAAGGCTCTGGTCGGCCTGCCAGCCGGCACCGAGCTCGGCACCCAGGTAACGGGCTAGGAGCTCAGCCAGCCCGGAGGCCGATTGGTGGCGGTGATCCTTCAGCTGCACGGCCGACGCCAGTGCCACGGACAGCCCGCACAGCAGGGTTTGGAACTGTGTGCCATGAGGGTCGGGATGATCGGAGCGCTCCCAGCGATGGGAGACGAAGAGGCCCAGCTCGCCGCCACACGCCACCGCCTCATCGAGGCCATCCTGCCCGCGCCGCCAACCGGGCCAGGTCCGCAGGGTCGACCAGCGAAACCAGCGGCCGGTGCTCGGGCCTGCCGGCATGGCGACCAGCGTCTCAGCGCCTGCTTCGCTGGCTTCGATGCCCCAGCCGCTGACCGAGGAGGTGATGGTGGCCGAAGCCATGCCCAACTGGTCCCACATCGAGCCCCGCCGTGGCGTCGCCGGCATCGGATTTTCCTGATGGCGCTCACGGAGGTCGGAGAGCCAGCCCGGCTGACGATTGAGGCCCGTCACGGTCCGGCTGGCGAGCACCTGCCGCTCGCGCAGGTCGAGTCGATCGGCGGGCGTCGTCCGCAGCCGCAGCGATGCCACCGAGGCCGACCACATGTCCGACTCGAGACCGAGCCCGTCCGGGTCGTCCGCCCAGCGCTGGTCGACGAGCTCGGTGAGCACGGGCCCGACGTGGTCCGGGTCCTGGGAGAACCACGGCGGAAGGCAGTGGAACTCGCGGTATCCCTCCTCGCGGTCGATGACGGTGACCGTCGAGCGGTGCAGCCGGATGCCCCGAACCAACAGGGCAGCATCGAGCCAGTCGTCCCGGACGCTCATCCTGGTGAGGCTAAATCTGCGGGGCCCCACCGCCGAGACCTTCCGGGCAGCCCCCTTCGGAGGACAGGCCAAGGAGTGCTACCGGGAGGTCGTCAGTCTTGCCCGCTCGCCGCCCGGCGCTCCCAGAGGCCACCTCTTCTACCCCGATCGTCGAAGGCGTACCGTTCCGGTCGACGGGCAATTGGACGCGCGGGGGCCGCCGAGGAGGACGGCGATGGTTAGTACGAACGTGTCGCCCTACCGCTCCGGCAGCTCAGTCGACCGCTATCGCGGGCAGACCTTGAACCGGGCGCCGTCTGCGGTGAGCTGGAAGACGGTCAGCACGTAGCTCCGGTGGAGCGGATCGTTCTGCGACGCGTCGGCGCAGAACTTGGCGATCTCGTCGTTGAAGCCCCTCGCGACCTCCGGCACCAGCTCCGACTGCACGATGTCGGCCATCAACGCCTGGCAGAGCTGGGACATGCCCTCCTCCACGAAGTGCGTGCACCCGAGGCTCGGGATGTGCTCCAGGAAGGACCAGCTGACCTCGAGGCTGACCCCGCGGGACAGCACGAGGACCGGCGAGCCCGCGCCCCCGGTGGCTGAGAGCTTGATGGCGATGTCCATGTCGGCGTCGAACCAGCTGTCGACGTGGATGGTCAGCGGCACGGCGATGTCGATGGTGCCGTCGCTGAGTGTGATCGCGGTCTTCCCGCCCCGCAACGTGAACTGGCTGTTCCCACTGAAGCGATCGTCGAAGGCGAACTTCAGCTTCTGCGTGATGACGAACGGGTCGATGGGTGGCGCCCAGATGCAGTCCGGGGCGTCGACCCGGACTCGGAGCCGGCGCAGCACGACCTCCTCGTTCGCCGTCGCTGCGGACAGGAGGAAGTCGGTCGACTCGGTGAGGTTCGTGAACTCGCGGTGGCCGATCGTGCCGATGAGCTCGGCGTTCAGCTTCAAGTCGATGTTGTCGTTTGCGTCGCCGACCACCACGCGCCAGGCGAGGGTGGTGGTCCCACCGGTGATCACCGACGACGGCGTCGCCGTGAAGCTCTGGACGACGACGCCCGGGATGGCGGTCGCGTCCAGTCCGTCGCGGCGCGGCGCGTCCGCATCGTCATGCATCGTCGTCATCGGTCTCCTCCAGGATCAGGCGTATCCCTCTCCTGAGCGCCACCGCTCACCGTGGATACGCCGATGCCGGGCGGGTCCCCACGCCGATCCCGCTGACCGGCGACGGCAGCGGCGACTAGGCCCAGAATGCGCCGCTCTCGGCCGGCTTGGCGTCGACCATGCACATCTCGACGATCTTGCCGTCGGCGACCCGCAGCAGGTGCGCGGCGAAGTTCTGCAACGTCTTGTCACCTCGACGGGCCCGGACCTCGGTCATGATCAGCGCCTGGTCGTCGCCGATCAACATGGGCGCCTGGGTCAGCTCCACTGAGTAGTCGACATTCGTAAGATCCATCGCCCCGAGCGCGGCGATGTACATTTCGGCGCCGTCCAGCCGAACCGGGTTCCCGTCGGGTCCGGTCACGAAGGCGACCGCGTCGTCGGCCAACGCCGAGCGCATGGCGCCAAGATCGCCGCTGTTGAAGGACTCCAGGAAGCGGTCGATGAGTGTCGAGGTGCTGTGGCTGTTGTTCATGACGCCTCTCGATGTGACGATCGCACCGGCACCGGCTGGGCGCGGGATCAGCCCGTGCAGTCCGATCTCGGCGGCCGGCGCACATACGGGCTAGCGATCGTTTGATCGACGCTGCTGTTGTTGAGCCGCACGCCGAGCTCGAACACCCCGTCCACCACGCATGGGTTCCCGAGGTGGAACTTGACGGTCGTCTGGTCGGGGGCGGGTTGGATCCCCCGATCGATCGAGACCGGTCCGTCGACGCCGACACGCAACTGAACGTGGAGCTCCGTCCCGACGGGGCGGGGCTCGGAGAGTTGGAACGTGACCCTCACGCCACCGGTCACCGGAACGTGCAGGCGCACCCGGAAGCTGGTGCCGTCGATGGTGCGCCGCTTCGCGCAGTCGTAGGGGGCGTTGTGCACCTGGTCACCGCTGCCGCAGGTGGGTAGTGCTGCTGCCGCCTGCCCGGTCAACGGGACGCCGGCCCCAACGAGGATGAGAACGCCTACAAACCCCGTCCGCAGCCTCCGCATCTCGCTACCTCCTCCACGCCCCGCTCCGCATCGTCACTCTTACTACACAGCGAGCAAACCTTTCTCGCGGGCAGGCGCGCACGGAGGTCGTCATCAGGCGTGCTCCACCGAGGGAGCGAGCGGTCAGAAAAATCGTGAGTCGGAGCTTGCGCCGCCAAGGTCTGTGGTATGAAGGAGACCCTCGGACGGGCGGATCGTCCGAGAAAGGCGGATCATGATGTTCACACGGTTGGCGGCGTGCGCCCGCGCGGCCGGTGCCATCGCTGACGTGGTGGGGAAGAGCAGCGCGGCCGCATCGGTCATCGCTCCTGCCTGCGGGCCGCCTTCGCCGACGCCGGTTCGGACCTGCCACGCGGATGAGATTGTGCGCGCCACGGGAGCTACGTGGCGCCGGATGCTCGTCGCGGCGCCGTCCTCTCCCACGCCGTCGCCGCGGTGACGATCGTGAGCTCCCCCTCATGCCGGGAGCCACAAAGGTCCGTTGGCGCCGCCGGATGGCGCACCTGTCATCATCCAGGAGGGTCGCGGGTTCGAGTCCCGTACGGGCGCGGGGTCGCCGATCCCGACGCGACCACTGACGAGGAGGATGTATGCGGCGCTTCTGGCTCCTCGCTCTGCTGGCCGGTTGTGGCTCGGCGACGCCCGTCGTCGCGACGACGCCCGTGTCCAAACCCGACCTGATGAGCGCCGTCACGATCAACTACTGGCTTCGTGTTGATGATGACAGGCATCGGGCGCTGTGCGTGCTGGCCGACGCGGCCCACGCCATCAACGAAGCCGTCACCATCGACATCAACACAGCCGGGATGTTCTCGACCAGCGCGCTGATCGAACTGTGCAAGGACGTCCCGCCCTCACGAGAACCACGCAACTCCTAGAGGGAGGCAGGAAGAGGACAGGTGCGATCACCGTCGCCTTCTGGAGCGCAGCGTCTCGGCCGTCGTCAGCATCCTTCTAGCCAAGTGTCAGAGGTCAGCCCCGTCCTGCGCGCCACGGCAAGGCCCGTAGCTCCTCGGCAAGCGCCTCAGCCCCTTCGTCTCGGTAGCGACGTGCCCAACGGTTCAGCCAATCCTCGTTGTCCAGGAAGAACTTCCAATCGCTGACGACCGCTTGCCTGACCAACAGGAACGGCACCGGTGAGGTGAACGGCCGGAAGCTCGAGCTGTAGATCGCGGTGCCTTCGTTTCCTTCGTGGAAGCCGCCCATCACGAGCCCCTCATTTACATATGAGGGAATCGCAAGCTGCTCAAGAAGGTCGCCAAAGAATCCGCTCGCAAGTTCGGCCGATAGGTCGGTGAACACGACGACGAACGACTTGTACGTTGCGTCGCAACCGTCGATAGGTGGAACTTGCTTGAACAGCTTCTGATAACCCTGGATGAGTTCGACAACATCTGACATGCTCCGCTCAGCGACCCGCTCAGAAGCGAGCCAAAGAGTGTTGCGCTCCAAGGCACCGCGCACGAACGGACAGACGGGGCCGGGACGGCCGAGATCCTCGTGTGGGCGGGCCACGAACGCCTTGATCCAGTCTGCGACAGCGCGAAGCGCGTCGAGATCGCTCCGCTCGAGCTCGCTCATCCTGCCCACGTCGTCGAGCTCATCGAGGAGGAAGAGCTCGTTCGTCGAGTGTCTGGCCGTGACGGACATCTGCGCCTCCTAGGTTCGGTGACGCCGTCAGCATGACCAGCACGGCCGCCGTTTGCACCCGTCAGTCACCCTGGTCCACCACCCTGGCGGAGACCCGACCGAAGCTCACGCCGTCCTCGAACCCTGAGCTCGTCACCGTCGATGGTGGCCGCGGTGGAGTCGGAGGCCGACGGATACCAGGTGCCTAGCGAAGACGACCAGGGCCACGGCGGCACCGAGGTTGAGCGGGCAACGCCGTCATGCCAGCGTCGGCTCTCTGTCGCGCGAGAGGGAGGCGCGCAGCGCCTTTCGCGAGTTGATCCCGAGCTTGGTGAACACTTTGCGGAGATGCCATTCGACCGTGCGCGCGCTGATGAAGAGCTGCGCGCCGATCTCGGGATTGGAAAGGCCGTCCCGTGCGAGCCGAGCGATCTGCTCTTCCTGAGGGGTGAGCTGGAGGCGCGTCTCGTCGCGACGCTTGCGCACCTTGTCGCCCGTTGCGAGCAGCTCTCGGCGACTGCGTTCGGCGAACGCGTAGGTTTCGAAGGCGGCAAACATCTCGTAGGCGGCTCGGAGCTGTTCGCGTGCATCCACGCGGTGGTTCGCGCGCCGCAACCATTCCCCGTAGAGAAGGTGGGCACGGGCCAGCGACAACCGCAGTCGCGTTCGGCCGAGCAGTTCGATCGCCTCGCGGTACGCATCGTCGGCCGTCACTCCCTCGCTGAGCAGGGCGCGCGAGCGGGCTTCGATGCCACGAGCGAGGTCCGTACCGGCCGCTCGTGTGCGAACCGAAAGCTGCTCGAGCGCCTCTGCGGCGACCTGCCGTCCGTCCGATCGGACCGCGGCTTCGATCAGCTCTGGCAGCAACCAGGACGAGAAGCCCAGGGCGTCTGACGCAAACGCACGCTGCGCGGCGGCGAGCGCGTACTCGTAGTGGCCGAGCCCGTTGTGGAGGACGGTGCGTGCGTATTCACAGAAGCTCAAGACCACGCCATCCCCGCGCGCCGTTGCTTCGAGCTCGGTCTCGGCGATGAGCGTCGACGACGCAGCCTCGTCCCCACGGCACGCGGCGAGCAGCAGCCTGACCGCGTTGCTCGGATTGCCGGTCGCAGCGCTGATGGTGTCGGACTCGTCCAACAACGTCGCGGCAGCTTCCAGCTCGCCTTCGTGGATCCGCAGCATCGCGAGGTAGCCAAGCGTGACCGGCAGCGCGCTCAAGAGGCCGCTGTCGCGGGCCACCGCAACGTGGCGGGACGCGAGCACGCTCCACGTCTTGTCGTCGAACAGTGATGACGAAACGCGAGCAGCGATCCGGAGCCCACGAATGTCCCGCTCATCGCGGCCAACCTCGTCGCGGAACCTCGCCAGAGCGCGCATGAGGATCGGCGTACCCGCCGCGTAGCCCTCCACGACCTGGGTAGCCAGACCGTCGAGCAGCAGGTCGGTCGGAGTGGGCGGCTCGGGTGCGGCGGGCGCCGCGCGAGCAGCGTCGGCTGCCGCCAGGAGGCCATCGCCGAAGCGCCCGGCGTAGCTCGCCGCCCAGATTGCCTCCAGATGCGTCTCACGCGCGAGAGCTACGTCGAGCGGTTCGAACCGCTGCGCCGCGTCGAGGAGCAGCGCGGCGGCCTCGGCACCACGCCTGAGGTCGAGTGCGATCTGCCCCCGGAGGCGTTGCGCCGTTGCCTGTTCGAGCGCGTCCAACGGGTCGGCCATCGCTGTCCCGAGCAGTGACGCAGCGGCGGCCGGAAGGCCAGCCAGCCGCTTTGTGGTCGCGGCGGCCAGGTTGCGCTGCCCCCGGCGGTGGGGCTCCGGCGTGAGCTCGGCGGCGCGCTCGAGGAACGCGGCGGAGGCCGCGAGCCCGCCACGCGTCTGGGCTCGGTCGGCCGAACGCTCCAGCTCGGCGGCGATCTCCTCGTTGGGTCCCGGCGTCGCTCGGGCACGGTGCCATGCGCGGCGGTCCGGATCCGTGGCGGCGTCGGTGGCCGTGGCGAGGGCGCCATGGACGCGGTGACGGTCGTTGGCGGCGGCCGAGCGGTAGGCGGCGGATCGTGCGAGCGGGTGGGCGAACGCGATGCGCCCGCCAACCTTGAACAGCCCAGCGTCCACCGCGGGCGAAGCTGCAGCCATGTCGACACCGAGAGCTTGGGCGGCCCGGTGGAGCAGCACAGGGTCGCCCAAGGGCTCAGCCGCCGCGGCGAGGACGAGCAGCTGCGTCTCTGAGGGCAGCAGGGCGAGGCGCCGGGCGTAGCTCTGTTCGATCTTGCCGACTACCGGGTGTCCGCCCGGGACACCGAATCCCCCGGCTATGTCTGAGGTGCTCCAGGTGCGGGGCAGCTCGAGAAGCGCGAGTGGGTTGCCGTGGCACTCCATGATGATCTGATCGCACACCGCGGCATCCAACGGACCGTGCACGTTCGCCAGCAGCAACGCAAGCGCATCGCTGTCATCGAGTCCGTTGATGATCAGCTCAGGAAGCCCGGGGAGCACGTCGTCGCTTCCACCCAGGCGTGCCGCACCCACGACCGCGATCCGCTCGGCGAGGAGACGGCGGGCGACGAAACCGACGATCTGCGCCGAGGCGTGGTCGAGCCACTGCGCGTCGTCGACGATGCACACCAGCGGCTGCCGCTCGGCGACCTCGGCGAACAACGTCAGCGCGGCGAGCCCCACCAGGAATCGGTCCGGCGCCGGGCCGGCACTCCGGCCAAACACCCTCGCCAGCGCGTCGCGCTGCGGGACCGGCAGCCGGTCGAGGTGGCTCAGCATCGGAGCGCAGAGCTGATGGAGGCCGCTGTACGCCAGCTCCATCTCGGACTCGACGCCAACGGCTCTCGCGACATGCCAACCGGCAAGCTGGTCCGACAGGTAGCCCAACAACGCGCTCTTGCCGACCCCTGCCTCTCCGCGCAGCACCATGACTCGACTCTGACCGGAGAGCGCGTCGGTCAAGACCCGTTCGAGCGACTCACACTCGGCACGTCGACCCAGCAGCCGGCGGACGCCCGTCCTCGGTTCAACAGCCACTGCCAGACCATCGACGCGTCGAAGTCGCAACGGGCAGCGCACCGCGACGCCAGGCCCGGGCGGCGCACGATGGAAGTCGCTGTCGCCGATCCTGGGTCATCGACGCCCTCCCGTAGAGCAGTGAGCCCGCAAATCGTATGTTGACGTCAACACCTGGCGGAGCAGGGAACCGGGGTCGTTTGCCAGGGTCTCCAACGGGGGCGAACGCGGTCGCCGAGGCCCAGGATGTTCTTGCCACCCAGGAGGCCGCCATGACCAACAGAGAGGCCGACCGCACCCCCCCGCCCGTGACGGCCGCCGAGGCGCCGGGATGAGCGTGGAGGCGGAGCTCGCCGGCCAGACCGTCCTCGTCATCGGCGGCAGCGCCGGCATCGGCCTGGAGACAGCCCGACGGGCGCGGACAGCGGGAGCCCACGTGATCATCACGGGAAGCAACCCGCACCAGGTCCATCGCGTCGGTCGCGAGCTCGGCGCCAGCATCGCCGCCTTCGATGCCAGCGACTTCGACCGGCTCGAGAGGTTCTTCTACCATCTGCCGCCGATCGACCACGCGCTCGTGACCGGCCCCGAGCCCTATTACGCGTCGCTGGCGGAGTTCGACGTCGGAGAGGCCCGTCGCGACATCGACGCCTACCTCCTGCTGCCACTGCAAGTCGCCCGGCTCGCCGCTGGCAAGGTCCACGAGGGAGGCACACTGCTGTTCATGGGCGGCGCGGGTGGTAGCCCGGCGCCCGGGCTCGCATTCGTCTCCCCGCTCACCGCTGCCCTGCCAGCCATGACGAGGAACCTCGCCATCGAACTCGCACCGATCCGCGTGAACCTGATCGCCTTCGGGCTCGTCGACAGGCCATTGTCGGCGGCGCTTCTCGACGATCAAGGGGAGGCCGGCCGCGACCGACTCCGCACAACGCTGCCGACCCGGCGCATCACCGGGTCCAGCGACATCGCCGGGCTAGCCGTTGACCTCATGACGAACACCGCGGTCAGCGGCGCAACCTATGAGGTCGACGGCGGCCAGCAGCTCACCGAGGGGTGAGGCCGCTCGGCTTCCGGGACGTGCACCAGGGAGGAGGACCAGTGACTCTCCCTGGCGCCACGTGGCGGTCGCGGCGCGACCTTGGTTTCACCTATCGGTTCCTCGAGCGCCGGCCAGGCGTTGTGGAAAGGAGATCCCAATGAGCGCATCTGCGACCGGTTCGCGAAAGCCCGAAGGCCTCGGTTCCGCTTCCGGGGCGCCGAACCTCCCACCCGGATTCACTGACACGTTCACCAGCTGCTACATCGACAGCGGTGAGCTGCGCTTGCACGCGGTCATCGGAGGCGACGGTCCGCCGCTGATGCTGATCCACGGCTGGCCCGGAACCTGGTACTACTGGCGGCTCGTCATGCCGGCGCTGGCCCGGGACTTCAAGGTCGTCGCGGTCGACCAGCGCGGCATCGGGCTCTCGGACAAGCCGGAGGAGGGCTACGACACCGGGACGCTCGCCAACGACCTCGTCGGGTTGATGGACGCACTCGGCCACGAGCGGTTCGCCGTGGTCGGCGTGGACACCGGGATGCTGATCGGCTACGCACTCGCCGCAGATCACCCCGACCGGGTGGTGCGTCTCGCGGTCGGCGAAGCCCCACTCCCGGGGATCAGCCCGCCGACCCCGCTGGTCCTCCCGGACCAGGTTGTCGACCGTCTCTGGCACATCCCGTTCAACCAGCTCAAGGAGACGAACGAGCGACTCGTCCGGGGACGCGAGGACATCTTCTTCGGCGCTGAGTTCTCGGCCTCGGCAGGGACGAGCAAGCTGCCCGAGCATGCCGTCAAGTACTACGTCGACGGGCTGGCCTCGAGCCCCGAGGCGCTCCACGGCAGCTTCCAGCTCTACCGCGCGTTCGGCGCGACTGCGGCGCAGAACGAACAACGCAGGACGCGCCGGTTGCCGATGCCCGTCCTCGCGATGGGCGGAGCGGAGAGCGGCGGTGCCATGGCTGCGGAGACCATGAAGCTCACCGCCGACGACGTTCAGACCCTTGTCATTCCGGGCGTCGGCCACTGGCTCGCCGAGCAAGCCCCCGACGCGGTCGTCACGGCGCTGACCGAGTTCCTCGCCCCGTACCGCGACGCGGCGCACACTTCCACCGCGGCTGCGAACGCATAGGCGTACGTTCGCTGCCAGTTGGTCGCTGCCTGAGAGCAGCGGCCACGACCTCGACAGCGCGCGACATCACGCACCGGCAACGAAGCGAGGCCTTGTCGGGCGCTGACCCGTGACGTGGCTTCGAGTTGCGCCGGGGCCGCCGACGCTTCGGACGGGGAACGCTGAAAGATCGTGGACTTCTGTTCTTGACTGACGAAAGTCCTGAGAGTAGACAGACGATGTGCCGGGGGGTGCCGTGACATCGGGGGGGAGTGCTGGCGCGGTGTTCCAGCTGATCCGCTCCGGGGCCGCGACCACGCGGAGCGATCTCGTTCGGCTGACCGGCTTGTCACGATCCACCGTGTCGCAACGGGTGGACATCCTTTCGGCGCTCGGCCTCGTCGTGGAGCCGGGGGAGGGCAAGGCGACCGGTGGCCGGCCGGCCAGCCGGGTCAGCTTCAATGCCAGCGGCGGCGTCGTCCTCGCCGCTGACCTCGGTGCCACCCAAGCTCGTCTGGCAGTGAGCGACCGAGCCGGCGCGATCCTCGTCGAGGAGGCCGCGGAACTGGAGATCGCGGCCGGTCCCGACGCCTGCCTCGGCTACGTGCTGTCGTGCTTCGATCGTCTGCTCGAGCGCGCGGGCCGGTCCGTCCGCCACGTCGAAGGCATCGGCGTCGGACTACCTGGCCCGGTCGAGTTCGCCGCCGGTCGCGTGGTCAGCCCGCCGATCATGCCGGGGTGGGACGACGTCCCGGTGCCGCCGCACTTCGCCGAGCGGTACCCCGGGGTGACCGTCCTCGTCGACAACGACGTGAACGTGATGGCGATGGGCGAGTACTGGGCCCGGTGGCGGTCGACGGTGGACGACCTGTTGTTCGTCAAGGTCGGTACCGGCATCGGGTGTGGCATCGTCGTCGATGGCGTCATCCACCGTGGCGCGCAGGGCGCCGCGGGCGACATCGGCCACATCCAGGTTCCCGACGCCGGTGACACCCTCTGCCGGTGCGGCAACACCGGCTGCGTCGAGGCGGTGGCCGGCGGGGCCGCGCTCGCGGCCGCGCTCCGCGATGCCGGGATCGAGGCCACGAACACGCGCGACGTCGCCGCGCTCGCTCGTGCCGGCAACGCCATCGCGGTGCCGCTGGTGCGGCACGCCGGACGCCGGCTCGGCGAGGTCCTCGCGGGAATCGTCAACTTCTTCAACCCGTCGGTGATCGTGCTCGGCGGCGACCTGGCCGACGCCCACGAGCAGCTCTTCGCCGGGGTGCGCGAGGTGGTGTACCGCCGTTCGACGGCGCTGGCCACCCGCCACGTGCAGCTGGCGCGCAGCCGGCTGGGCGCCCATGCCGGCGTCGTCGGCTGCGCGGTGACCGTGCTGCAGCACATGTTCTCGCCGGAAGCGATCGATGCCAGGTTGGCCTCGCTCGACCGGATGGGTGCGGTGGGCGCGTGAGCGCGCCGGCCGCGGACAAAGCCTGGTCACACCAGGGGGGAGCCAGGGCCGGACGCTCATGGTCCGGCCCACGGAAAGGAGACACCATGCAGCGATCAGGATGGCTGAAGCTCACTGCCATCGCGTTCGCGCTCGGTTCCGTCGCCGCCGCCTGCGGTAGCGACGACGGGGGGAGCTCGAGCGACTCCACCGCCGCGGCCAGCGGTGGCGGGGAGACCACGGCGGCCGCGTCCGGGGGAGGTGGCTCCGGCAACTACGTGATCGGGGTCAGCAACACCCTGGCCGGCAACGGCTGGCGGGAGGAGATGATCTGCGCGGTGAAGGCGCAGTCGCTCGCCTCCGGCAAGGTCAGCAAGGTCATCGCCATCTCCAAGAACGGTGGCCCGACCGAGCAGATCCAGGACCTGCAGAACCTGATCTCGCAGGGTGTGAACGCCATCGTCGTGAACCCGTCCGACCGGGAGAAGCTGAACCCGGTGATCGAGGAAGCCGCGAAGCAGGGCATCGTCGTGGTGGCGGTCGATCAGGCCGTGACCGCGCCGTCGGCGTACGTGGCCACCAACGACCAGGTCGCCTACGGGCGACTGGGCGCCCAGTGGCTGGCCGACAAGATCGGCGGCAAGGGCAACGTGCTCTACATGCGCGGCATCGACGGCGTGCCAGCGGACGCCGACCGGGACAAGGGCTTCAAGGAGGTCATGGCGAAGTACCCGGACATCAAGACCAAG
Source organism: bacterium (assembly GCA_046734535.1). Classification (GTDB taxonomy): domain Bacteria; phylum Actinomycetota; class Acidimicrobiia; order Acidimicrobiales; family Ilumatobacteraceae; genus DASTFY01. The sequence goes on along the minus strand of JBKPRL010000161.1, from coordinate 26,311 downwards.
GAGGTCTTCTCCGGTTGGGACTTCACCAAGGGTGGTGACATCGCCGTCCAAGAGCTGACCGCCGCCGACTACGACGGCATCTGGACGTCGGGCATCGACTACACGGTCGTCAACGCCTTCGACACGGTCGGCAAGGACGCGGTCCCCGTGGTGGGCGCCGACAACAACGAGTTCCTGAACCAGCTGCTCCAGGACAAGCCAGGCGCCGCGGTCACGAACCCCGCCGTCATCGGCGGTGTCGGCACGGCCATCGCCATCCAGGCGCTGGACGGCCAGAAGCCGGAGAAGCAGACGCTGCTCACCCCCGCGGTCTGGGACAAGGCCAAGAACGAGGCCGAGCTCAAGGCGAACTACTTCCCGGACAGAGACAAGACGTTCAGCTCCGCCGTCACCGTGGAGCCGTACACGACCTACACGCCCGAGCAGCTCTTCGCCTGCAAGGGCCCTGGCGAGTGAGTCGAAGGGTCTGATCGACCCGACGGTTGACGACACCGGTGCGGGTACCGCGCCCTCGGACCCGGTACCCGCACCGCTCGTCTGTCTCGCAAACGCCATGAGCCAACCCCTTCTCCAGACCACTGGGACGGCCAAGGCCTTCGGGCCAGTGGTCGCGCTGCGGTCCGTCGACCTGGTCGTCGCGCCCGGCGAGGTGCACGCCTTGCTGGGTGCGAACGGCGCGGGCAAGTCCACGATGGTGAAGATCCTCACCGGCGTGCTGCGCGCTGATGCGGGCACGATCGCCATCCATGGCGAGCTGGTGTCGCTGGGCCGCCCGGCGGACGCCAGGGCGTGCGGGCTGGCCCCCGTCTTCCAGGACCCGGCCATGGTCCGCGACCTGACGGTCGTCCAGAACCTGAAGCTCACGGGAGCGTCGGTGGCTGACGTTCGCCACCAGCTCGCCGGCATGGACCTGCAGGGGCTCGACCTCAACGAGCAGGTGCGCGACCTGCCCCTGCCCTTCCTCCGCATGCTCGACCTGGCCCGGGCGCTCGCCTTCGATCCGCAGCTCCTGCTGCTGGACGAGATCACCGCCGCGCTGCCGCCCGACCTCTCCGAGCGGGTCTTCGAGGTCACGCGTCGGTGGAAGGAGCGCAACCGCTCGGTGCTCTTCATCTCGCACCGCCTCGCCGAGGTCCGTGAGCATTGCGACATGTGCACCGTCCTACGGGACGGGCGCAACGTGGCCTCCTTCGTGCCCGGCACGGGAGGCGAGGGCCAGATCGTGCAGGCCATGCTCGGCGAGGCCGCCACGCTCGTGCGCGAGGAGGCGCGCGCCCGCACCGTGACCCACGACGCCACGTCCCGGGCCCGGCTCGAGGTGCGTCAGCTGGCCGCCGGTCGCCAGCTGAAGGACGTCACGCTCGAGGTCCGCGCCGGCGAGGTCCTCGGTCTGGCCGCCCTCGAAGGGCAAGGACAGGACCTGCTGTTCGACGTGCTGTCTGGGAACCGCCGGCCCGACGGCGGCGAGATCGTCGTGGACGGCCGGGCGTTGCACGCCGATCATCCCTACGACGCCATCCGCCAAGGCGTCGTACTCGTGCCCAGTGAGCGGCTGAGGGCGCTGCTGCCGAAGCGGTCGGTGCGCGAGAACATCGCCGCCCCGCTGTTCAACCGGATCAGCGCGTGGGGGCCGATCAACCGGGGAAACGAGCGGCGGCGGGTCGACGATGCCGTGCGGCGCCTGTCGATCGACACCCGGGCGGGCGCTCAGGTCCGGCGGTTGTCCGGCGGCAACCAGCAGAAGGTCACGATCGCCCGTTGGCTGGCGAGCGGCTTCCGAACGCTCCTGCTCTTCGACCCCACCCGCGGGATCGACGTGGGGACCAAGCACCAGATCTACGACCTGGTCCGCGACCTGGCCGACGGCGGTGCCGCCATACTGCTGTTCACCAGTGAGCTGCGGGAGATCGGTCTGGTCTGCGACCGCGCCGCGGTGCTCCACAACGGCACGATCGTCGCCGAGCTGCCGTCGGACGCGAGCGAGACCGCGCTGCTGGTCGCCGCCCACGGGCTCGAGGAGACGGCATGACAGCGACCGTCCCCGCTGCCCCGGCACCCCTGTCGTTGACGACGCTGCCCGAGCCGACGAGCCGTCTCTCCCGCTTCTTCCGCCGGGCGGGATGGCCCGTCGGTGTGGCCGTGCTGCTCGTGGTGTTGCTCCTCTGGCGGGCCTCGCAGGTCCCCAAGTTCGGCGCGTTCGAGGTCCGCACGGTCACCGCTGGCACGATGAGCCTCGCCTTCCTTGCGATGGCGCAGGCGGTCATCGTCATCTCGGGAGGGATCGACCTCTCGGTCGGGTCGATGATGGTGTTCACCAACTGCCTGGCCGCGAGGTGGATGGAAGGCCAGGACTTCGCCACCTGCGTCGTGCTGGCGTTGTTGGTGGTCGGCATCGCCGTCGTCATCTCGTCGTTGATGGGTGGGATCATCACGATGTCCGGCATCCCGGACATCGTGGTCACGTTGGCTGCGAGCTTCATCCTCTCCGGGCTGGCGCTCTTCGTCCTGGAGTCGCCCGGTGGAGGGATCGACCCGGGACTCCAACGGCGCATGGTGGGTGGCTTCTCCGAGCCGTGGCCGTCCGTGCTCTGGATCCTCGGCGCGCTCGTGCTGATCTGGCTGCCGCTCAAGCGCAGCCGGGTCGGCATCGCGATCTACGCCGTCGGCAGCGACCGCAGCGCCAGCTTCCTGTCCGGCGTACGCATCGGACGGGTGCGGGTGGCGGCCTACTCGCTGGGCGGGTTCTTCGCCGGCACCGCCGGCATCATCACCACGGCGTTCACCGGGAGCGGTGAGCCCCGCGCGTCGATCGGCGCCAACGTCACGCTGAACAGCGTGGCCGCCGTCGTGCTCGGCGGTGTCGCGTTGTCCGGCGGAGCCGGCGGGTTGGTCGGGCCAGTCCTGGCCGCCATGTGCCTGACGCTGATCCCGGCGATCATGCTCGGCCTCGGCTGGGATCCGAGCTACGCGGAGACGGCCCGAGGCATCTTGATCATCCTCGTGGTCATGGTGGGCGGACTCCTGCAAGCGAGGAGACGACGTACATGACCGCGGCCATCGCCACCACGTCGGCCCGCCGGGACTGGCGGCACGTCCTGGCCGAGCGACCCGCCCTCGCGTTGAGCGCGGTGCTCGGCGTCCTCTACCTCATCACCGGGCTGCAGGACGACAGCCTCTTCAGCGTCCGCGGGGTGCGGTCCATCCTGTTGCTGGCCTGCCCGCTGGCCATCTTCGCGGCGAGCCAGACGTTGTGCATGCTGACCGCCGGCATCGACCTGTCGATCGCGATGACGGCGAACTTCGCGGCGTACGTCGCCGCGAACCAGAGCGACAAGGGGACGGTCGTCGCACTCTTCCTCGCGCTCTCGGTCGGCGTCGGCGTCGGGCTCGTCAACGGCATCGGGGTCGGCGTGTTCAAGGTGAACCCGCTGATCATGACGCTCGGGATGGCCAGCGTGCTCTTGGGCGTGGTCACGGTGGGGCTGAAGACGTTCCTCTCGGGCTCGACCCGGATCCTGCCCATCGTCGACCGCATCGGCTCCGGCACGATATTCGGACCGCTCCCCATGAACTTCCTCGTCTGGGCGCTCGTCTCGGCGATCATCGTGCTGGGGCTGAGCTCGTCCGGGCTCGGGCGCATGATCTACGCGGTCGGCGACAACCAGATCGCCTGCCGGCTGGCCGGCGTGCGGGTGTGGCAGGTGCTGCTGGCCGTGTACGTGGCCAGCGCGGTCCTGGCGGCGCTCGCCGGCCTGCTCTTCTCGGGGACGACAGGTTCTGTCGGACCGGACCAGACGAACGCCTACCTGCTGCCGTCGGTGGCGGCCGCGGTGATCGGCGGCACGTCCATCCTCGGTGGCTCCGGCGGGTACAGCGGGACGATCCTCGGCGCGCTCATCCTCACCGTCCTGAATCGGCTGCTCCTCAGCCTCGACACCAGCGAGGCCTTCCGCCAGGTGCTGTACGGGCTCATCGTCCTGGTGTTGGCCTGGGTCTACGTCCGGCTGACCGGCCAGAAGAGCGGGGCGGCATGACGATGGCGCCGAAGGCCGCGGTCATCGGGACCGGGATGATGGGTGTGGCCCACACCGATGCGCTCCGTCGGCTCGGCATCGAGGTGGTCGGCATCGCCGGTTCGTCGCCGGAGCGGGCCAGAGCGAAGGCGGCGGCGGCGAACCTCCCGCCGGTGTACGAGAGCATCGACGCGCTGCTGGCCGATCCGGCGGTCGACGCCGTCCACGTCACCAGTCCCAACGACGTGCACGCCCACCAGGTGCGCGCTGCCCTCCGGGCCGGGAAGCACGTCGTGTGCGAGAAGCCGCTGGGAGTCACCTCCGAGGAGACCGCCGAGCTCGTCGCGCTGACGGAGGCCAGCGGCCTGGTGAACGCGGTCTGCTTCAACATCCGCTACTACCCGCACAACCAGAACGCGGCCGGGCTGGTCCGGAAGGGGGACATCGGCCAGCCCCGGTTCGTGACCGGGTCCTATCACCAGGACTGGCTGCTCCTCGAGACCGACTGGAACTGGCGACTGGTCGGCTCGCGGCAGGGCACGCTCCGAGCCGTGGCGGACATCGGCAGCCACTGGCTCGATCTCGTCGCCTTCGTCAGCGCACGCCGTGTCGAGTCCGTGTGTGCCGACCTGCACACGTTCATCACCGAGCGGAACCATCCGATCGGCGAGGTGGAGACCTTCGGCGGCGGTGCGGTCGGCGACGTGGAGCGGGTCCGTGAGCGCATGGAGAGCGACGACGCCGCGGGAGTCCTGTTGCGCTTCGAGGGAGGCGCCCGCGGCGTGTGCTCGATCAGCCAGGTGGCGGCCGGTCGGAAGAACCGGCTGGCCTGGGAGATCGACGGCTCGGCATCGGCGCTGGCGTGGGACTCCGAGAGCCCCGAGTACCTCTGGATCGGCCACCGCGGCCGGCCCAACGAGGTCGTCAACAAGGACAGCTCGCTGATGACCGCGCCGGGCGCCGCGGCGGCGGCCTACCCGGCGGGCCACGTGGAGGGCTACCCGGACACGTTTCCCGCCCTGTTCCGCCAGGTGTACGCCGCCATCGAGACTGGGAAGATGCCGGCCGATCCCCAGTTCCCGACCTTCGCCGACGGCCACGACGCGATGCTCGTCTGCGAGGCGATCGCGGAGTCGGCCCGCAGCCGCGCCTGGGTGACCATCAAGCGACCATGACCGACAGCACCATCGAGAGAGACGAGGTATCGCCATGAAGCTGGGACTCCTCACCGCTGCCTTCCCCGACGAGCCGCTCACCGAGGTCGCCGACTGGGCGTCCGCCAACGGCTTTGCCGCGTTGGAGGTCGCCTGTTGGCCCCGCGGCGAGGGCGCCAGCCGCCGGTACGCAGGCGTGTCGCACATCGACTGCGCCAACCTGGGCGACGTCGAGGCGAAGGAGCTGGTGGCGGACCTGGCCGAACGGGGCATCGAGGTGTCGGGGCTCGGCTACTACCCGAACCCGCTGCATCCTGATCCGGACCATCGGGCCGAGGTGATCGAGCACCTCCGGCGCGTGATCGTCGCGGCGTCGCGCATGGGCGTGCCCGTGGTGAACACGTTCATCGGCGCCGACCAGCACAAGTCGGTGAAGGAGAACCTCGAAGCCTTCAAGGTCGTGTGGCCCGACATCGTTCGGCACGCCGCCGACCACGGCGTGAAGATCGGCATCGAGAACTGCCCGATGATCTTCAGCGGCGACGAGTGGCCGGCGGGTCAGAACCTCATGTACGCGCCGGCGACGTGGCGCGAGGTGTTCGGGTACGTCGACGGCGACACGCTGGGACTCAACCTCGACCCCAGCCACCTGGTGTGGCAGATGATCGACTACGAGCGCGTCGTGCGGGAGTTCGGCAGTCGGCTCTACCACGTCCATGCGAAGGACATGGAGATCGACTACGACGGCCTGTACGACCACGGCGTGATGTCGGCCGGCGTCGGGTGGCAGGTGCCGCGCCTGCCCGGCCTGGGTCTCGTCAAGTGGGACCGCTTCATCGCCGCCCTCTACCGCGCCGGCTACGACCACGCGGTCGTCGTCGAGCACGAGGACCGGGCGTTCGAGGGCTCGATCGAACGGGTGAAGGCCGGGTTCCTCGTCGCCCGCAACGCCGTGGCACCGTACATCGTGTGATCGCGGGGCAGTCCGGGCGAGCGCGGTCCGTCGAGAGCCCCAGCGGCATCCGGGCGGCCGGGCGCGCTCAGCCGATGATGCGATCGACGATAGTCCCGCTGGCCGGATCGCGCAGGATGAGCTTGCGCCGTCCGTCGGGAAGGTGCTCGGTCTTGACCACGTCGAGGCCGTCGACGTGCTCCGCCGGCCGAGCGATCCGCGGCGTCGTTCCGCCGCGCCAGTCCAGCTCGACGGGCTCCCACTGCCGGGTCGCGGCCGACCGGTAGCAGGCGTCCATGACCGCGTTGACGACGTAGCCGTCGTAGAAGGTCTCCCGGGGTGTCCCGCCGCTCTCCAGCGCGTCGAACATGTCGGTGAACATGTTCAGGTAGCCGAGCTCGGAGACCTCGTCGCCGACCGGGAACAGCCAACCGCTCTCGGTCTCGGACTTCTCGGCCACGTAGCCCGCCCCGCGGCCGGAGGTGAACATCTCGAAGCCTGTGCGCAGGAAGTGGTTGAGCCAAATCGTGCCCTCGGTGCCGGCGACCTCGTCCCGCAGGTCCATGCCGCCGCGAAAGGCCCAGCTCACCTCGACCTGCCCGATGGCCCCGCTCTCGAAGCGGATCAGGGCGATGGCGTTGTCCTCCGCGGTGATGGGATGCACGAGGGTGTCGGCCCAGCAGAGCACCTCGACTGGCCGGTTCCCCTTCCCGACGAAGCTGCGGATGATCTCGATGCAGTGGCAGCCGAGGTCCACGATGGCGCCGCCGCCGGCCTGCTTCTCGTCCCAGAACCAGGCGCTGTGCGGCCCGGGGTGGGTCTCCCGGGAGCGCACCCACATGACGTCCCCGATGACGCCCTGCTCCACTGACTCGACCGCTTTGGTCGTCTTGGGTGTGTAGACGAGGTCCTCGAGGTAGCCGGCGAACAGCCCCGCCTCCTCCACCGTCGTGACCATCCGGGCCGCCTCCTCGGCCGAACGGGCCAGTGGCTTGGTGCAGAGCACCGCTTTGCCCGCGGCGGCGGTGAGCGCCACGGCCTCCTCGTGGAGCTTGTTGGGCAAGCCGATCACCACCACCTGGGTGTTCGGGTGGTTGATCGCCTCCTCCATGCTCGTGGTCGAGATCGGCACATCCCAACGTTCCCTGAACGCGGCGCCGCGCTCCTCTGACCGGGAGTACACGACGTGCACGCGGTCGCGCCCGCGCTGGCTGTGGAGGGTCATCGTGTAGAAGTCGCCGATCAGGCCGGTGCCGAGCATCGTGATGGCCTGCGTCACGGCGGTGCTCCCTTCGACTGGTCGTTGCGCGGAGGCTGGGTCGTGCCATTGAAGCACGCACGATCGAGCTCGCTCGGGAGACCAGAACCATCAGTGTCGTCAACGCCATCAAGACCACGACTCGCTGGTCGAGGTCGAGGTCGCGATGCAGGCTCTGGCAGCCGCTCTCGAGGGCGAGCGGCTCGCACCCCGTAGGGTCGGGCTGGAAAGGAGCGGAGACCTGTGGCGCAAACAGAACTGGACCCGCGTCTCCACCGTCTGATTTTCCTTGCCGATGGCGTCTATGCGATCGCGTTGACGCTCTTGGCGGTCGACCTGTTTCTTCCCGAAGCGACAACGCAGCTTCATGGCAACGAGCTGTTGACCAGCTTGGTCGACCGGTGGCCAGAAGTGCTTGCGTTCGTCACCAGCTTCACGTTCATAGCGAACTTCTGGGTGGGTCACACGATGCAGTTCGACTTCGTTCGGCGATTTGACGGCGGCCTCATGTGGCTTGCGCTGTTGCAGATGATGTTCGTCGCCTTCATGCCCTTCCCAACCTCCGTGGTCAGCAAGCACACATCGGAGCCAGTGGCCAATCTGTTCTACTTCGGTACGATCTTGCTCGCGCTCGTCGTGATGGAGCTGATGTGGTGGTACATCAGTGGTCATCATCGACTGGTCGATCGCGACCTGAGCGAAGACGTGATCCGGCGTGTCCACCGCATCTCCCTCGCCGCGCCCATCAGCGTGCTCGTCCTCATGGCCCTGATCGTCGTCGGGATTGGACAGATTGTGACCCCGTTGATACTCGGTTACGCCATCGCTTTCGCCTACGTCGTGCTCGGAATCCGGGAGGGACGCACTCCGATCCCCGCGCTGGTCGTGCCCCCCGAGTCATCGGACACACGGCTTTCCAGTCCCGACGCAGATGATCACGACATGTTGTGACCTCGTGCAGTGTCAGCCGACGAACGGTCCGCCGTCTCGTTGTGCGGAAGGCCGCGGATCTCGCCGACACGGCGTCGACCTCAGCGCTCAACGAGGAGGCGGTCGATCTCGGAGCGCACGTAGGCCACGGTGTCGGCGTCGCTCATCGCCGCGCCGATGCGAACGGCGGCGGCGAACTCGGCCGGACCCAGCACGCTGCGGGCCCGGTCCGCTTCGGCGGCGAGCTGCTTGGCATCGCCCGGCTCGAACGGGAGGGCGGCGGCGGCGCCAGCGGCCACGAGCGCGCCGTGGAGCACGGCTGCAGCGTGGAGTGCGCCGAGGTCGACGAGGATGCCGAGCAGGTGGCGCATCGAAAGCCACTGGTTGGCCCAGTCACCCCCGCGGTACCAGACGTCGATGACCTCGGCGAAGCCGCGCAACCCGTCGACGATCCGACCTTGACGGGCCCAGAGCCAGTAGACCTCTGTCAGCGCGAACGCCCTGATCCACCGGTTCCCTCCTTCGTCGCCCAGCTCGGCGGCGAGGCGCAGGGCCGCCTCGGCCTCCTCGCTGTCGCTCGCGCGGAGCGCGAGGCCCTTGGCGTAGGCGGCCTCGGCGCGGGCCGTCGGCGAACCGCAGCGCTCGGCCGCCTCTGCCGCCAGCGTTGCGACCATCGCTCCGCGGGCGGTCTCGCCGACGGACGTGCTGGCGACCGACGTCATGTACAGGGCGTGCGCCGAGGCGGCCGGTGAGCCGCTCGCCTCGGCGGCAGCCTTCATGCGCTGCATCCAGTGCAGCGCCTGCTGCGTCTCGCCGCTGTAGAAGAGGGCGTTTCCGAGGACCCGCTCGGCGAGGCCGCTCGACGAGACCTCGAGTGCTTCGGCGATGGCGACGGAGCGACGGGCGAGCGCGATGGCGGTCCCGAGGTCGCCACGCACCCAACGCCCGTAGGCGGCGACGCCCAGCACGACTGGAGCGGTCGGGCAGCGTTCGAACCCGGCCATCTGCATGGTCGCCTCGCCCCATCCTGCGATCTCGTAGCGGACCCGACGGAAGGCGTATTCGCGCAGCGTGGCCACCAGACCTGCCGCGACAGTGAGATCACCGTCTCGCACCGCGCTGTCATGGGCAGCCCGGAGGTTGTCGAGGTCCCGGTCGAGGCGGGCCGCCCATCCTCCTTCGTCGGAGCTGTCCAGCTCGACGGCCGCGCGTTCGGCCAGCGCCAGGAACCACCTTCGGTGGCGCTCCTCGACCGGCGCGAGCGAGCCGGTCTCCCGGAGACGCGTCTGGCCGAACTCCCGCAACGTCTCGAGCAGGCGGTATCGGGGCTCGTCGGGGTCGACAAGCTGCACCATCGACTTGTCGACGAGGTCGATCACGCCTCGCGCCGCCCCTCCGCCGGTCTCGCCGGCGGGACGGCACACCGCCTCTGCGGCGTCGAGGTCGAAGCTGCCCGCGAACGTCGACAGGTCGTCGAACACCTCCTGCTCGACCCGATCGAGGAGCTCGTAGGACCACTCGACCAACGCCTGCAGGTTGCGGTGCCGCGCGTCGACCCTCGCTCGCTGCCCGGCCAGGAGCGCGAAGCGCTGATCGAGCCGCGCGGCCAGCGCCTCAACGCCGAGCGAGCGCATCCTCGCCGCGGCCAGCTCGATGGCCAACGGCAGGCCGTCGAGCTGCCGGCAGATCTCCGCCACCGTCGCCAAGCTCCGGTCGTCGAGGCGGAATCCAGCACGCGCTTCCGCGGCCCGCTCGGCGAACAGCTGGACCGACCCCGCGGCGCGTGCCTCGTCGCCAGCACCGACTGCTGGCACCGGCAGCGGAGCCAAGAGATGCACGGACTCCCCTGGCAACCCGAGCGGCTCCCGACTTGTCGTCAGCACCGTCAGCCGCACGCAGCGCCGGCAGAGCCGCTGTACGAGCGGAACGACCGCATCGAGCACGTGCTCGCAGTTGTCGAGGAGCAGCAGCACCGCCCGATCCTGGATGAACTCCTCGATCGTCTGGGCCAGCGTGAGCTGCTGGCGCTGTTCGACGTCGAGCGCGCCGGCGATGAGGGGAACAGCAGCCTCTGCCCCCCGCACCGAGGCCAGGTCGACGACTGCCACCTGCTCGAACCGCTCCGCACTGGATGCCGCCACGGTCATGGCCACACGCGTCTTGCCGACGCCACCCGGGCCGCAGATGGTGACGATCGGACGTCCTGCGAGTGCCTCCTCGACCGCCGCGACGTCACCGGTCCGACCGATCAACCGCGTTGGCTCACGGCGCGCCAGCGCGGGAACCGGTGCTCGCGCGACGCCACTCGAGCGCCGCAACAGTGACGGATCGTCGACGAGGATCTGCGCCTCCAGCGTCTGAGCGGCCGTCGAGGGGCTGAGGCCCATCTGCTCGCGGAGCATCGTTCGCAGCTCCGCGAACCGACGGAGCGCCTCGGGCTGCCGGCCCGTGCGGTACAGGGCCACCATGAGCTGGCGCCAGAACCTCTCCCGCAGGGGGTGAGCGGCCACAAGGACCTCCAGCTCGGCCACCGTCCTGGCGTCGTCGGCCTGCTCGAGCCGGGCCTCGATGAGCTCCTCCGTCGCTGTCAATCGCAGCTCCTCGAGGCGCATTGCCTCGCCTCGGACCACCGGCAGCTCAGCAAACTCACCGAAGGCCTGGCCCCGCCAGAGCCCGAGAGCTTCTTCGAGCGTGGAGACCCGGTCCTCGGCCGCGACGGTCGCGGCCAGGTCCTCGAAGCGCAACGCGTCCATGTCAACGAGGCCGAGGTCGAGGGCATAGCCGGCGCCGCTGCCGTGCACGAGCGAGTCGGGGCCGATCGCGCGCCGCAGCCGGGAGACGTGGCTCTGGAGCGTCGCTCGGGCCGAATCGGGCGGCTCGTCCTCCCAGAGCGCCTCACCGAGCCGATCGATGCTGACCTCGGCGCCCCGCGCCGCGACGAGCACGGCCAGCAGCTGCCGGCGCTTGAACCCGTCGATGGGCACCAGCGCGCTGCCGCGCCGCACTTCGAGCGGCCCGAGCACATTCACGGTGAGGCCCGACACCATCAGCCCATTGTTGCCTCCGCAGGTCCCTTGCCAGGCGGTTGCCGACGATGGCAAGCGAACGGCAGGCCGCCCGCAGGGGACGACGGCCACCATCTGACGATCCCAACCAGCAAGGAGCACACCAATGCCGTTCGTCAACGTGAAGCTGATCAAGGGCGTCTTCGATGCCGAGCAGAAGCAGCAGATGATCCGCAAGCTGACCGACACCATGGTCGAGATCGAGGGCGAGGCCATGCGCCCCGTGACATGGGTGACGGTCGAGGAGGTCGAGAGCGGCCACTGGGGGATGGGCGGCAACGCCCTGACGACTCAGGACGTGCACGACCTCCAGTCCAGCGGCGTCGGCTGACGGATCCTTCGTCCGCAACGGCGCCGGTCGAAGGCCGTGTTCACGAGGAGAAACCACGAATGACCATGCAATTGACCGCTGACCTCGCCGGCCCTCTCACGACGAGCACGGGCTTCGACGACGTTCCCTTTCCCTCCGCCCAGCTGCTCGAGATGATCCGGGCCGACGCCGACGCCGCCGATGAGCGTGCCAGCCTCGGCCAAGCGTCCTTCGAGCGCATGAGGTCGGAAGGCCTGTTCCACCTGCTGGTGCCGCCGGAGCTCGGCGGCGCCGGCGGGACCCCCCGGCACTGGTTCGACGCCACCTTGGCCGTCGCCCACGCCGACGCATCCGCCGGTTGGATCGTCACCCAGGCAGCGGTCCAGAACGCCTGGCTCGCCGTCGCCTCCGATGACCGCTTCGCTCGCGAGTACTTCGCCACGAAGCAGACGATCGCTTCCAGCGGCGCGGCGCGGGTGCCGGCGACGCTGGCCGACGACGTCCCCGGATCGGAGACGTACGTCGTGCAAGGCGCCCGCTGGCCCTACGTCTCGGGGTGCGTCCACGCCGACTACGTCGGCGGCATGGTCGTGATCGCCGGTCCCGAGGGAGTTGTCGAGACCCGGCTCGTGCTTCAACCGATCGGGCAGGCGACGATCCGACCCACGTGGGACACGCTCGGCCTGCGGGCCAGCGCCAGCCATGACGTCGACCTGGGAGAGCACATGGAGGTGCCGGCGTGGCGCACCTTCACCTGGCCTGATCTCACCGTGGCCCGCCCGGGTGTGCTGGCCAACGCCACCACGACGGTCGCAATGATCTCGTGCTCGGCGGCGGCCGTGATGCTCGGGGCGGCCCGGCGAGCGCTCGAGGTGGCCGTCCTGTCCGCCGAACAGAAGCGGCGTCCGCTGGAGAAGCTGCCACTGGTCGAGCAGGCACCGTTCGTGCGCGGCTTCGCCGGCTTGCACGGCCGGCTCGATCTGGCCACCGCCGGCCTCCGGCACCTCCTCAACGAGCTGTGGAACCGAGCCGGTGACGGCGAGGCACCCGACGCGATCGGCCGGGCCCGCCTGCGGCTGGCCGCCGCCGATGCGGTCACCACCGGCGCTGAGGTCGTGCGCATCGCGGCACTACTCGTGGGCGCGGATGCGACCCACCGCACGCACCCGCTCGAGCGCCTCACCCGTGACAGCCAGATGCTCGTGCACCATGTGTCTGTCAACGCGCCGTCGCAGGAACGCCTCGGCGCAGTGCTGCTCGGCTCCTACCGTGGGCCCGCCGGCCTCATCTGACTGCTTCCTGTCATGGCGCTGCCCGTCTCCTTAACGACGGTCGCCAGCTCCGTCGGAGGTAGCACTCCATGAGGCTGGCCCATCGAGCTCGAACCAGACGATCTTGCCTTCCGTTCGACGCTCGACGCCCCAGCTCGTGGCCAGCTGATCGACGATGGTGAGGCCACGGTGAGGCTCCCCGGTCGGAGTGGGGGCCTGTTCCTCGGCTGCATCCCGCACTTCGACACGCACACGGGGAGAGGGACGGCGGGCGAGCCAGGCCGAGATGGTGCAGTCGCCACCGGTGTGCACCAGGCAGTTGGCGAGCAGCTCGTGGGTCACCAGGACGACGTCATCAACGAAGTCGCCGTCAGCGCTCATACCGACGAGTTGACGCAGCTCGTGACGAACCCGGGCCAAGTCCTCGACTCGTTCGACGCGCCACACCAGATCCGGCATCGAACCCACGTTCATTCCAAAGGGAACTACCCCGTCGTTGCCGTCCCTAGTCCACGCTGATGAAGGAGGCTTGAACGACTGAGGGAAGGTTCATGGTCTGAGCCCGAGCTCGACGACGGCTTGGGCGACGGCGTGGACGGGGGCGTTGCGGCTGCGCGCCTGGCTGCGCAGGATGGCGAACGCTCGGTCGAGGGTGATGCCGCGCTCTCCCGCCAGCAGTCCTTTGGCCTGCTCGATGATCACCCTGCTCTTGAGGGCTGCTTGGAGCTGTTCGTTGACCCGTCGGGCCTGGTCGAGCTCGGAGGCGTGGACGACGTAGCCGGTGGCGATGTCGGCGAGCACCAGAGCGGCGGTGACGTCCTGGTCGGACCATTCGCGGACGTGGTCGTCATAGATGTTGAGCGAGCCGACGGCCCGCCCGTCGAAGTTCATGGGGATCCCGGCCACCGAGGCCAGCCCCGATTCCAACGCGGCAGCCGACAGCTGTGGCCATTCGTTGGCCTGGCGCAGGTCGGGAATCAATACGGCCCGGTTGGTGGTGTAGGCGACGTGACAGGGGCCTCGCTGGCCGTCCTGCTGGAGCTGCTCCAAGGCGGTGACGACCTCGTTGGTGGCGGTGGCGAACCGCAGGTGACCGTCGTCGTCGGCCAGCGACACCCCTGCTCCGGCGGCGTTGAGGACCTGGGCTACGCCGTCGCTGAGCTCGTAGAGGACGTCGGACACGTCATACCGGCCGGCCAGGGTCCGGGAGAAACGGGTGAGCACATCGAGGAGGAGCTCCTGGTCGGACACGAGACGACAACCTGTTCGGCACGAAGGGGTGGGCACACCGGTGCGATGCCGGGAAGCAGGCCTGCAGCCTCAGTACAGCCCGATGCGCGTTCCGTACACGATGTCGCCGCCCCCCGACGGGGAGCCGACCCATCAGTCGCAGAGCACCATCGATGGCGCTCCACCCGTCACGTTACGCTCGTCCATGGGCAGCGGCCAGCGGCCCGGTGTATCGCCGGGTGATCCTTCACCCGAACGGGTGGTCCTCTAGGCGGCGCCCCGGCCGCGGCGTATCATTTTGGTGCGGTTCGCCCGGACCCTGCGACCGCCCGACACTTCGGTGCTTCGCTCCCCTTGCCACCTGGAAGCGGGCCGGCGGCGGTGTCCTGCCGCCAATGTCAACCCACAGCCCAAGCTTCGGTGTCGTCATGGAGGCCCGATGGATCCGTTGCTGCAACCGTTCACGATCTACGAACGTGCCCCCGGCCGGTTCAACCTGTGCGGTGAGCTCGACATGGCCACTGCCCCTCAGCTCCTCGAGCTCGAGGACCTCAGCGGGCCCCTCCTCCTCGACCTGCGCGGGCTGTCGTTCATCGACTCGTCCGGCGTCGTGGCCCTGCTTCGCCTCCACCGCCGTTGCCAGCGCGACGGCTGCTCGTTCGTCATCGAGTCGTGCTCGCGGCCAGTCGAACGCGTCCTGCGCATCGTCGGTCTCTACGAGATCTTCACCGAAGACGGCGCACGCCCCGGGCCCGACCTGCAGCCCTCGGCTCTCGCGGTGGAGTCGGGGGCTGCGGCAACCGACTGAGCGCCCCGGCCGCGCGTCTGCTAGCCGGAGTTGCGGATGCCCTCGGCGTCCGTATAGGTGTTGTCCGCTTCGCGGTAGGCGTCGCCCCGCACGGTGCAGGCCGTCGTCGTGGGATCGGTCCCGAGGTCGGAGAACGTGATGTCCCCGGGGATCGTGCTCAAGTCATACGGACTGGTGAAATCAGGAGTCGTGGACCCATCGGGCGCAGGCTCGAAGACCACCGTCAGCGACGCGGGGTCGAAGTCCTTCTGCTCGGCGCTCGCGATCTGACGGTAGGCGTCGGTGATCGCGCTCTCGACGACGTGAGAGTTCCACGCCGCTACAGCACAGTTCTGCTGCGCGACGTTGATCGCAAATGCCCTGACGGCGACATCCAGACGGGCACGGCCGGTCTGGATCCGGTCGGCGATGGGGTCACCGAAGAACGGAATGAGCTTCCAGAAGTCGGAGCCGAGCGCGTTTGCGACGCCGTCGTCGCGGATGACGGTGGATTCGTTCTCCACGACCTTGGAGTCGAAGACGATGTTCGACACCGGCATGTGGATGACATGGGTGACGCGGTTCGTCTTGGGATCAACGTGGCGTTCGTCGCGTGTCCCGGCAGCCTTCGCACAGACCAGCGTGTCGACGACCCCGCCCTTCGTCGGGTCGTCGAGGTTGCGGAACTTCGACGTCGTGCCGAGCATGCTGCTGATGAGTGGCACCTGCTTGCCGCCGAACTTGACGACGGTCTTGGCATCAGCCGTGATGGCGGAGCCGATGACCGCTCGGCAGTCGATGTCCTTGGGCGCGACCTTGAAGACCTTGGCGTCGACGATCTTGGACGAAGCTACTCGTTCGCCTTTGAGCCAGTGCCAAGCGAGAAGACTGAGCACTGATGTGCCCGCGACGACGATCGCGACCGCGATCGCAGCCAAGCCCACTGCCAGTGCCCAGCCCGATCGGGTCTTGATGACGATCGGCTTGCCGCCAGGCCGGTAGACCTGCTTGGTCTTCATCTGCACTCCCTTGGACCAGGAAGCGGAGCACGGCACGACGTCCAAATGACGCCCACCCGTCCGGTTGCCACCTGCCCCTTTTCGGCACCTGTTCTCCATCTCTGTGCCCATCCAGGTGGATGACGACACCTCGAACTCGATGGCATGGAGGGGCGACACCTGAGAAGCTCGACGTCGATCGGGGCGGGTCTAGGCTCGCGTGGGGGCTGAATGGGCTACTGGGAGGCTCGGCGATGCTCGAGACGATCCTGCGCGGAGCCGCCGTGAAGCACGGCGACAAGGTGGCGCTGATCGCCGGCGGCCGTTCGTTCACCTACCGGCAGCTCGACGACCTGTCAGACGCGTTCGCCGGGGCGTTGACGAGCCGGAGCATCTCGTGCGGGGAGCGCGTGTCGATCTACGCGCAGAACTGCTGGGAGTGGGTCGTTGCCTACCACGGGATCGTCAAGGCGGGCTGTGTGGTGAACCCGATCAACATCATGCTCACCCCGGAGGAGGTGCTGTTCGTCCTCAACGACTGTGGCGCCCGCGCCATCGTCACCTCCACTGAGAAGGCTGCCGCGATCACGGAGCTGCGCGGCCAGGCCCCGACGCTCGAGGACGTCGTCGTGATCGGTGCGGGTCCAGCCGGCAGCGTGCCGTTCGAGGAGCTGCTGGCCGCGGACGGACGTTCGGCGGAGGTCGCGGCGCCCGCACCGACGTCGCTGTCGACCATCGGTTACACGTCCGGCACCACTGGTCATCCGAAGGGCGCGATGCAGTCCCACCTCGCGGTCTTCCTCAATTGCGCGCTCACCGCCACGATGCATGTGCGCACCGAGCACGACGTCGTGGTCACGGCGTTGCCCGCACCCCACGTGTACGGCAACGTCGTGCTGAACAGCCTGTTCATGGCCGGTGGCACCGTGGTGTTGATGGAGCGCTTTGACGCGGCCGAGGCGCTGCGGCTCATCGGCGAGCACCGCGCGACCATGTTCGAGGGCGTTCCGACGATGTACGCGATGATGCTCGCCCTGCCCGATCTCGACGCCTACGACCTGTCGAGCCTCACCCGGTGCACGGTCGGCGGACAAACGATCGCCACCACCGTGATCGAGGCATGGGAGCGACGTGCCGGAGCGCCGCTCATCGAGCTGTGGGGCATGACCGAGCTGGCGGGCCTGGGCACGACGCACGCGTTGTACGCGCCCAACGTCCATGGCTCGATCGGCGTGGCCCTGCCCGGCGTCGAGGTGCGGGTGGCGAGCTTCGACGACCCTCGGATGACGATGCCGCCAGGCGAACCGGGCGAGCTCATGGTGCGAGGACCGATCGTGATGCTCGGTTACTACGGCAACGACGCCGCGACCGCGGACACGATCGAGCCTGACGGATGGCTCCACACCGGCGACGTCGCGGTGGCTGATCCCGACGGCCGTTTCGCGATCGTCGACCGACGCAAGGACATGATCATCACCGGCGGCTACAACGTGTACCCCGCGGAGATCGAACGGGTCATCGCCGGACACTCCGCGGTGTCCATGGTGGCGGTGGGTGGCCAGGCCGACCCGCTCAAGGGTGAGCTGGCCCGCGCCTACGTCGTCCTGCGGCCAGGCGCTTCCGCCTCTGAGAGTGAGATCATCGACTACTGCAGGCCGCGCCTCGCCGCCTACAAGCTGCCGCGCTCGGTGCACTTCGTCGAGGACCTACCCAAGACCTCGACCGGCAAGATCATGCGCCGTGAGCTCCGCAAGCTCGACTGACGACCGTTGCCGTCGGTAGGCGAACGCACGGTGGGCAGTGGGCGCTCGACGGCGTCGAGGCGGCAGGAGGAGCGCCATCGTGATTGAGTGACGCCCGCGGCGGGCACCGTGGCGCCGTGAGCGAGTCCACCATCGACGGGCGGCGCTCGGCCGGGACCCCGGTCCGCGGCACGCGCGACCGCCCCAGCCTGCGCCCGCCGCATGAACGCCCCTCCCTCCGTGAGCGCGTGCAGCCCCTCGCCGACGCTTGGCGACCACTCGCGGTGACGTGGGCCGGTCTTCTGATCGTCGTGACGGCGGCCGGCCTGCTCCTCGTCGGCCCCTTGGACGGCGGTCGCATCGTCCGTTGGGACCTCCACGTGGAGCGGTGGTTCGTGGATCACCGCACGAGCACGCTCAACTCGTTGGCCGAGGCGGGTACGTGGTTGGCGGAGACGATCACCGTGCCGGTCGTGCTCCTCATCGCCATCGTGATCGCATGGAGGGTCAGCTCCAACGTGGCCGCTCCTGCCTTCCTCGCCGTGGCGGTCGGGGGTGAGAAGCTCCTCTACCTCGTCTCGTCGCTCATCGTCGGCCGTGACCGCCCACCCGTGCCGACCGTGGGGACCAGCTACGCCACGTCGAGCTTCCCGTCCGGCCACGTGGCGTCCGCGATCACGCTGTACGGCAGCATCGCGCTGCTCATCGCCTTGCGACGGACCACAGCAGTGCGCATCCTCCTCTTGGCGGTTCCGGGCGCGATCGCCGCAGTCGTCGCCGTCTGCCGCATGTACGCCGGATTCCACTTCCCGTCGGACTGCATCGCCGGCGTCATCGTGGGCATCGTGTGGCTGACCGTGACGTACCACTCGGTCCTTCGGCGGACCGAGCTCGCTGGCGGTCGGCCGGAGGGGTCACGAGTCGGTGCATCAGCGCCGGGTCACGGGGGAGCCGAGGGCTACCGACCTCCGGGAAAGGCCGCCGCGAGCACCGCGTCGGCGTAGAGACCCTGACCAGTGCGGGACGGGTGCAGGTCGCATGAGCCGTCGGGCAGGACCACCAGCAGTCCGGCGGAGCAGAGGTCGCCATGGTGCTGGCGCGCGTAGCGATCGAAGCGACGGGCGCTGTCGGCGAAGGGCACCTGCGTCTGTCGGGCGGCGCGGGTGATGGCCGCGTTGAGCTGCTCGAGCGGCGCCTCCAGGCCGGGCACGAGGTGGTACCCGACGAGGACGAGCCGTCCCGTGTACCCCGCGTCGCGCAGCCGGTCGACGACCTGGCGCAGGCTCTCGGCCACCTTGGGCAGCGCCGAGGCGACACACGACTCGGGACGGGGGGCTTCGAGGCAGATCGAGACCTCGTTGCCTCCGCCCTGGACCGTGATCAGCGTGGGCGGCTCCGCCGATCGCACCGCGTCCAAGGCCGCGGCGAGCTGCGTCCCGCGATAGTCCGCGTGCAGCAGCTGGAAGCCGGCCCGGCGCGCTTGCTCCCGGGCGTCGAAGCAACCGTTGTCGGGAGCCGTTCGGGAGATGAGTGCCTGCGCGGTCTGCCCCGGGCAGGCCAGATTGGTCACCGCGAGGTCGCGGCGCTCACCCATGATCTCCGGGTAACCGACGAAGCGCTCCGGGATCCACGGGTCCTCGAGCAACGGTGAGAACCCGAAGGTGATCGAGTCCCCCAGCGCGACGTAGGCCGTGTCGTCCCGGTCGTCGGCGCCGGCCACCCCGCTGGCACCGGCCACCACGCCGGAGACGCAGACGACCGCCGCGAGCCCGGCCGCGACCGCGCCGACCCGCCCATACACCACTCGCCTGATCATCCGGCCTCCTCTCCCGTCAGATGATGCGCACCGACCGGGGATCGGCACAAGGATGAGCTCCTGCGACGTCACGCGGCAGACCGCGCCGAGTGGTGTCGGTCCGGATGGTGAACGAAGGCAGTTCGCCGAGGAACCGGATCGCTTTCAGGCCGCGGTGCAGTCCTTCCTCGCCATGTGGCCGTCTGACAGGGGAGCGGCCGCCTGCTCGGGGGCGGCCTGAGGGCGTTCTACTAGCCTGCCGCCATGGGTCGCCCGGGTTGTCTGGCGCTGATGCCGATGTTCCCGGAGTACGGCGACGTGCGCCGTGTGGTCGCGGAGTCGATCGCGACCGCCGGCGCCGAGATGCACCGACTCGAGGAGGCGCTTCCCGACCCCGAGTGGCAGTGGTGGCTCATCCAGGAGATCGAACGAGCCGACTTCGTGCTCGCCGATCTCACCGACCACAACCCCTTCGTCGCCTACGAGCTGGGTCTGGCGCACAGCCGCCGGCTCCCGGCCCTCCTGATCGTCAACGCCCGCAACGACGCCATCACGGCCACGGTGAAGGGGACCCCCTTCCTGGCCTACGACGACGATGCGCTCGGCACGTTCGGCGAGGAGCTGACGAGCGAGCTGACGGCGATCATCGCGGCCCTTGCCGCGCCGGTGCCGAACGGTCTCCCCACGGTGGCGGACCTCATCGACGCCTACCGTGCCGGCTGCGCTCGGCTCGAGGTCGCGAGGGCCGCCGGTGTGGAGGTGCAGCCGGTGGCGTCCGATGAGTTCCGCACGCTCATGGCCGTCGCCTGGGCACGCGGCGACAGGGTCGCTCCGTGGAACGAGGCTGCCGGAGAGCTGAGCCTCCTGGCCCGGCTTGTCGCCGACGCCGACCGCATCGAGGTGATGGCTGCGCTGCGGCGGTGGGCCGAGGACCGGACGAGCCCGCAGCGCAAGAGCGCGTGACCACCGGGGTCGGCTGGACCGGGACATGAGCGGTGCGAGGGCGTCGGCGGTCGTGTACGACCTCTGCTTGACCGCGCGCGCAGGAGATCCCGGGTCGGCGCGGTGGGCCCGACGAACGTTGACCAGGATTGGTCTGCGGGTGCGCGTCGCGGGGGTCGTCGACCGGTCCGACGAGCGCACGTCGCCAGCTGCCATCGACGCGTCGGACAGCCGTCTGGTCGTGTCCCTCCGGGGCCCGGCGGACCGCGCCTCCGCAGATGTCGATGCGCCCTTCGGGACGCATCCGTGGATCACGATGCTCGCTCCGGGTTGCCGGCTCGATCCGTCGGCCGTTCGCGAGCCCGGTTCGTCGGTCGTCGATCTCCGCGACGGACTCACGAGACGGCAGCTTCGTCAGCTCACCAGCGCCATCGTCTGCGGGGCGTCCGAGGCCGATACCGATGCCGACCCGACCCGGCCGCTCGATGCAGCCGCGCTGGCCTGCGCCAGCATCGCCTCGTATGACCGCATTGCTGATCAGTTCGCCGACCAGTGGTGCGCCCACCCTCCCGTTGCGCCGCTCCAGAAGCTGCTCGCGCAACTTCCGCGAGGAGCCGCGGTGCTCGACGCAGGCTGCGGCCCGGGCCACCACGCGTCGTACCTTGCCGACCACGGACACGACGTGATCGGCGTCGATCTCTCCACCCGCATGCTCGAGATCGCGCGTCGTCGCGATCGTCGGATCACCTTCGAACGGCACGACGCGCGGCGGCTCCCGTTCGCACCCTCCACGTTCGACGCCGTGTGGTGCGCGGCGATGCCGATGCACGTGCCGTCCGAACACCTCTTGCGGTTCCTCTGCGGCCTTCGGCGAGTGGTGAAGCCAGGTGGGGTCGTGGGCATCAACCTGCCCATTGGGCGCGAGAGCGAGCTCCTCGACCTCGACGCCGACCAGCGCTTCTGCCAGGGCTACCGGAGTGCGCGGGAGGTGGCAGACGCGCTCCGGCGGGCCGGCCTGCTCGTGGTCGACCAGGATGTCGGGCAGACGACGCGAGCGACGGGAGGCCTCGACCTGCGGGTGACCTGGCTCACCGTGCTGGCGCGAGCAGACGGGCATCGACCGAAGGTCGGCTCGGACGTCCGGCGTAGCATCGTCGGGTCGGAGGGGCCGTCCACCTGGCGCCCTTCGAGCACGTGAGGTTCCCGAAACGTGGACGAGCCGCAGCACGCCGCCTACCTCAGCCACGGCTGGTCGCCGGACCAAGTCGACCCCAACCGCCAGGTGTGGGACGTCATCTGGGCGGGAGTGCGGACGGTCGTCGATGCAGCCGAGGGAGCGGTACCGCCGTACTACGTCAACCGCATCGAGAGCGCTCTGCGTCGCTCCGATCTCTTCCTCGCGATCCTGGGCGCAGCACAGGACGCATCACCCGGCTCGTCCGCCTCCCCGTACCAGCTGTTCGAGATGGACCTGGCCACGCGAGCGGACCTTCCCCGGTTCGCGGTCTACGACGAACGGCTGGCGCTGCCGTTGGAGGCCCTTCGCTCGGCAGGCTTCGAGCTGGCCCCCCTCGGCCCGGCCGGATCCGGCCTCGAGGTGCTCCGCTCATGGCTCGAGCGCGTCATCTCCGCGCAACCGCCCGCCACGCTGCCGCTGCACCGCCGGATCGGGGTGCTGGTCGATGACGATCCTTGGTTCGCCGATCTGCGAGGCGCGGCAGCGGTCGTCGCCGCAGCGCTCGGTCTGGAGCTCGTCGACATCACGCCTGAGCTGACGGATGCCGACATCGTGACCCGGATGCGGCGGGTCGATGTGCTGGTCGTGGATCTGGCGGCCCGGTCCTCGTGGGCGACCTACGGCGTCGCACACGGCCTGATGATCCCGGCGATCCGCCTCTTCCACGGCGCCGCGGCGCCGTCGCTCTCCGATCTGCCGGCCATCCTGCAAGGTCACGAGGCGGGCTACCTGCTCGACGTCGTCACCTGGTCAGAGCAAGGCGCGCTCGTCCGGGACCTGCAGCCCCGGGTGGCCTGCCTGTACGCGCCTGTGGAGATCCTCGATGATCGCGAGAGCGGCCGCGCCTACTTCGAACGCTACCGCTGAGTGGGGTCGGGCTCGGCCGAAGCCGGCTCCAGCTCGTCGAACCGACGCAGGGAGGCCTGGCAGGCGGCGAGCTCGGCCTCGCTCCAGGCGAGGAAGCAGATGCGCTCGAGCACGGTCTCCGGGTAGTCCATCACGTACGCGACGGCCGCCTCGAGCAACGAGTCGACGATCTCCCGCAACCGGTCCGGCGCCATGCCGATCCCGAGGAGCGGGATCAGGATCGAGGAGCAGTCCGTCTCGGCCAGGTCGCTGTCGACCCGGTCGAGGGCGTTGGTGACGCAGCCGGCGAGGTCGGCGACCGGCCGATAGCCGCGACCGGGTTGGCCGTCGACCGCGGCCACGTGCAGGATCGTGTGCACGTGATGGGTGTGCTCGAGGGCCCCCGCGGTGGTCGGGATGACGGTGCCTGCGGCAACGTCGCGGTTCCCGTCCATGGCCGCGAGCAACGCGTTGTTGACCTTGTCCTCGATGACGTGTCCGGTCGCATCCTTCTCGGCGCCGAGGTACCGGATGACCGACGAGATCGAGAAGTCGTGATAGCGGGCCATCTGCATGTCCGTGTTCTCGGAGTTGACCCAGATGTCGATGTCCTTGATCCTCGCGATCTCGCCGGTGCGAAGGCAGAGCTGCTTTCCCGGCACCTCCTTGAAGCGATAGGAGAGCTCACGGCTCCGCTTGATGCCTTCCGTCTTCTCCTGGATGCGGATGTCGAGCACCTCGTACACCAGGCTGTCGTTGTCCATGGCGGCGAGACCGTTGGAGATGAACGTCGTGATGGACCGTGTGGCGAGGGCGAGCTGCTTCGGGTCGGTCTCGTCGTACTCGATGACGGAGAGGTTCGAGATGTTGAACGGGAGGGTGGTGCCGCGGCGGCGAACCAGGACGGTGACGGCTTGACGCAAGGTGTGCCGCACCCCGAGCTCGTAGAACACGTTCGGGTTCAGCAGGCTGATGTCGACGACGGCGACCGGATCCCGGTGGATGTGCTCGATCATCTTGCGGTGGATGAAGCCGCCCTCGGTGGCGTGGTCCGCGCGATAGGGGGCGCAACCGGCCGCAGTGATCGCGGGGGTGAGGATGTGCTCGTAGATCGAGTCGAAATCGACCACGGTCCCGTTGACGTCGACCTTCTCGCCGAAGGGCATGATGACGAAGCAGGTCGGCTCCTGGCGTGTCATCGCGCGCGAGCGTAGCGACCGATCCCACGCCGCTCCCGGCCGGATGTTCCCAGCGGGGCCCTTCGGCGGTCACCCCCGTTGGACGGCTGCGCACGCGCAGTCTCAGGACTTCTCGCGTATCAGGCCGGTCCCGGGGGCGTCATACGAGTTGGCCGGGAGATCCCGGCGCGCTCAGGTGATGCCGAGGACGGCCTGCGCCCCCACGGGGCACAGTCGAGAGAGGACGATCAGCATGTCGGATCCCAACCCTTCGGTGTCAGATCCCGCACAGCTCAGCTCCTATGCCAAGAGGTCGTATCGCTATCTGCGGCTCGCCGTCGTCGTGGTCCTCCTGGCGCTGATCGCCTCGGTGCTGCTCGAACGTGCCCATGCCAGCTGTTGGGAGGGATCGATCAGCGCCTACTACTACACGCCGGTCCACAGCATCTTCGTCGGCGCGCTGGTCGCGATGGGAGTGTGCCTCATCGCCATCCGAGGCAGCACCGATGCCGAAGACGTGCTGCTCAACGTGGCCGGCGTCCTCGCCCCGGTCGTGGCGCTCGTCCCCACCGCGCTGCCGACCGACATGTGCACGAAGCATCAGTACGACGGCGGTGACACGCTGCCCTTCGTCAACAACAACCTCGTCGCCCTCGGCATCGCCCTCGTCGCGGCGATGCTGATCGGGATCGTGACGATCCTCCGAGCAGACCGAGACCGCCGGCCCAAGCTCGACAGCCACGTGGCGTGGGGGTTCGTCCTCAGCGGGGTGATCCTGGCCGTCGGGATCATCTGGTACGCCGCGTTCCGATCCAGCTTCCTCGACCACGCTCATGGGGGCGGCGCGGCCGTCTTGTTCTTCCTCGTCGGGGTGGTCGTCCTCATCAACGGTCTGAGCGCGCCGAACCGGAAGTACCGGCGGGGCTACCTGAGCGTCGCCGTCGCCATGGCGGTGGCGTTCGTCGGGGTCGTCATCGTGGGCATCGTCGACCGGGACTGGCGCCATCAGGTCCTGTGGCTCGAGCTGCTGGAGCTGTCGCTCCTCGTCGCGTTCTGGTCGATGCAGACGGCCGAGCTGTGGGACGCAGGCGTTCCCACAGGCGACGACAGAGAGCAGCGAACCGACGAGGTGCGCGCCAAGCTGCCCGTCATCGGGGCGAAGCCGGACGCGGTGCTCGAGTCACACTGACGCGACCTGTTCGCGTTGGCTCGTCCGCTGACCGCTCAGTCGCGAAGCTCCTCGGTGGCCTGGCGGCCAGCGGACGCCGTCTGGTCGACGCCGTCGCGGGCCTGGTCTGCCACCTCGTGCGCGGCCGAGACCGCGGACTCCTTCAGCTGGGTCGCCGCCTGCTGCGCCGGCTCCTTGAGCTGCTCAGCGACGTCCTGACCGGCTGCCGTGAGCTCCTGCTTGAGGGGCTCGACCTTCTCGGCCAGCTGCGCCGCCGCCTGCTCCTCAGCCTCTGTCCGGGGCAGGACCGCGGCCACCAGGAAGCCCAGGCCGAACGCGAGCGCTCCCGCGACGAGCGGACGGCCTTGCGTCTGCTGGCGGCCGGCCTGCGGCACCTCCCGGACCGTGTCCGCCGTCGCCGCCAGCCGATCCTTGGCGGTCTCGACGGTGTCGGACGCCGCGCCCATCACCCGCTCCCGCAGCTCGGCGAGCCGTTGGCGCGTACGGTTCTTCCGGCGCTCGATGACGCGTCCGGGGCTGACCCGATCGCCGATCGCGTCGAGGGTCTCGCCCAGATCGGCGCGGGTGGACTCGATGTCCTGCTTCAGCTCTTCTGGGCTTTGGCCCATTCGACGTCCTCCTTGATGGTGTCTCGAGTCGCGGGAAGCCCCTCGATGGCGGTCAGGTCCTTGCGCCCGGTCAGGTAGAGCACGAGAGCGACGAGGCCCCACACCACGCCCACGATGAGGAAGGCGAGGGACCGGTTGATGGCCTGGTCGAGCAGCCACGCGGCGGCCATCGACACCAGCAGCAGGGCAAGGAGTGCGGCCACGCCGGCCACGGCCATCTTCGCAGCCGCCCGCGCGGCGCGGCGGGCATCCTCTCGGGCTTCGACCTTGGCCAGCTCCACCTCCTTGCGGAACAGCGAGCTGAGCTCTGAGGTCATCTCGGAGAACAGCTCGCCCAGGCTGGCGTCGGGCCGCTTCGGGGTGGTCGCGAGGTCGGGACCCTGACTCATGGCAGCGCCTGCGTCCCCACGATCTCCGGGTCACCGAGCGGGTCCCGTGCGCCCGGAGGCGGCAGCGCATCGTCCATGCCCCCCATGGGCAGCTGCCCTCTCGAGGTCACCTGTGGAGAGGATCCGCCGGACCCGTCCGCGCCGGCGACGTCCTTGACCAGGCGCCCCACCATGATGCCCGCCGTCATGCACGCGGCCAGGAACACCAACGGGCGACGACGGGCGAAGGTCGACAGGTCGCGTGCCACACCTTGCACGCCGCCGTGTTCGAGCCGGTTGGAGAGCTGCCGGACCCGGACGTGGATCTCTCGGGACCACTCAGCGACCGGTCCGGCCTCGTCCGGCCGGCCTTCCGCCAATGCCTGCAGCTGGTCTGCCAGCGTGCCCAGCTGCTGCGACACCTGCTGCGTGCGCTCC
>JBKPRL010000160.1:0-8009 GCA_046734535.1 bacterium | reverse complement strand
GTCGCGGACGCAGCGCCGGCGCCGTTCCTGTGCTTCGGCTGAGCGGGCGCGAACAGCACGGCCAGGAAGTGCGAGAGGAGGATCGCGCAGCCCGCTGCCAGCAGGATGTCGCCGACGCTGACGACGACGTCGAGGGGTGGTACCGGCAGCACGTCCCCGAGCACCAGCGCGAGCGGATGTGAGCCGTCGACGGCGACGTACCGGGGGTCGGGATGGTCCCCCGGCAAGAGATAGGCGCCCTCGGCCCGCACCGCCGAGACCAGCAGCGGCATCGAGCCGAAGACGAGGATGGCGGTGGCGTTGCTCGCGGCTCCGGCCGCGGTGGAGCGGATGCCCCAGCGCACGACGCCCGAGCGTTGCCGGCGGTTGAGGACCAGGAACGCCGCGGCCGCGAGCAGGATCACGCCGGCGAGGAGCCGGTTGACGACCGCGTCCGGCATCACGCCCGAGGCGACCTCGTCGCCCTGCAGCCGCGTCGCCGCGAACGCGGCGACCACGACCACTGGCGCCACGAGGAGCCCACGGACGGGCGTGGCCGTGGCCAGGCTGCGCCGGAGCAGCAGCCTGAGCACGGCGCCACAGATGAGCGGCGTCGCCAGCAGCACGACCAGACCCGGGTCCGGCATGCACGCATGCGTACACCCCTCTCGCCGCCCAGCCAAGTGCCCGGTCTCCTACCGGCGAGGAACTTTTCGGCGCAAGTGCGTATCAAACCCGTGGGCGGCGTACTCATCACATGCGACAGCTCGTCCGTAGACAACCCAGGAGACAGGTCATGACAGCTGTGTTCCCAGCGTCGTTGAGCAGCCCGGCGTCGGTCGTCGAGGAGCGGTTCGTGGTCATCCGGGATCCTCGTCCCGGCACGATCATCGAGCTCGCTCCCGGGAGCCACCTGGCCGTGACGTTCCGGCGGGGCATCGGCGCGAGCAGCTGGCACGTGACCGAGCTCCCCGGCCATGTCCTGCTGCTGGCTGAGCGCGGCTACGAGTTCCAGTTCCTCGTCTTCGGCCACCAGGACGGCTCAGTGCCGGTCCGGTTCGAGCGGCGCCACCCCGAGCGCGAGATGGCGCACGAGGTCTGCGAGCTGCTGGTGGTGCCGGTCGCCGACCGCGTCAGCGGCGACGCCGGACGAACACCCAGGTCCGCATAGCCACGAACCGCATGACGGTCACCGCCAGGTTGGCGACCGTCAGCACGGCGACCTCGACGGCGTGGTGGTCGCTGCCGGCGGAGTGCACCACCCAGATCGCCGCGCTGGTCACCACCAGCCCGATGCCGAACACGACCAGCCCCTGCACATGGTGACGGAGCGCGTCGCGCCGGCCGCGCACCCCGAAGGTGAGTCGACGGTTGGCGGCGGTGTTGCCGATCGCGGTCAGCAGCAGCGCGAGGGCGTTGGCGGTCCAGGCGCCGGTCCAGTCGCGCAGCAGCAGGTACAGGACGGCGTACGCCACCGTCGACGCGATGCCCACGAGAGCGAACATCGCCACCTGCATCCCGAGCCGCCCGGCGCCGGCGTCCGCGGACGCCCGACCCAGCCGCTCGGACACGTCACCCACCGGGAGCCGGCCGGTGACCAGGTTGCGGCCGAGCCGGACGATCCCGCGGACGTCGTCGTACGCCGTGCGGAGGATGTCCACCCGGCTGTCCGGGTCGTCGACCCAGTCCACCGGCACCTCGTGGATGCGCAACCCGGCGCGCTCGGCGAGGACCAGCAGCTCGGTGTCGAAGAACCACGCGTCGTCCTCGACCAGCGGCAGCACCTCGCGGGCGACGTCTCGCCGGATCGCCTTGAACCCGCACTGCGCATCGGAGAACCGGGTGCGCAGCGCTCCCTTCACCAGCAGGTTGTAGCCACGCGAGATCACCTCGCGCCGCGGCCCGCGGACCACCCGAGCGTCATGGCGCAGCCGGCTGCCGATGGCCAGGTCCGAGTGGCCCGAGATCAGCGGGGCCACCAGCGGCAGCAGGGCGTTGAGGTCGGTCGACAGGTCGACGTCCATGTAGACGAGCACGTCCGCGTCGGAGTCGGCCCACACCCTTTTCAGCGCCCGGCCGCGACCCTTCTCGGCAAGGTGCACCACGCGTACGTCGTCGTACGTGTGCGCCAGCCGCCGCGACAGCACGGCCGTCCCGTCCGTACTCGCGTTGTCCGCGATCGTGATCCGGTGGCTCCACGGGAGCCGGGCCAGGTGGTCGCGGACCCGCAGCACCGATGCCTCGAGGTCGGCTTCCTCGTTGTAGGCCGGGATGACCACGTCGAGGGTCGTGGTGGCGACGACGTACGCCGGCTGCGCGTACGGCTGCTCGAAGTCTGGAGCGGTCACGCTTTCCGGGTTCACGCGTTGCTCCCGGTAGCCTCGGTGAGGTCGTAGATCGTGACGCCGTCGACGGTCTGGGCGGTGAAGTTCTCGGCCACCCAGGCGGCGATCTCGCTGCTGGCGTTGCTGCCGCCCATCTGGTTCCCGCCCCCGCCGAGGCCGCCGCCGCCGATGAAGTAGTGGATCTTCCCGTCCGCGACGTACTGCTGGAACTGCGCCAGCGTCGGCGACGGGTCGGAACCGTTGAAGCCGCCGATGGCCATCACCGGCTCCTCGCTGGCCAGCTGGTAGCCGGAGGCGGAGTTCGAGCCGACCGCGGCCGCGACCCAGGTGTACTGGTCCGCGCCCTGCTGCAGCAGCTCGGTGATGGTGGCGGTGGACTCGCTGCCGTCGAGCAGGCCGCCGGCACCGCCGTTGCCACCGAAGCCGCCGGTGGGTGCGCCGCCCAGCGGGCCCTGCTGGCCCTGCTGCTGGGTGGGTGGCGTGCCCATCACGATCCCGCCACCGAACCCGCCGCCCGGGCCGCCGAAGCCACCCGTGCCCGCCGGGCCCGCGCTCGGGATGGAGCCGGTGTGCGGGGTGGCCGCGGTCTCGACCGCGTACGCCGTGGGGCCGGCGAGCGACACGACAAGGGCAGCGGCGCCGACCACGCCGGCGATGCGGCGCGGCATCCGGCCGAGGCCGGCCACGGCGAGGGCGGTGGCCAGGCCGAGGACCAGTACGGCCCACCGCAGCCACGGGACGAAGTCGGGGGTGCGCCCGAGCAGGAAGAAGGCGAGCACCGTGGTGAGCGAGACCGCCGTGCTGGCCACGCCCGAGGCGACCATCGAGCCACGGTGCCGCCAGAGCAGCCAGGCGCCGGTGCCGACCAGGGCGCCGACCGCGGGAGCGAGGGCCACGGTGTAGTACGCGTGGAAGATGCCGGCCATGAAGCTGAACGTCGCCGCCGTGGCCACGAGCCAGCCGCCCCAGACGACCAGGCTCGCGCGGACCCTGCTGTCGAGCTCGCCCGTCCGCGTCGCCCTGCCGGTCAGCCACAGGCCGGCCGCCAGGAGCAGCAGCGAGGTGGGCAGCAGCCAGCCGATCTGGCCGCCGATCTCGGAGTCCAGCAGCCGGCCGAGGCCGGTCTCGCCCCACATGCCGCCGTTGCCGCCTCCGCCTCCGACCGAGCCGACCTCGTCACCGGTGAGCCGGCCGAAGCCGTTGTAGCCGAGGGTCAGCTCGAGGATCGAGTTGTGCTGGCTGCCGCCGATGTACGGGCGGCTGCTCGCCGGCCACAGCGAGACGATCGCCACCCACCAGCCGGCCGACGCGACGAGCGCCGCGAGCCCGACGAGCAGGTGGCCGAGCCGCTTCAGCAGGCCGGTGTGCGCGAACAACAGGTAGGCGAGGCCGAGCGCCGGCACCACCAGGAACGCCTGCAGCATCTTGGTCAGGAACGCGAGCCCGACCAGCGCGCCCGCCGGCGCGAGCCAGCGGACCGGGTGCCGCACAGACTCGATGGCGCGCAACGTGGCGTACGCCGAGCCGACCAGCAGCAGCGTCAGCAAGGCGTCCGGGTTGTCGAACCGGAACATCAGCACCGCGACCGGTGTGGTCGCCAGCACCGCACCGGCGATCAGGCCGGCGGGCGCCGAGCCCGTCGTACGCCGGACCGTGGCGTACAGCAGCCCGACCGCAGCGACGCCCTCCAGCGCCTGGGGGACCAGCAGGCTCCAGGACGAGAGGCCGAAGAGGCGGAGCGACAGCGCCATCGGCCACAGCGCGAGCGGCGTCTTGTCGACGGTGATCGAGTTGGCGGCGTCCGAGGAGCCGAAGAAGAACGCCTTCCACGACTCCGAGCCCGCCTGGGCGGCGGCCGCGTAGAAGCTGTTCGCCCATCCGGACTCGCCGAGACCCCACAGGTACAGCACAGCGGTCGCCACCAGGAGCCCCGCGAGCGCCGGCCGCTCCCAGCGGGCGCGCCCGCTCCCGGCGTCGGGCGGGGTCGCGGGCGCCGGGGTGGCGGGGGAAGGTGCGGGATGTTCCGCAGTCAGCAGGCTCATGCCGGCCAACGGTGGGCGGTGCGCTTGGTCGCGCGGTGTGGTGCGTCTGTGGCCTGCCTGTGAGGGGTCGGCGGGGGTTAACCGAATCCCCCGGCTCGCCGGGGATCCCTGCACCTGATGGCCGTTGCAGCCCCCACCGCTGCAGGAATACCCGGGCAGCCGGGGATTCCGCCACCGGTCACATTCGCTCGCGCAGCCAGGCGAAGTCGGCGCTGTGCTCCTCGGCGCCACCCGGGGTCTCGCAGATCACCGGCGCCTCGGCGTCGCGCACGACCGCCGCCAGCAGGTCGGGGTCGATGTGGCCCTGGCCGAGGCTGGTGTGCCGGTCGGCGCCTGAGTCGAACTCGTCGCGGCTGTCGTTGCAGTGCACGAGGTCGATCCGGCCGGTGATCTTGCGGACGTCGTCGACGATCGTCTCGAGCGGGTTGCCGCCCGCGTGGGCGTGACAGGTGTCGAGGACGAAGCCGACCATGTCGAACCCCTCCGCCTTCGAGATCGCCTCCCACACGCCTGCGATCCGGTCGAGGTGGCGGCACATCGCGTTGTCGCCGCCGGCGGTGTTCTCGATCAGCAGCG
Source organism: bacterium (assembly GCA_046734535.1). Lineage (GTDB taxonomy): Bacteria > Actinomycetota > Acidimicrobiia > Acidimicrobiales > Ilumatobacteraceae > DASTFY01. Next base: position 3,067 of record JBKPRL010000160.1, on the reverse strand, counting down.
GGATCTTGATGTCGGTCTGCTCGACGGCCTTGCGCCAGTTGTCGAACCCCTTGGCCGGGTCGTCGCCGTCCTGGATGGCGCCGCCGTGGACGACCAGCCCCTTCGCGCCGATCGACGCCGCGGCGTCCATGTGCTGCTGGAGCAGCTTGCGGCCGGGGATGCGCTGGCGGTTGTTGGTGGTGGCGACGTTGATGAGGTACGGCGCGTGCACGTAGAGGTCGACGCCCGCGGCCTCGGCGTCCGCCTTGAGCCCCTCGGGACCGCCGGCGTACTTGAACACCGGACCCTTGTAGCTCTGCGGGTCGCCCAGGAAGAACTGCACCAGCGGGGCCTTGCGTGCCTTGGCCTCCGCGATCGGGTCGGTCTGATCGACGTGGGCTCCGATGTCCATGCCGCCAGACTAGGCGCGCCCGTGGACACCCTCAGCGGCGCTCACCAGGGCAGGGCGCCGCCGCGGCCGATGAACGGCCCGGCCAGCTCGTCGGCCGTGCACGCCTCGACGATCGGCTCGGCGCCCTCGGCCACCGTCTGGGTGCCGGAGAAGCCGTTGAGGCTGGTCGCGGTGTAGCCGGGGTCCACGGCGGTGACCCGGACGTCCGGAAGCGACTTGGCGTACATCGTCGTGACCATGTTCAGCGCGGCCTTCGAGGAGGGGTAGACGATCCCCCAGATCGTCGACTCGAGCCGGCCGCGGTCCTGGGTGATCCCGAACGAGCCCATCCCGCTCGACACCATGACCAGTCGCGGCCGCTCGGACTCCTTCAGCAGCGGCAGGAAGGTGTTGGTCACCCGGACGGGACCGAGCAGGTTGACGCCGAAGACCGGCAGGAAGTCGGCGACCTCGGTGTCAGCCGGCAACGCCCGGGTGCCGCTGGTTCCGGCGTTGTTGACGAGGACGTCGAGCCCGGTCCGGGACCCGGTCACGGTGTCGTACGCCGCCGCGACGGACTCGTCGCTGGTCACGTCGAGCTGGACGACGCGGACGTCCGCGTCCGGGCTCTGCTCGCGGATCCCCTTGGCGACGGCTTCGCCAACAGCGACGTCGCGGGCGCCGAGCCAGACGGTCCAGCCACGCTCGGCCAGCCGTCCGGCGGTCTCGGCGCCGAGCCCCTGGGTGGCGCCGGTGATGAGGACGGTGGGGTTGGTGGTCATGCCTCCACCGTGCTCCGGAACCGTTCGGCGTGGCAGGACCGGCCGATCGTGGGACCGGCGGTCCTACCCACACCCACGGAAGCCGAGCGATGCTGGAGGAGTGAGGTCGAACCGCGTCGAGCTGGCCCGCGCCGTCAAGCGCGCCCGCGACCGGGTCCGGCCCGAGGACGCCGGCCTGCCCGCCGGGCGGCACCGCAGGGTGCCCGGGCTCCGCCGCGAGGAGCTCGCCATGCTGGCCGGGATCAGCGTCGACTACGTCGTCCGGCTGGAGCAGGCCCGCGGGCCGCAGCCCTCGGACCAGGTGCTCACCGCCCTGTGCCGGGCGCTCCGGCTCGACGCTGACGAGCGCGACCACGTCTTCCGCCTGGCCGGCGCGACGCCGCCGCAGTCGGGGCTGATCGACCTGCACGTCCGGCCGAGCGTGCTGCGGCTGATCGACCGGATGCAGGACCTGCCGGCGCTGGTGATGAGCGCCAAGGGCGACGTGCTGGCCTGGAACGCGATGTCCTCGGCGCTGCACGGTGACTGGTCCGCCCTCCGGCCGGAACGCCGCAACCAGCTCCGGCTGCGGTTCCTGCCCGATCCGAGCGACCCGCCCCGGAGCCGGGTCGGCGGTACGCCCGAGGAGCGGTCCGCGACCGCCGTCCAGAGCGTGGCCAACCTGCGCTCGGTGGCCGGTCGCTACCCGGACGACCCCGGACTCGCCCGGCTGTTCGAGGAGCTGCACCGAGGCTCGGCGGAGTTCCGCGAGCTCTGGGCCGACACCGACGCCAGCAGCTGGCGCAGCCACACCAAGACGGTGGAGCACCCGACCCTCGGCCTGCTGACGCTCGAGTGCGACACCCTGCACGTTCCGGACGTCGACCAGAACCTCATCGTCTACTCCGCCGCACCCGGCTCACCCGAGGCGGACGCGCTGGCGCTGCTCCGCGTCGTCGGCACCCAGGAGCTCAGTCCGGCGCGGTGAGCTCGCGGAGCCGGCGCAGCGCGGCCGCGGCGCTCGGCCGCCGCTCCGGCTCGGCCCGGGTCATCGAGTCGCACAGGGTGAGCAGTGGCGACGGCCCGGCCAGCGCTCGACGCGCCACCAGGCCGGCGGCGTAGACGTCCTGGCTCGGATGCGCCGGCGCACCCGCGAGCCGCTCCGGCGGCAGGAACGCCGGCGTGCCGGACAGGCCCGCGTCGTGGTGGGAGCTGGTCGCGACCCCGAAGTCGGCCAGCAGCAGGCGGATCGGGGCGGGCGGCGCGCGCTCGAGCAGCAGGTTGGCCGGCTTGACGTCGCCGTGCACGAGGTCGTGGGCATGGACCGCGACCAAGGCATCGAGCAACTGCGCCAGCAGCCGGGCCACGGTCGTCGACGGGAGCGGCCCACGGGTCGCGAGCAGGTCGCGCACCGAGCCGCCGCGGGCGAGCGGCAGGACGATGAGCACCACGTCGTCCTCGGCCACCCAGCCCAAGGGCGTGGCCACGTGCGGGTGGGCGATGCGGTGCGCCGCCTCGCGGACGAACCCGACCGTCGCCCCGACGTCCCCACCGCGCAGCACCTTCGCGGCGACGTACCGTCCCTCGTGCAGGTCGCGCGCCCGGTGCACCACCCCGCTCGCGCCGCGCCCGAGCTCCTCGAGCAGCAGGTAGCGCCCGGCCACGGGCCGGGGGCGACTGCGGGAGCGGAGCGCCACGGCCGAGGACGCTAGGACGGGCGACGGACAGTTCGCCGGGCTCATCCACAGGCGCAACGATTTAGAGGGGTGACCGGGCCGCTGTTAGCCTTTCCTGTCCGTCTCGACCAGACGTCGAGAGGACAGACGCACAAGCCCTCCTGCCACGGAGAGACCGTGGCCGCCGAGCCCACAGGAGGTGGAACTGCTTTGCGTACCTATGAACTGATGGTGATCCTCGACCCGAGTCTCGAAGAGCG
>JBKPRL010000159.1:0-4650 GCA_046734535.1 bacterium | reverse complement strand
CGATCCGACGACGTCGGCTGAGACGACGACGTCGGCGGAGACCACGACGTCGGCTGAGACGACGACGTCGGCGGAGACGACGACGTCGGCCGAGACCACGACGTCGGCCGAGACGACGACGTCGGCCGAGACCACGACGTCGGCCGAGACGACGACGTCGGCCGAGACCACCACGTCGGCGGCTGAGACGACCACGTCCGCCGACAGCACGACGTCCAGCTCCGCCGAGTCCACGACCACCGCCGTCACACCGCCCAACCCTCCGGTCACTGCGCAGCCGTTCGAGACGCCCGCCGCCTTCCCCGACGACGTGTCACCCGCCGCGGCCACCGTCCTCACGTTGACCAAGGGTGCGCAGACCACGCTGCTCGTCGAGACGGGCAACGAGGGCCTGTGGTCGGCGGCCTGGAACCCCGGCACCGCGCCGCTCGCGTGGACCCAGGTCGCACCGCCGGCCGGGCTGCCCGGGGGCGTGGCCCGCGAACTCGCCTATGTGCGCGGCGCAGACGCGCTGTTCCTGAGCGGGCTCGGCACGCTGAGCCGGCTGGACCGGCCGGACCGCTGCCTCACCGAGGTGTGCCCGCTGACGCCGGTGTCCGTGCCTGTCGTTGGCGCGACCGGCTGGACCCCGCTCACGACCGCCTACGGCAACGTCCCACTCGCCGCAGATGGTTCGACGCTCTTCGTCGTGGCCGGGGCCGATCCGAACACGGACAAGCCCGGCACGGTCTTCCGCTTCAACCCCGGCGCGTCGGCCGCCGCGGCGTGGACCCGCATGGCTGATCCGGACGGGGTGGCGGCCAACCAGCTGATCCGGCCGATCGCCGTCGCCGCCGAGAGCGGCCGACTCGCCATCACCACATCCGGCAACGGCCTCGTCGTCTACGACTAGATCTGCAGGAGCCAGCCTCCGCTGCGCTTCGGCTGGCTCCTGCTGGCCGCGCTCGGCAATGCCTCGGGCCTCGCTGGGGTGCGCCGGCGGAGCCGGACGCACCATCCCGCCACCCTCCTTCGCGTCGCCGGCCCGTCATCCGACCTGCCCAGCTTCGAAGCAGGCAGGCTACGTCCCGCCCGGCGCGATCTCGCCTGCCAGCTTCTCGTGAGGCGCGCGGGACGCACTGCGGTGCGCCAGCGGAGCCGGACGCACCGTCCCGCCACCTTCCGGGGCGGGCAGGAACCCCGTCGGTAGCATCGCCCGAAGCCATGGATCTCGCCCGCATCCGCAACTTCTCGATCATCGCCCACATCGACCACGGCAAGTCGACGTTGTCGGATCGCATCCTCGAGCTGACCGGCGCGGTGGACGCCCGGGACATGCGGGCCCAGTACCTCGACTCGATGGACCTCGAGCGGGAGCGGGGCATCACCATCAAGGCGCAGAACGTCCGCGTCACGTGGAAGGGGCACACCCTCCACCTGATCGATACGCCCGGCCACGTCGACTTCGGCTACGAGGTGTCCCGCTCGCTCGCCGCCTGTGAGGGCGTGGTGCTGGTCGTCGACGCGTCGCAGGGGATCGAGGCGCAGACGCTGGCCAACTGCTTCCTGGCCATGGAGCACGACCTGGAGATCGTGGCGGCGCTCAACAAGATCGACCTCCCGGCCGCCGACCCGGATCGCTACGCGCAGGAGATCCAGACGGTGCTCGGCATCCCGGCTGGCGAGATCCTGCGGCTCTCGGCCAAGACGGGCGAGGGCGTCGGCGACCTGCTGGACGCCGTGCTCGAGCGCATCCCGCCGCCGGCCGGCGATCCCGACGCGCCGCTCCAGGCGCTCATCTTCGACAGCCAGTACGACCAGTACCGCGGGGTCGTCAGCTCCATCCGGGTCGTCAACGGACGACTGGGCGCGAGCAGCCGCGTGCGGTTCATCCAGGCCGGGACGGTGCACGAGGCCGACGAGATCGGCGTGCGCCTCCCCGTCCCGACCCCGGTGGCCGAGCTGGGCCCCGGCGAAGTCGGGTACCTCATCGCCGGCATCAAGGACGTCGGCCAGGCCCGGGTCGGCGAAACGGTGACGGAGGCCGGGCGGTCGGGCGGTCACGCCCTGGCCGGCTACAGCACGCCCAAGCCGATGGTCTTCTGCGGCCTCTACCCGGTCGATGGCGACGACTTCGAGGACCTGCGAGAGAGCCTGGAGCGACTGCGACTCAACGACGCGTCGATCACCTACGTGCCGGAGACGTCGGGCGCGCTCGGCTTCGGCTTCCGCTGCGGGTTCCTCGGACTGCTGCACATGGAGATCGTGCGGGAGCGGTTGGAGCGAGAGTTCGACCTGGCCCTCATCGCCACGGCTCCCAGCGTCGAGTACCGGGTCCACCGCACGGACGGCACGAGCGTCGTCGTCGACAACCCGGCCGGGCTGCCGGTACCCCAGGAGATCGACTCCATCGAGGAGCCCAACCTCAAGGTCTCGATCATCACGCCCAAGGACTACACGGGCACGCTGATGGACCTGTGCCAGACCCGTCGGGGCGAGATGGTGAAGCTGGAGTACCTTTCGCCGGACCGCGTCGAGCTGCACTACCGGATCCCGCTGGCCGAGGTCGTCGTCGACTTCTTCGACCAGCTCAAGAGCCGCTCCCAGGGGTACGCCTCGCTCGACTACGAGCCGGCCGACTACGCGCGGGCCAACCTGGTCAAGGTCGACATCCTGCTCAACGGGGTCGTGGCCGACGCGTTCTCCACCATCGTCCACCGCGACCGCGCCTATGACTACGGGCGGCGCATGTGCGAGAAGCTCCGCGAGCTGATCCCGCGGCAGCTCTTCGACGTGCCCATCCAGGCCGCCATCGGGGGGAAGATCATCGCCCGGGAGACGGTCAAGGCCAAGCGCAAGGACGTGCTGGCCAAGTGCTACGGCGGCGACATCACCCGCAAGCGCAAGCTCCTCGAGAAGCAGAAGGAGGGCAAGAAGAAGATGAAGTCCATCGGACGGGTCGAGGTCCCGCAGGAAGCCTTCGTCGCCGCCCTCCGCCTGGAGGACTGACCGCCCACCTGCTGACCAGAACCGATGCGTGGCCTTCGCTGTGCACCGCCCGGCGGTGCACGGGCGGTGAACTTCGGGTAACAAGGACGTGATGGGTCGGCTGGGGACGTTCCGCTCGCTCCGCCAGCGGAACGCCAAGCTGTTCTTCGGGGGGATGCTGGTCTCCAACTGCGGGACCTGGATGCAGTCGACGGCCCAGGGCTGGCTGGTCTACCGCCTCTCCGGCCAGGGCACGTCGCTCGGCCTCGTGCTGGCCTGCCAGTTCCTCCCGCTGCTCGTCCTCGGACCCTGGGCCGGTGTGCTGGCCGACCGCATGAACCGGCGCCGGCTCACGATCGTCACGCAGGCGGGCATGGCCGCGCAGGCCGTCCTGCTCGGCGTCCTCGACCTGACCGGGCTGGTCACGCTGCCCCTCGTCTACGGCCTGGCGGTGGTCCTGGGTGTCCTCTCGGCCATCGACAACCCGGCCCGCCGCAGCCTCGTCACCGAGCTCGTCGACGAGGAGGACATCCCGAACGTCCTCTCGCTCAACACGGCGGTCATGACGGGAAGCCGCGTGTTCGGCCCAGCGCTCGCCGCGCTGCTCGTCGGCCTGATCGGCACCGGCTGGTGCTTCATGGCCAACGGCGCGTCGTTCTTCGCGGTGCTGGCCAGCCTCGTGCTCCTCGACCCGGCGCAGCTGCGCACCGCGATGCCGGCACCACGCGGCGGTAAGCCGCTGCGGGAGGCGCTGCGGTTCGTCTGGCGGGACCCGGTGCTCCGCTCGACCTTCGTCATCTTGACGATCGTCTCGACGTTCGCCTTCAACTACGGCGTCTCGCTGCTGCTCGTGGCCTCGCGCAGCCTCGGCGGGGGAGTGGCGGCGTTCGGGCTGCTGCTGGCCGTGACCAGCGTGGGCAGCTTCCTGGGCTCCTTGGTGATCGCCTCGCAGCGCCACGTCGGCAACACGGCGATGCTCGGCGCGCTCACGGTCCTCGGCGTGTTCTCGACGCTCATGGCCGTGGCGCCGAACCTCGCCGCGGCGTTCGTGCTGGCCGTCCCGCTCGGGATGGGCGGCGCCGGCTACATCGCGTCGACCAACGGGATCCTCTTGCCCCGGGTGCGCGCCGACATGCGGGGCCGCGTCCTGGCTCTGCAGGCCACCGCCTTCCTGGGTTCGACGCCGATCGGCGGGCCGATCACGGGCTGGGTCGGCGACCACTTCGGCGCCGGGTGGTCGATCGCGTACGGCGGCCTGATCGTCCTCGCCTGCGTCGCGGTGGCGGGTGGCTCCATCATGAGCCGGCGGCGATCGGAGGCAGCGGTCGAGCAGACCAGGTCGAGGCCGGGCGGCGTCGCCCGGCCGAGCGCCGTGGCGTCGGGGCCGGTGTCGTGAGCTCCCGGTCGGTGGTCTGGTTCCGTCGCGACCTGCGCCTGGCCGACCACCCGGCACTCACTGCCGCGGCGGCCGATGGACCGGTCGTCCCGCTGTTCGTGCTCGACCCCGTATTCCTCACGCGCGCCGGCGCACCCCGCCTGACTTTCCTGCTCCGCGGACTCGCCGCGCTCGACCAGGAGATGGGTGGCGCGCTCGTCGTGCGGACCGGCGATCCGGTCGCGGTGGTGCCTGAGGTGGCGATGGAGGCGGGTGCGACCGCCGTCCACGCCACGGCCGACTTCGGT
>JBKPRL010000158.1:0-9597 GCA_046734535.1 bacterium | reverse complement strand
CTCGTTCCAGCAGAACAAGCCGGTGACGGAGGTGATCGGGGATGCGTTCTTCCGTTCCGCCAAGCTGGCCATCCTCGCCCTGATCATGACGATCCCGCTGGCGGTCGCGGCCGGCGTCTTCGCGGCCCGGCGGAAGGACAGGCTGGCCGACCGCTCGGTCGTGACCCTCGGGCTGGCCAGCTCGTCGATCCCCGACTTCGTGTCCGGCGTCGTGCTCGTCTACGTGTTCGCCGTGCTGCTGGGCTGGTTCCCGGCGCGCGCACAACCGCCTGACGGCGCCGGCTTCTTCACGCAGCTGCACCACCTGTTCCTGCCCGCGGTCGCCCTCGTGATCATCTACTTCGGGTACATCGCCCGCATCACGCGGGCGGGTGTCATCAACGCCCTCGACGCCGACTACACGCGGACCGCGACCATGAAGGGCCTGTCCAACCGGAGGGTGATGAACCGCCACGTGCTCCGCAACGGCCTGCAGCCCACCGTGGCCGTCGTGGGCATCCAGATCGGCTACCTCTTCGGCAGCCTCGTCGCCCTGGAGCGCATCTTCAACTATCCCGGCATCGGCTCGACCATCTTCAACGCTGCGTCCAAGAAGGACCTGCCCGTGCTGGAGGCTGCGGTGATCCTCGTCGGCATCATCTACATGCTGACGACCTTGGCCGCCGACCTGACCATCGCCTGGATGAACCCCCGGGCCCGCGTGGATCTGACCAAGTCGTGACCGAGATCGGCGTCGACCCCGCCCCCGGTGGGCTCCCTGACGGCACGCCGGAGAAGACCGCGGCCGAGGTGGCCCTCGAGCTGGCGCGGGCGGAGCGCCGCCAGGCCCGCAAGGAGCAGTGGCGGCTCCTTCGGCGGCGGCCGGGCTTCATCATCGGCTGCCTGATCCTGCTCTTCTGGATCGTGTGCGCCATCGGCGGCGCCCACATCACCCCCTTCGACCCCATCAACGACCTCTCCGTCCCGTTCCTGCGACCGGGTAGCGCACACTGGTTCGGCACCGACGACCTCGGCCGGGACGTGCTCTCCCGGGTCATGGCCGGCGCGCGCGACATCCTCATCGTGTCGTTCATCGCCGCCTCGGTGGCCACCATCGTGGGCTCGATGCTCGGGCTGATCATGGGCTACGTCCGCGGCGTCGCCGACGAGGCCATCGGTCGAGTGATCGAGGCCCTCCTCTCTATCCCCGTGATCCTGATCGGCCTCCTGATCATCTCGCTGCTCGGTGCGTCGAAGCCGGTCGTCATCTTCACGGTGGCCGTCCTGTTCACGCCGATCGTGGCCCGCACCGTGCGCACGGCCGTGCTCAGCGAGGCCCAGCTGGACTACGTGGAGGCGGCCAAGCTGCGCGGCGAATCGGGCCTCTTCATCATGACGAGGGAGATCCTTCCGAACGTTCTTCCCGTCATCGTGGTGGAGTTCACGGTCCGGGTCGGGTATGCCATCTTCACGGTCGCCACGCTGTCCTTCCTGGGCGCCGGCATCCAGGTGCCGTCGCCCGACTGGGGCCTGACCATCTCCAAGACCTACAACTACATCCCGTCCGGGCAGTGGTGGCCGACGTTGTTTCCTGCCCTCGCCATCGCTTCACTGGTGATCGCTGTGAACCTCATCGCCGACTCCATCCAGGCGGTGTCGGAGGCGTGACCGACACCGTCGCCCCGCCGACCACCGCCGCTCTCGAGGTCACCGACCTCGAGGTGGCCTACATGGTGCGGGGCATCCCGCGCAGCGTCCTCAGGGGTGTCAGCTTCCGCGTCGCGCCCGGTGAGGCCTACGGCCTCGTCGGGGAGTCGGGCTGCGGCAAGTCGACGACCGCGTTCGCCGCGCTCCGCTACCTCCCCGCCAACGGGCGCATCATGGCCGGCCACATCAAGGTGGCCGGTGACGACGTGACCCTGATGAACGACGCGCAGCTGCGCTCGTTCCGTGCGCGCCACGCGTCGATGGTGTACCAGGACCCGGGCGCGGCGCTGAACCCCACGCTCCGCGTCGGGCCACAGGTCATGGAGTGCTTCACGCTCCTCGGCTGCAAGAAGGACGAGGCCGAGCGGCGGGCGACGGAGTCCCTGCGGCGGGTCCGCATCGCCGATCCTGGCTCGGTGATGAACCGGTACCCCTACCAGCTGTCCGGCGGCATGCAGCAGCGGGTGGTCATCGCCATGGCGCTGGCCAAGGATCCACAGCTCCTCGTGCTGGACGAGCCGACGACCGGCCTCGACGCCACGGTGGAGGCGGAGGTGCTCGACCTGGTCAAGGCCCTGCGCCACGAGACTTCGGCGGCGATCCTGCTCATCGCCCACAACCTCGGGGTCATCCGGGCCATGTGCGATCGCGTCGGCGTGATGTACGCAGGTCAGATCGTCGAGCAGGGTCCGGCCCGCGAGGTCTTCGACGACCCCAAGCACCCGTACACCATCGGTCTGCTCCGCTGCCTGCCCCGCCACGGGATCCGCAAGGACGAGCAGGCCCTGTTCACGATCCCGGGCACGCTGCCTCAGATCGGCGCACCGCTGCCGGCCTGCGTCTACGTCGACCGCTGCGCCTTGGCCACCGACGAGTGCCGGACCGTGCCGCCGCCGCGCGTCGACGTAGGTGAGGGCCGTTACAGCCTGTGCCACCACACCGACCGGCTGGCCGAGATGCCCGACCCTGCCTCGGAGACCGGCACCCAGTCGACCTCGCAGCACCGCGTGGTCCTCTCGATGGACCACGTCTCGAAGACGTTCAAGCAGGGCACCAAGTCGATCCCCGCGCTCGTCGGTGTGGACCTGGGCATGGAGGACGGCGAGACGCTCGGACTGGTGGGCGAGTCCGGTTCGGGCAAGTCGACGCTGGCCAAGGCCATGCTCGGCATCCACGCCCCCGATGCCGGCGGCGAGGTGACGCTCGACGGCGAGCCGATCGCCGGCAAGAGCGCCGACCGCCCGGCGTCGACCAAGCGGGCGATCCAGATGGTCTTCCAGAACCCGGACTCGGCCCTCAACCGGAACTGGACCGTCCGCCGGATCCTGAAGCGCGCGGTCGTCAAGCTGACCGGCGTCAAGGGCAAGCAGGCCGACGACCGGGTGTCCGAGCTCGCGACCGCGCTCCGTCTGTCGCCCCGCCACCTCGACCTCAAGCCCCGCCAGCTGTCGGGCGGTCTGAAGCAGCGCGTCGCCATCGCCCGCGCCTTCGCGGGCGATCCCCGCGTCGTGGTCTGCGACGAGCCGACCAGCGCCCTCGACGTCAGCGTCCAGGCCGCCATCCTCAACCTGCTGGCCGAGCTGCAATCGGGCGACCAGACCAGCTATCTGTTCATCTCCCACGACCTGGGCGTCGTGCGCTACCTGGCCGACCGGATCGCCGTCATGTACGTCGGGCGGACGATGGAGCTCGGGCCCACGGACGCCGTGTTCGCCGGCCCGCACCACCCCTACACCGAGGCGCTGCTCTCCGCCGTGCCGAGCGTCGACGGCGAGACCGACCTCCGGATCCACCTCACAGGCGAGATCCCCTCGCCGGCCGACCCGCCGAGCGGCTGCGTGTTCCACACCCGCTGCCATCGCTTCATCGAAGGGCTGTGCGAGACCACCGAGCCGCCCAACAACGAGGTCGAGCCCGGCCACACCATCCGCTGCCACATCCCCGTCGACGAGCTCCGCCGGTTGCAGCAGCGCGACGGCACCTGACCCCGCGGAGGCGCACGCCATGACCGAGCGGAGCGAGGTCCATCTCACGGTCGTTTGTTCGCCGCGCAGCGGCGAACCGGTCACTGGTGCCCCTTGCATCTGTGATGACCGGAGTTGCGCTCACGATTGGATGGTGCACCAGTGACCGACACCCCAACCATCGGGAGGACCCGGAGCGGCGGTCGGGCAGGGCGGATCCAGACCAGGGCCGAGCACGCGGGCGACGCGCACGCGCCGGCCTTCCTCCGGCGCCAGATCCCCGTCTACGAGCTGCTGGGGGAGGAAGGCCTGGCGCTCATCGAGACGAACGCCGACCGGATCCTGGCCGACGTCGGCATCGAGATCCGCGGCGACGAGGTCGCGCTCGGGCTGTTCCGCGAGGCCGGTGCCACCGTCGAGGGCGTCCGGGTCCGCTTCGATCCCGGCCACGTCCGCGCGCTGTGCGCCACCGCGCCGTCGCAGTTCACGCAGCTGGCCCGCAACCCGGCGCGCTCGGTGGAGATCGGCGGGGACGCCATCGTCTTCGCCCCTGCCTATGGCTCCCCGTTCGTGCGCGATCTGCCCAACGGGCGGCGCTACGCCTCGCTGGCCGACTTCGAGGCCTTCGTCAAGCTGGCCTACGTGACGCCGTGGCTGCACCACTCCGGCGGCACGGTCTGCGAGCCGGTCGACGTTCCGGTCAACAAGCGTCACCTGGACATGGTGTACGCCCACCTGCGCTACAGCGACAAGGCGATGATGGGGTCGGTCACCCAGCCGAGCCGGGCCGAGGACTCCATCGAGATGGCCCGCATCGCGTTCGGGGCCGACGGGGTCGATAGCAGCTGCGTCATCCTCGGCAACGTCAACGTGAACTCACCGCTGGTGTGGGACTCGGCGATGACGGGAGCGCTGCGGGCCTACGCCGCGGCCAACCAGGCGCCGGTCGTCGTGCCCTTCATCCTCGGCGGAGCGATGGGCCCCGTCACGTTGGCCGGTGCCATCGCGCAGGCCCACGCGGAGACGATGGTCGGTGTGGCGCTCGGCCAGCTGACCCGTCCGGGCTCGCCGGTCATCTACGGCAACTTCCTGTCGTCCATGGCGCTGCGTTCGGGCTCCCCGACCTTCGGCACGCCGGAGCCTGCGCTGGGGTCGCTCGTGGTGGGCCAGATGGCCCGGCGCGTCGGTCTGCCCTTGCGCTGCTCCGGTGCCTTCACGTCGTCCAAGGTGCCCGACGGCCAGGCGATGATGGAGTCGGCGGTGTCGATGCAGGCCGCGATCCTCTGTGGCGCCCACTTCATCCTCCACTCGGCCGGTTGGCTCGAGGGCGGGCTGGCCATGGGCTACGAGAAGTTCGTCATGGACGCCGACTTCTGTGGCGCGCTGCACACCTACGTCAAGGGCATCGACCTCTCGGAGGACCAGTTCGCGCTGGATGGCTTCGTTGAGCTCGGCCCGGGCAAGCACTTTTTCTCCGCGCAGCACACCCTGCGCCACTACGAGACGGCGTTCTGGGACAGCTGGGTGGCGGACAACACGTCGTTCGAGCAGTGGCGCGACGCCGGGGAGCGGCGGGTCGAGGAGCGGGCGGCCGAGCGCGTCGCGTCGATGCTGGCCGAGTACGAGCCACCGCCGATCGACCCCGCGGTCGACGAGGCCCTGCGGGACTTCATGGACCGCCGCAAGGCCGACGTGCCCGACATGTGGCACTAGCCGCCATGAGCACCGACGACCCGCTGTTGCAGCCGTTCGTGCTGAAGGGGCTGACGCTCCGCAACCGGGTCTTCTCCTCGTCCCACGAGCCGGCCTACTCCGACGGCGGGATGCCGACGGACCGCTACCGGCTGTACCACGTCGAGAAGGCCAAGGGTGGCATCGGCATGACGATGACGGCCGGATCCGCGGTCGTGGCCGAGGACAGCCCACCGGCCTTCGGCAACCTCCACGCCTACCGGGACGAGATCGTGCCGTGGCTGCGCCGCATGACCGAGGAGGTCCACGAGCACGGCGCCGCGTGCATGATCCAGCTCACCCACCTCGGCCGGCGGACGGGCTGGGCCCAGGACGACTGGCTGCCCGTCCTCGCCCCCTCGCCGTTGCGGGAGCCGGCCCACCGTGCCATCCCGAAGGAGGCCGAGGACTGGGACATCGAGCGGATCGTGGGCAAGTACGCGGACGCCGCCGAGCGGATGCAGGCCGCGGGCATGGACGGGATCGAGATCGAGTCCTACGGCCACCTCTTCGACCAGTTCTGGTCCCCGCTCACCAACCACCGGACCGACGAGTACGGCGGCTCGCTCGAGCACCGACTGCGCTTCGGCTGGGAGGTGCTGCAGGCCGTCCGGGAGCGGGTCGGGTTCGACTACATCGTCGGCCTGCGCATGGCCGTCGACGAGCACGTGCCCGGCGGGATCGACACCGCCACCGGCCTCGAGATCCTCCGCCGGCTGGAGGCCGACCGGCTGATCGACTTCGTGAACGTCATCCGCGGCACGATCGCCAGTGAGTCCGAGCTGATCCACGTCATCCCCATCCACGGCATGCCGTCCGCGCCCCACCTCGACTTCGCGGGCCAGGTGCGGGCGTCGACCGGCCTGACCGTCCTCCACGCCTGCAAGGTGGACGACGTCGCCACCGCCCGCCACGCCATCCGCGAAGGACTGGTGGACCTGGTCGGGATGACCAGGGCCCACCTGGCCGACCCCCACCTCGTCCGCAAGGTCCTCGAGGGGCGGGAGGCCGAGATCCGGCCCTGTGTGGGGGCGACCTACTGCCTCGACCGCATCTACGCCGCGGGCGAGGCGCTGTGCATCCACAACGCGGCGACCAGCCGCGAGGCGACCATGCCCCACGACATCCCCCGGGCGAGCGAGCCCTGTCGCATCGTGGTGGTCGGTGCGGGCCCTGCGGGGCTGGAGGCGGCGCGCGTGGCCGGCGAGCGGGGGCACCGGGTCACCGTCCTCGAGGCCATGCCATGGGCCGGCGGCCAGATCCGCCTGGCCGCCCGCAACCCCCGTCGCCGTGATCTGATGGGGATCGTCGAATGGCGGGTGGCCGAGCTGGAGCGGCTCGGGGTCGACGTGCAGTTCGACGCGCTGGCCGACGGTCGGGACGTCCTCGCCCTCGAGCCCGACGTCGTCGTCGTGGCCACGGGCGGGCTGCCCCAGCTGCCCGATCTGGAGGACGGCGCGGAGATGGTGGTCACCAGCTGGGACGTGCTCGGCGGAGACGTGACGCCTCGGGGCGACGTGCTGCTGTTCGACGACAACGGCACCCACTCGGCCCTCTCGGCGGCCGAGCTCATCGCCCGCTCGGGCGCCCGCCTGGAGATCGTGACGCCCGAGCGCATGCTCGGCATCGAGGTCGGGGGCATGAACCACGTCCCCTACGCCCGCGCCTTCAACGAGACGGACACCCGTATCAGCCTCAACCAGAAGGTGCTCGCTGTCCGGCCCGAGGCCGGCCGGCTCTGCGTCGACATCGGCAGCGAGCAGAGCCCGCACCGTGTGGCCCGCCACGTCGACCACGTCGTCGTCGACTACGGGACCGCGGCCTCCGCCGACGTGTACTTCGAGCTCAAGCCCCTGTCGTCCAACCGCGGCGCGGTCGACTACGGCGCGCTGCTCGACGGCCGCCCGCAGTCCCTGGTCCGCAACCCCGACGGCGCGTTCCAGCTCTTCCGCATCGGCGACTGCGTGTCGTCGCGCAACATCCACGCGGCCATCTTCGACGCCCTGAGGCTCGTGAAGGACCTGTGAGCGACGATCCGATCGCTCGTGCCCGGGCGATCGGCGGGGTGGACGACGCGGCGGCGGTCTATCGCGACTGGGCCGCGACCTATGACGACGACGTCTTCGGCCGGCTCGGCTTCACGGGAAGCGCTCGCATCGCCGAGCTGCTCGTGCGGCACCTGGCCGACCCCACCGTCCCGGTCCTCGACCTCGGGTGTGGCACGGGCGCGGTCGGACGCCGCCTGGCCGAGCTCGGCGTCACGACCGTCGACGGCGTCGACCTGTCGCCGGAGATGCTGGCCGTGGCGGAGCAGACCGCGGCGTACCAGGAGCTGCGGGTCGTCGACCTCACCGCAGCGACCGTCGACCTCGGCGGACCCTACGCGGCGACCATCTCGGCGGGGACCTTCACGAGCGGGCACGTCGGCGCCGAGGTCGTGCCCGCCATCCTCGGCGTCGTCGAACCTGGCGGCGTGATCGCGTGGGTCATCGGTGCCGCGCAGTGGCCGGACTTCGAGCACGCGCTCTCTCCGTTGGACCTGACAGTGCTGCACCGCGCCGTCGAGCCCATCCGCCGGCACGGCCCACCCGAAGCCGTCATGTACGTCGCCCGGACACCGCCCTGAGCCGTTCTGGTCAGCGATCTGCACCTCTGGTGCGCGATCCGCTGACCAGAACGACGGGTGAGAGCTCCGCCGGCTGACGGATCGCGTCGGGTGGACAGGGTGGGCGGGCGCGGCTGGGCGAGCGACCGGGCGCCGATTGGCGAGCCGCGGCCACGACGGCGTCGAGCCGGTGGAGGCCCTCACGCAGGGCACGGGTGAGGCGGCGTCGGTTGCCGGTGGCGATCAGGTCGACGACGAGGCCGGTGAACATGGCCTTCACGAGGGAGGCCTCGACCTGGGCGGCGGCGGGCGAAAGGCCCTCGGCGACCAGGCGCTGCTCGACGTCCCCGCGCCACAGCCCGACCTGTTCGGCCCGGACCTGGCCGGGGATGCCGCTCGCGGTGGCGTCGAGCGCCGCCGCCTCCAAGCCGAGGCGCACGAGGGCGAGGTGCTCGGGCGCGGCGTTGATCCACCGCCACCACTTGCGCAGCAGATCGGCCTGCGACAGCGCGGGGTTGCAGGCCAGCCAGCCCTCGCTCTCCCGCTGCTGGAGCTCGTTGGCGCGCGCGAGGGCCGCGACGATCAGGTCGGTCTTCGTGCCGAAGTGGTGGACGAGCCCGTTGAGGCTGATCCCGAGCGCCTTGGCCATCGGGCGCAGCGAGGCGCTCGCCAGCCCGTGGTCGGCCAGGTACCCCACCACCTGATCGAGCAGCTCCTGGTGGCGGACCGGGTCGGGAGGGCGGGCCATGGCTGGCCTTACGGGTCCAGGATCTCGTCGTTGCGGGTGTCGCGGCGGAGCGTGTGCCAGCGGCGGCAGCCGGCCTCGTGGAACCAGCGCTCGGTCGTCGGCCCGTCGGCGTTGTCGAGCATCCAGACGTGGTCGAGGTCCCGCAGGTCGGGGTCGGTGATCCGGTCCGGCACGTGCGGGAGTTCGCCGCCGAAGCGGAACTCCTCGATGGGGCGGCCACCGCAGTGCGGACAGGTGAGCCAGAGCATCAGCGGGTCCCTGCCGAGCTCGGGTCGGCCATCGTGGCCTCGCGAGCGAAGCGGTCGAGCGCGAACGGCGCGATGAGCTCGGGCGTGCGGCCCGTGGCGATCAGCTCGGCCAGCTGCTCGCCGGCGGCCGGGATCGCCTTGAACCCCCACGTCCCCCAGCCGGTCGAGAGCAGGAAGCCATCCACGCCTGTCTCACCCATGATGGGCGAGAAGTCCATCGAGACGTCGCACACGCCGGCCCACTGCCGAAGCACGCGGAGGTCGCGCAGGAACGGCAGGACGGTGATCGCCTTGCGGGCGCAGGCCTGGAGGTAGGCGAAGGTGGTGCCGCTGTCGTAGCTGGGCTGGCGATCGAACTCGGCCCCGATCAGCATCTGCCCACGAGCGGTCTGGGACACGTAGAAGACGAGGTCGTTGGAGCTGACGATGGGATCGAACTCGCGGCGGTAGGCGTTGGTGACGAAGGCCTGCAGTGCGTGCGTGCGGATGGGGAGCCGGACGCCGGCCCACTCGGCGACCCGGGTGAGGCCCCCCCCCCCCCCCCCCACCGCCGGGCCCGCCCCGCCCGGGGCGGGGCCGGGGTGGGACCCCCCCAAACCGCCCCCCCCGCGCCGG
>JBKPRL010000157.1:0-12287 GCA_046734535.1 bacterium | reverse complement strand
CTCCCCGACCTCGGCCCCCTCGCCGATCGGCCCGCGTTCATCGCCGCCGCCCGACCCTTCGCCACGGCCCTGCCCGCCCCCGGCGCCGGCCCGTGCGCCGGGTACCCGCCGCCACTGGCCACGGCGACGTTCCAAGGGACGCCGGCCTACCTCGTGGTGATCGAGCAGTCCGCCAGCGGCAACCGCGTCGCGCTGGTCGCCACCGGCACCTGCACCGTGCTGGTCAAGGCCGACCTCGCCGAGGGCTGACCACCGACGGTCCGGTCAGGGCCGGGAGGTAGTGTCCCCGCCCATGCCGGACGAACCCACCCGGGACTGGGCCACACAGCTCACCGATCAGATCGAGCGCGTCGTCGGCACCGTCCGGGACCGCACGACGCGTCCGGTGCTCACGATCGTCCGGGGCCTGGTGTTCGGCATCATCGCCGCCGCCGGCGGCATCACCGCCCTCGTGCTGGTGAGCGTCATGCTCATCCGCGCCCTGACCGAGCTCACCGGTCAGGCCTGGATCGCCTACCTGATCACGTCAGGAATCTTCCTGATCGCCGGAGCGTTCCTCATGCTCAAGGGCGCATCGAGCGCGGAGCGTGATCTGGAGAAGTCGTGAGCCCACGCAACGTCATCATCATCGGATCCGGGCCGGCCGGCCTGACCGCCGCGGTCTACACCGCTCGGGCGAACCTCTCACCGCTGGTCATCGAGGGCGAGCCATCCTCGACCTCCGATCAGCCGGGCGGCCAGCTGATGCTCACCACCGACGTCGAGAACTACCCCGGCTTCCCAGAGGGTGTCCTCGGGCCCGACCTCATGATGCGGTTCCGCGACCAGGCCGAGCGCTTCGGCGCCGAGTACCTGACGGCCAAGGTGACGGCGGTGGACTTCTCCGCCCGCCCCTTCACGGTGTGGGTCGGTGAGGACCAGCACCAGGCCGACGCCATCATCGTGTCGACCGGCGCCCAGTCGCTCATGCTCGGCCTCGAGGCCGAGGGCCGGTTGATCGGCCACGGTCTGTCGACGTGCGCGACATGCGACGGGTTCTTCTTCCGCGGGCAGGAGATCGGCGTCGTCGGCGGGGGCGACTCGGCCCTCGAAGAGGCCCTCTTCCTCACGAAGTTCGCCAGCAAGGTGACGATCATCCATCGCCGCGACACGCTGCGCGCCTCGAAGATCATGCAGGAGCGAGCCTTCGCCAACGAACGGATCGAGTTCCTGTGGGACAGC
This sequence comes from bacterium, assembly GCA_046734535.1. GTDB lineage: Bacteria > Actinomycetota > Acidimicrobiia > Acidimicrobiales > Ilumatobacteraceae > DASTFY01. Next base: position 11,066 of record JBKPRL010000157.1, on the reverse strand, counting down.
GTCGTCACCGATCTGCTCGGTGAGGAATCGCTGACCGGCATCGAGGTGGAGCACGTCCGCACGGGCGTGCGCTCCACCCTGCCGGTGGCGGGCTTGTTCGTGGCCATCGGACACCGCCCCAACACGGACCTGTTCAAGGGCGTGCTGGAGATGGAGGACAACGGCTACCTCATCACCCAGCCCGGTTCGACGGCCACGAACGTCGAGGGCGTCTTCGCCTGCGGCGACGTGCAGGACCACACCTACCGCCAAGCCATCACGGCGGCCGGCTCGGGCTGCATGGCCGCCATCGACGTCGAGCGCTGGCTGGAGGCCACCCGCCATCACTGACACCGGCCTCCGCGCCGGCGTGCGTGGCGGGGTGCGTGGGTCGTGCCCAGCAAAGGGGACCATCCGGGCGGTCACCCGTCGCCGCGGAATAGGGTCCCATCGGGTTCGGTTGACTCCTATCGGTACGATCGCCGTCTCGAAAGGAACTCCTCCACCATGGCTCACGGGATCCAGGACCTGTCCACCTCCACCTTCGACGAGGCCGTCAAGGGCGCCGACACGCCCGTCGTCGTCGACTTCTGGGCGGAGTGGTGTGGGCCCTGCAAGATGATCACCCCGATCCTGGCGGAGCTGGCCTCTGAGCAGGCGGGCAACATCACTGTCGCCAAGCTCAACGTCGACGAGAACCCGGATCTGGCGATGCGCTACAACGTGATGAGCATTCCGACGCTCCTCGTCTTCAAGGACGGAGAGGTGGCCAAGCGGCTGGTCGGGGCCAAGCCCAAGAGCGCACTGCTCCAGGAGCTGAGCGAATTCCTCCCGGCGCCCGCCTGAGCGCCCAGCTCCCCTTGGAGCGCGGTGCCCAGGGTGACGCGGTCCGAGATCTCCAGCGGCGGCTGACCGCCGCTGGATTCGGGCCGGCCCGCGTGCGGTGGGGCTACTACTGCGACGACACACGCGACTCGGTCGCCGCCTTCCAGCACGATCACGGACTCACGGCGGACGGGGTGTGCGACGACGTCACCTGGCACGCCCTCGTCGAGGCCAGCTGGGTGCTCGGCGACCGGCCACTCCAGCTGCGACGCCCCAACCTGCGGGGCGACGACGTGGCCGAGCTCCAGCGCCGGCTCGGTCGCCTCGGCTTCGACCCCGGTCGGGTGGACGGGATCCTCGGCCCCGACACCGCCAACGCACTCACCGAGTTCCAGCGCAACGTGGAGCTCACGCCGGACGGCATCTGCGGGCCGCAGACGGTCCGCGCCCTCGAGCGCCTCCAGGGACGGCCGGCGACAGGCCCGGCGGTGACGGTGGTGCGCGAGGTCGAACGGCTGAGCCACGGCGAGCCCACCCTCCGGGGCCGGCGGGTCGTCGTCGGGCACCTCGGTGGCCTGGGCTCGCTCCCCGACACCGTCAGCCGCGCCCTCCAGGCCCGCGGTTCCAGCGTGCTGGGGCTGGATGACCCGGACGGCGCGCATCAGGCCGCGGCGGCGAACCGCTTCCGCGCCGACGTCTACCTGGGCCTGGTCACCGCCACCAACGGCAGCATCGCGTTCTACGCGACCGCCGGGTTCGAGTCGGTGGGGGGCCACTGCTTGGCCGACCTGCTCCACGACGAGCTGGTCGCGCTCCTCCCCCCTCGCCTCGCGCCGCCCCAGGGGATGCGCCTCCCCGTCTTGCGGGAGACGAAGATGCCGGCGGTCCTCGTCGCACTCCCGGCCGGACGGTCCGAGGTCGACCACAGCCCGGCCCTGGCCGCCGGCATGGCCCGTGCGCTGGCCCGCTGGGTGGTGGCACCGGTGACGCTTCCCCGCGCGTGAGGGTTTGTCCACAGGGTTGTACCCAGGTGTGCATGACCCTGAACTTGCCCGTTATTCGAACTGGTGTTCGTCACCCTCGGTCATGAGTCGATAGATCCGCTCGAGATCCTCCAGCGTGGCGAACTCGATGGCCACTCGGCCCTTGGCGCCCCGCATGGTGATGCTCACCCTCGTGTTGAGGTACTCGGCAAGGAGCGACTCGAGCTCCAGCAGCCCGGGCGGTCGCAGCGTCGGCACCGTGGGTGGCCGCACCGCGTCCGGTGCGCTGGTCGCGGCTGGCCGGTCCCGGACCGCGTCCTCGGTCTCTCGTACCGTCCAGTGCTCGGCGACCGCCTGGCGGGCCAGCTGCTCCTGGAAGGCCCGGTCGGGCGACCCGAGGAGGGCCCGGGCGTGCCCGGCGGTCAGCTGACCCTCGGCGACGAAGCGCTGGATGGCCGCGGGCAGCTGCAGGAGGCGGACCGTGTTGGTGACGGTCGATCGGCTCTTGCCCACGCGGGTGGCGACGTCGTCGTGGGTCAGACCGAAGTCCTCGATCAGCTGCTGGAAGGCGGACGCCTCCTCCAGCGCGGTGAGGTCCTGCCGCTGGAGGTTCTCGACGAGCGCCTGCTCGACCAGCCCGCGGTCGTCCGTCGTACGAACGATCGCCGGGATGGTGGCCAGCCCGGCCCGACGGGCGGCTCGCCAGCGCCGCTCCCCCGCGATCAGCTGGAACATCCCCGCCGCCACCTCGCGCACGAGGATGGGCTGCAGGACGCCCACCTCCCGGATCGAGGCCGTCAGCTCGCCGAGCGACTCCTCGTCGAACTGCGTGCGGGGCTGACCGGGGTTGGGTTCGATCGCCGTGAGGGGGATGTCGCGGAAGGCGACCTCACCGTCGTCCGCCTCGGCCGATGCCGGTGGGATCAGCGAGGCCAGGCCCTTGCCCAGGCCGCTACGCCGTGCCATTGCTGACCTCCCGAGCGAGCTCCTCGTAGGCGATGGCGCCTCGTGAGGAGGCATCGAAGGCGATGATCGGCTGACCGAAGGACGGGGCTTCCGACAGGCGCACTGTGCGGGGGATCACCGTGCGGCAGACCTTCTCGCCGAAGTGCTCGCGGACCTCGGCCACCACCTGGTCCGACAGCTTCGTCCGGGCGTCGTACATGACCAGCACGATGGTCGTCACCTCCAAGGTGGGGTTCAGGCTCCGGCGGACGAGGTCCACGTTGCGGAGCAGCTGACCCAGTCCCTCCAGCGCGTAGTACTCGCACTGGATGGGCACGAGCACCTCGCTGGCGGCGGCCAGGCCGTTGACCGTGAGGAGCCCGAGCGACGGTGGGCAGTCGATGAGGACGAACTCGTAGTCGTCCTTCACCACCTCGACGGCGCGCTTGAGCCGCAGCTCCCGGCTGAAGGCCGGGACGAGCTCGATCTCGGCCCCGGCCAGGTCCAAGCTGGCGGGCGCGACGAACAGGTTCTTGACCGACGTGGGCTCGACGCAGTCCTCGAGGGGCAGCTCGTGCATGACCACGTCGTACATGGACGTCTCGAGGTTGCGGGTGTCGAGCCCGAGGCCGGTGGACGCGTTGCCTTGGGGATCGAGGTCGACGACGAGGGTGCGGAGGCCGAGGTGGGCGAGTGATGCGCCGAGGTTGACGGCAGTCGTCGTCTTCCCGACACCGCCCTTCTGGTTGGCGACGGCGAAGATGCGCGGGGGCGATGGCACGAGCGGCGCCTCTCCTTCTGGACGGGCTGAGCCCACGCGGGAGGGTAGCGGCTGCGCGGCCGCCGGGCGCGCATGGCCGGTGTTCCACGTGGAACGCGAGCACGGGCTGTCGGCCGTCCTCGTGCCGTTCCACGTGGAACGTCAACTCCAGGGTCAGGACGTCTGACCTCGCACCACCCTCGCCCGGGGGATCTCGGGCCGCGGCGCGGCGATCGCCTCGAGGACGGCGAAGCGCGGGTCAGGCCACGGCCGCCGACACAGGCCGATCTCGTCGAGCGCGGCGGCAGGCCAGCGCCTGGCGTCATGGGTCGGCGGCTCACTGACGACCAGTCGCCCACCGATGCGAAGGAGGGCGCAGCCGACCTCGGCCGTCACCAGCGGGGGAGCGAAGCTACGGGCCACGACCGCGTCCTGGCTCCCGCGCCATGTCGGGTCGTGGGCCAGCTCCTCGGCCGGCGCGGTGACCACCACCACCCGCGCTCCCCAGCCCATCCGACCGACGACACGCCGCAACCAGTCCGTCCGGCTGACGCTGGCGTCCACCAGGGTGATGGTCGCGTCCGGACGGAGCGCGGCGACGACGAGGCCGGGCACGCCCCCGCCGGAGCCGAGATCGAGCACGCGGGACGCATCGGGGATCGGGCCGACGAACCCGCGGGCGTGCGCCGCCAGCGCGCCGACGTCCTGCCCGCCGCCGACGAACCCGCGGGCTCGCGCCTCTTCGATCGCAGTGAGGACCGCCGGCCATTCCGACGGCATGTCCGCCGCTGAGGTCGCGGCCGGGGAGTGGCCCGCCGGCGAGCGGACGGGGGAAACGGACTCCGCGGCTGCATCAGCCCGTGCGTTGCGGGTTTCAGCCGGGTCGGCGCTCGGGCGGCGCCATCCCTCGCCGGCCTGGGCAGCCGGCCGATCGCGGTGTGCACCCTCCGGCTCGGCCGGCGCGTCCATCACGCTCCCGCGAGGTCAGCCGCCGACGGCCTCCGGCACGATCACGACGCGGCGGTAGGGCTCCTCGCCCTCCGAGAGCGTGCTCACGCCGACGACCTCGGTGAGCGCGTCGTGCACCACCTTGCGGTCCGCTGCGGCCATCGGCTCCAGCGACTTGGGCAGCCCGGTCTCCACCACCTGCTCCGCCACCTGGAGGCTGAACCGGCGCAGCGCCTCGACGCGGCGCTGACGGTAGCCACCGACGTCGACGCCCAGCCGCGGTGACCCCGGTCCGACGTGGCGCTGCGCCACCAGCCGAGTCAGGTCCTGGATGGCCAGCAGGGTCTGGCCCTTGGGCCCGACCAGCAGGCCAAGGCCCTCGCCCTCGACCGCGATCTCGATCTCGCCGTCCGCGGGCTGGATGGCCGCCACCGTTCCGTCGAGGCCGAAGGCGTCGAGGAGCCCGGCGACGAAGGCGGTGGCGTCCTCGGCCACCTCCTCGGGACTGTGCTCGCCGTTGCTCATGGTGGTCTCCTCTTGGGGTGGGGTCAGTGAAGGAGTCGGTGACGCCGCCGGCTCGCGGCCGGGCGCGGGCGCGTCGTCCGCCGCTGCCGCGCTGTCCGGTCGGTCCTCGCCGTTGCTGCGCGGCGTGCCGCTCTCGGCGGAGCGAGGCTTGTCGCGACCGCGCCGATCCCGGCGGTCCCGCCGCTCGACCTTCGGTCGGGGAGCGGTCGGGCGCACCCGGGCCCGCACGCGTGCCTCACCCCGTATGCGGCCGAACAGCCCGGGCCGCGGCTCCTCCAGGATCTCGAACTCGGCGTCGCTCTCGTCCACGCCGAGCTGGTCGAGCGCGTGATCCTTCGCTTCTTCGGTCGTCCGACCGGTCGTCTCCACCCACTCCATGGGGATTGCTTCCTCGCTGCGTCGGGTCAGGGCTTCTTCTTCTGTTGGGGACGCGGCCGAGCCGGCGGCTTCGGCGTGCTTCCCGTCGGCCGGGGCGGGGGCTTGGGAGCCGCCCGCCGCTTGCCGTTGCTCGATGGTGTGGGCGTCGGCTTTGGCTTGCCCGTCGTCTCCCCCGCCTTGGCGGGCGGCGTCGCCTTGGCCGGCGGCGTCGTCGTGGCCTTGCCGACCGCGTTGCGACCACCGCCCTTCGGCGCCGGCTTGGCCGTGTTCTTCGTGTTCGGCGCCGCCTTCGCCGTGGAGGCCTGCCGAGCCGCGATGGCGTCGGGGTGCTCCTTGTAGAAGCGCTTCGTTATGTAAGCCTGCTGGCCGATCCGGAAGACGTTCTGCACGAGGAAGTACCAGGCGAGGGCGGCCGGCACGATGAAGGCGAACACGCCCGAGAAGATCGGGAAGATCTTCATGATCATCTGCTGCTGCGCGGCGGCCGGGCTGTCGTTGATCGTCGGGTTGTTCTTGTTGCGGGCGGTGATCTGGCGCTGCTGGACGAAGTACGTCAACACGACGATGGCCACGAGGATGAGGTAGGGGAGTGCGGTGACGAAGCTCTCCTGCAGCGACCGCGCGGCCGAGGTGGCCAGGTTCAGCCCGAACGCGTTCATGTCGTTCGTGTGGGAGAGGTCCTGGTAGAGCTGGGTCGAGTGGTCCAGGTACTTGGGCTCGAAGTTCGTCCCACCCGCCGGGATGTAGGTCAGCCCGCGGAAGACCCGGAACATGACGATCCAGATCGGCGCCTGGATGAGCAGCGGCAGGCAGCCCCCCAGCGGGTTGACCTTGTGCTCCTTGTAGAGGGCCATGAGCTCCTCGTTCATGGCCTGGCGATCGCCCTTGTGGGCCTGCTGGATGCGCTTCATCTCGGGCTGGATGCGCTGCAGCTCGAGCATCGACTTCGTGCTCTTCAGCGTCAGCGGCGTGAGGAGCAGCATGATGAGCACCGTCATCATGGCGATGGCGGCGGCGTAGTTGGGGACGAGCTGGTAGAACCACGCAAGGACGGTGGCGATCAGGTCAAACACGCTGGTCGACTCTTTCGGGATGGCCGGACGGAGCCGGGGGCACAGGGTCGTAGCCGTGGCCGCCCCAGGGGTGGCAGCGGGCCAGCCGGCGCAAGGCGAAGGCCGAGCCTCGCAGCGCGCCGTGGGTCGACACCGCTTCGAGGGCGTAGGTCGAGCAGGAGGGGACGAACCGGCACGGGGAGATCCGGTCCTGGTGGATCAGCTGGTACCAGCCGATGATCCGGGTCAGCCAGCGGGCAGCTACGCCCGGGCGGCCGGTGCGTCGTGGAAGCGTGGTCGAGGTCATGAGCGCGCCTCGGGCGAGACCAGCGCGCCCACGCTCGCCGCCGCCTGCAGGAACTGCTCCTCGGCCAGGGCGTAGGGCACGTGGGCGTATCCACCCTCCGCGCCGACGAGGTACCAGCCCGGGGCCAGCTGACTGACCCGAGCCCGAGCGATGGCCCGGAGGCGCCGACGGATCCGGTTGCGGACGGGCGCGCTCCCGACCGAGCGGCCGACGGAGAAGGCCATCCGTGGCGGCACGGCAGCGGGATCAGCGATCACAGACATCCACAGGGGACCGACGCGAGCTCGGCGTCCGTCGCGCCGGAACCGGCCGAACACGGCCCGGTCCCGGATGCGCCAGATCACGCCGAGAGGCGGGCGCGACCCTTGGCGCGACGGGACTTGAGGATGGCCCGGCCGGCCCGGGTCGACATCCGGTGTCGGAACCCGTGCCGCTTCGCCCGCTTGCGGTTGTTCGGCTGGTACGTGCGCTTCACGCTGCCTCCTGACTTCCTCGCTCCTCGACCCGGCCGTCCACACGACGTCGCGACGGCGACATCGGGGCCAGGGCCGCGGCGAACCGAGGACCTGCGACCTGGCGCGAGCGATCGCTCGCCATGCCAACCGACAAGGCTACGGCCTCCACGGCGAGAACGGCAACCGGCCGGGACCGGAGCGCCGCTGGACGGCGTGCAGCCGGGCCCGCCGGCGGTCGGCCACCCGGCGTGGCCCGGCCATTGACGCCCGTCGAGCCGCCCCGAGGCCGCCCGTCAGCCCTCCCGACCGAGTGGCCAGCGCCCTCCGGAGCGCGTGCTACCGTCGCCGGTCTGCCCGAATGGGCACCCCATCGCAGGTGGTTTCGAACGGTCATGGCGTTGTCCACAGGTGCATCCACACCTGTGGATGGCTGGTGCTTGCAAGGAGAACGTCGCTGGTGAACGACAGCGAAGAGCTGTGGACGGCGGCGTGCCAGCTCCTGAGAGAGCAGGTTTCGGACGCAGTGTGGCTGTCGACCTTCCAGGACGTTCGCGCCCTCGATGCCGATCCCGACGGACTGCACCTGGTCGTTCCTAGCGCAACGGTCCGGGACCGGATCACCACCCGCTACCTGCCCTTGGTCCAGGACGCGCTGCGCGACGCCGGCTCCGACCAGGTCGAGCTGGTGCTCCACATCAACCTCGTCGAGCACCCGATCGACCACTCGCTCGACGGAATCCTTGCTGATTCAACTATCTCCGATGTAGTTGAAAATACAACTAGCAGTAGGTTCCACGACCGCGCTCACGGGCAGCCGGCTGTCAACGGCGACCGGCAACCGGCGATGACGGCCGCCGGTCTCAACCCCCGCTACGCCTTCGAGACCTTCGTCAAAGGTCAGTCCAACCAGTTCGCCCTCGCGGCTGCGCAACGGGTGGCGGAGACGCCGGCGCGGTCCTACAACCCGCTCTTCATCTACGGCGCAGCCGGCCTGGGCAAGACGCACCTCCTCCACGCCATCGGCCACTACGTCAACCAGAACTACAGCGACTACCAGATCCGCTACGTCTCGACGGAGACGTTCCTGAACGAGTACGTCGACGCCATCCGCACCAACGCAACTGCGCAGTTCAAGCGTCGCTATCGGGAGATCGACGTCCTGCTCATCGACGACATCCAGTTCATGGAGGGCAAGGAGGGCCTGCAGGAGGAGTTCTTCCACACCTTCAACTCCCTGCACGGCGCCAACAAGCAGATCGTCATCTCGTCCGATCGCATCCCGGACAACATCCCCACCCTGGAGGACCGTCTGCGGGGCCGGTTCAAGTGGGGCCTCATCACCGACATCCAACCCCCAGACCTCGAGACCCGCCTGGCCATCCTTCGCAACAAGGCCGAGCGCGACCACACCGCGCTCCCGCCCGACGTCCTCGAGTTCATCGCCACCCGGATCACCAACAACATCCGCGAGCTCGAGGGCGCGCTGATCCGAGTCACGGCCTACGCCAGCCTCAACCGCTCGAGCATCACCGTGCCGCTCGCCGAGCAGCTCCTCGCCGACCTCCTGCAAGGATCCGCGCAGCGGACCGTGTCGACGCGCACGATCATCGAGGAGGTGGCGGCCTACTACCGCCAGCCCGTCGAGCTGCTGCGGGGCAAGAGCCGCCAACGACCTCTCGTCCTCGCCCGCCAGATCGCGATGTACGTGATGCGGGATCTGACCGACCTGTCCTACCCGGCGATCGCGCGGGAGTTCGGTGGGCGGGACCACACGACCGTCATCCACGCGGTGAGCAAGGTCGAGCGGTTGATGAAGGAGCGCCAGCAGGTCTACGACCAGGTCACGCTCCTGATCAACAAGCTCAAGAGCGGGGCGTAGTGCGCCGATGGAGGCAGCATGTCGACGGCGCATGGTGCTTGGGGACGGGGCTGGGGACGACCACGGCACGGACTGGGGATGTCGGGCCCGTCGTCCACTGGTCCGTCGGCAGAAGGCAACGCGCCGGTGGATGACCACGGTGGCCTGGGGACAGAGGATCTGGCGATCACGCTGGGACGATGCCGCGATGTGCACAATCCCCAGCGCTTACCACTACCACTAGGTTCCAAGGACACGCCGATGATGACAGCAGGCAGAGAGGGGATGCGGTGAGGTTCCGCTGCGAACGTGACGTGCTCGGGGAGGCCCTGGCCACCGCGGCGCGGGCCGCGCAGGGAAGGGCGGGATCCCAGCCGGTCCTAGCCGGAGTGCGCCTCGTGCTCGAGGGCTCCCGGCTGGAGATCACCGGGACCGACCTGGAGCTGACGATCCAGAAGACCATCGAGGTCAACGGCGAGCACGACGGCGCCTGCGTCGTCCCCGGTCGGCTCACGGCCGAGGCCGTGCGCACCTTGGCGCCCGGGGCGGTGACGGTCGATGCCAGCGGCGACACCGTCGACATCACGTCTGACCGTTCGTCGTTCACCGTCCGGCCGTTCGCGGTGGACGACTTCCCCCGCCTGGCCGCTCCGGCAGCGGCCGGAGTGACCCTGCCCGCGTCCACGTTCGTGCAAGCGGTCGGCCAGGTCGAGCGGGCCGCCAGCAAGGACGAGTCCCGCCCGATCCTGACCGGTGTCCTCCTGACGTCGGAGGACGAGGGCCTGCGGCTCGTGGCGACCGACTCCTACCGGCTGGCCGTCTGCGACCTCCCCGAGGTGTCGGTGCTGGCCTCCGGCCAGAAGGTGCTGCTGCCATCGCGGGCGCTGCGCGAGGTGGAGCGGGCCCTCCCCGCGGTGGGCGAGATCACCCTGCGATTGGGCGAGCGGGAGGCGACGTTCGAAGCCGGTGGCGCGCGCATCACGACGCGGCTGATCGAGGGCGAGTTCCCGAACTACCGGCAGCTCATCCCGGCGTCCTACCCCAACAGGGTCCGCATCGGTCGGGAGGCGTTGCTGGACGCCCTCCGTCGGGTGCGGGTGATGGCGGCCGACGCCACACCGGTTCGCCTGACCATCGAAGGCGACGAGGTGCGGCTCAACACCGTCAACCAGGACCAGGGCACGGCCGACGCGGTCGTCGAAGCGCAGAGCGAGGGCACGCCCCTGACGGTGGCCTTCAACCCGCAGTACCTGGTCGACGGCGTCGAGGCCGCGGTCGGCGACGAGGTGGTCCTCGACACCCTCGACGCGCTCAAGCCGGCCGTCGTCCGCCCGGTCGACCGCCAGGACTACCTGTACCTCCTGATGCCGGTGCGGGTCCCCTGACGCGTGTGGGTGCGCCACCTCGAGCTCGTCGACTTCCGCAGCTACGAACGTGCGGAGATCGAGCTCGGTCCCGGCCTCACCGCGGTGGTGGGTGCCAACGGTCAGGGGAAGTCCAACCTGATGGAGGCCGTCGGCTACCTGGCCACGCTGGAGAGCTTCCGGGGTGTGCCCACTGCCGCCCTCGTCCGTGACGGGTGCCCGCAGGCCGTCGTGCGGGCCGAGGTGGTGCAACCCGACGATCGCGTCGTGACCGTCGAGTGCGAGCTGGCGAGCAGCGGGCGGGACCGGGTCCTCATCAACAAGCAACGCCTACGGCGCACCAGCGACCTGCTCGGCGTGGTCCGCGTCACCGTCTTCTCACCGGACGACCTGTCGCTCGTCAAGGAGGGTCCGGCGCTGCGCCGGCGGTTCCTGGATCAGACCGCGGTGAGCCTCCATCCCCGGGCCGACGCCGATCGCCGCGATCTCGAGCGCATCCTGAAGCACAAGTCGACCCTGCTCAAGCAGGCGGGTGGGCGGCTGAGCGAGGACGCCGCGTTCACGCTCGACGTCTGGAACGTGAAGCTGGCCGAGGTCGGTGAGCGCATCGGCCGCACGAGGGCCGAGCTGGTCGCGGCGCTCGGTCCGCAGGCCAGCCGGGCCTACGCCGACCTGGCCGATGGCGAC
>JBKPRL010000156.1:0-4954 GCA_046734535.1 bacterium | reverse complement strand
CCGTTGCGCAGCACGTGGCGGTTCATCACGCTCCGGTTGGACAGGCCCTTCATGGTCGCGGTCCGCGCGTAGTCGGCGTCGAGGGCGTTGATGACACCCGCCCGCGTGATGCGGGCGATGTAGCCGAAGTAGATGATGACGAGGGCGACGGCGGGGAGGAACAGGTGGTGGAGCTGGGTGAAGAACCCGGCCCCGTCGGGCGGTTGGGCGCGGACGGGGAACCAGCCGAGCAGCACGCCGAAGATGTAGACGAGCACGACGCCGGACACGAAGTCGGGGATCGACGAGCTGGCCAGCCCGAGCGTCACGACCGAGCGATCGGCCAGCTTGTCCTTCCGCCGAGCGGCGAAGATGCCCGCCGCGACGGCGAGCGGGATCGTCATGATCAGGGCGAGGATGGCCAGCTTGGCGGAACGGAAGAACGCATCCCCGATCACCTCCGTCACCGGCTTGTTCTGCTGGAACGAGTCGCCGAAGTCGAACGTGACCGTGTTCTTGAGGAGACGGACGTACTGGGTGAACAAGGGGTCGTTCGTGCCGAGGCGCTCGTTGATCTGGTCGACCGTCTCCTGGGGTGCGAAGGGACCGGCGATGCTGCGGCCGACGTCGTTGGGCAGCACGCTGACGATCACGAACACGATGGTGACGATGAGCCACAAGGTGACGATCGCCAGCAGCACTCGGCGCACGACGTAGCGCGTCATCCGATCGTGCTCCTCCTCCGCGATGATCCCGGGCCGGGGTGACCCCCGACCCGGGGTGATGGTGTGCTCAGACTTGGGACGCCTGGTCGAGGAACATCTGGCCCAGCGCGCTGACCCGGACGCCCTGGAACTTCTTCGAGTGACCGGACAGGTAGTTGTACCAGTAGGGCAGGCCGACCGGGACGTCCTCGTTGAGGATCGTCTCGATCTTCTTGCAGGCCGCGGTCTGGGCCTCGACACCAATGGCGCTCTGGTACTCCGTGAAGGCGGCATCGAACTCGGGGGAGGCGTACTGGGAGGAGTTCCAGATGCCCTTCGTCTTCAGGGCGGCGTTCAAGTAGACATCGGGGGTCGCACGGTGGCCGTAGTCCACGATTCCCAGCTCCGCCGCGCCGGAGCACGGGGGATCGGCGGGGTCCTTGGGGCACCACTGGGCACCGTAGAACGTGTCCAGGCTCTCACCAGCGAGCTGGAGGTCGAAGCCCCCGTCCTTGGCGCCGACCTGGATGATCTGGGCCAGCTGCGGGATCTCCTGCAGGTCGCCGAAGTGCAGGGTGGCCTTGAGCGGCGTCTGCACACCGGCCTGCTGCAGGAGGGCCTTGGCCTTGTCCACGTCCCGTGCCCGCTGGGTGAGGCCGTCGAAGAAGAACGGGTAGAACGGGGCGATCACGTGGTCGTTCCCGAGGTCGGCCTTGTCCTTGAACAGCGTCTTCTTCATCTGTTCCCGGTCGAAGGTGTAGGCCAGCGCCTGCCGGACCAGCTTGTTCGTGAACTGGCCCTTGTCGCAGCGCATCCAGACCTGCCGATGCGTGGCCGCCTGGAAGGCGAGCACGTTGAAGTTGGGGTCGCTGAACAAGGCGTCGCCGCCGAGGACCTGGAACTGGATGATGGCGTCCACCTCGCCGGCCGTCATCGCGGTGACCATGGCGCCGAGCTCGTCGTAGAACTGGAACTCGGAGCCGTCCAGCGGCGTCTTGCCGCCCCACCACGCGTCATTGCGGGCGAACGTCGCCCCTGTCGCGGCGTCGTACTTGACGAGCTTGAACGGCCCCGTGCCGTTCGGCTTGGCGTCGAGCGTCGTGCCGGTCGCGTAGTCCTTGGGCGTGATGACCGACTGCGCGTTGTAGACCGAGACGAGGTACGGGAAGTTGCCGTTGGCGCTGGTGAGCTTGAACACGGCGACGTTCGGGTCGGAGGCGTCGACGGCGCCCTTGTCGATGACGCCCTTGAGGCCGGAGTTACCGGCCTCGACGAGGCGATCCATGGTGGCGGCCACGTCGGCAGACGTGAAGTCGTTGCCGTCCTGCCACTTGACGCCCTTGCGGAGCTGGAACGTCCACTCGCTGCCGTCCGCGTTGGGTGTCCACTTCTCCGCGAGCCCTGGCGCGATGTCGTCCTCGCCCAGCGTGGCCAGGAACTCGAAGCTCTGGCTGACGATCCCGTAGCTGCCGAGATCCTGCATGGCCACGGGATCGAGCGGACCAGCCGGCTTCTGGTCGGCGACCTTGATCGTCCCGCCCGACTTGCCGGCCACCGAGCCGCTGCCGGCAGGTTGCGTGCCACCGCCGGTGCCGGCCGTGGTGTTGCTGCTGCTCCCGCCGCTGTCGCTGCCGCAGGCGCTGATGATGGCGCTCATGAACGGGATGGACAGCCCGATCAGCGTGCCCCGGCGGATGAACTCGCGCCGGGTCACCGAGCCCTTCGCATACGACTCGACGAGGTCGAGCTCCAGTGGGCCCGCCTGCCGCCGAGCACGGTCGAATGCTCGAAAGTCCATGGACGTACTCCCCCTAGGTCATTCGGAAGGCTCACTGCGAGCCTGCCCCTCGCTCCGACTATAGACACGCCCGCAACGGCCGTCAGCGCCCTTCGCCAGGACACATGTACCGTTAACAAGCGTGACATCGACCTCCCAGCGGGAGCCGGAGGTCTGGAGGGGCGGCGCGGCGCTGGCCGGCCTCGACCGCTTCCGGCGCGAGGTGGGCTGCCGTTCGGTCGTGCTGGTGGTCGACGTGGCGGTGGCCGCCAACGGCTACGGCGCGCGGGTCGAGGACGCGTTGGCCGGGGTGGAGGTGCTGGTGACGGTCCTGCCGGCGGGTGAGCCGAGCGTGGCGTCGGTCGACGCCGCCGCCGAAGCCGCTCGCGCGCTCGATCGACCGTTGGTCGTCGGCGTCGGTGGTGGCTCCGCAGTCGACACTGCGAAGCAGGTGGCCGTCGTGCTCGAGGGCGCGACAAGCATCGAGCACTACGTCCTGGGCCGTCATCCGATGCCCGGCCGCCGGCCGATCGTCGCCATCCCGACCACGTCGGGCACCGGCGCGGAGGTCACCCGGACCTGTGTGCTGACCGACGCCAACGGGCGCAAGGTGTGGACGTGGGACGACGAGCTCCGGCCCGACCTGGTCGTGCTCGACCCCGAGGCCACGGCGACCATGCCGCCGGCGGTCACGGCGATGACCGGGCTCGACGCCTTCGTCCACGCCCTCGAGGCCGTCACCGGCCAGCGCCGCGGGGAGCGACCACCTGAGCCCGCGCTCACCGCACTCGGTCTCGTCCGCGATCACCTCCCCGAGGCCGTCGCCGACGGACGGGACCTGCGCGCTCGCGCCGCCATGCAGGAGGCCGCGTTCCTGGCGGGCACGGCCATCGATGGCTGCGGCACGGGGATGGCCCACTCCATCGGCCACGCGCTCGGCTCGCTGTACCAGGTCCCCCACGGCGCGGCGGTGGCCCTCGGGCTGGAAGCGGCGCTGGAGTGGAGCGTCGAGGGGGCGGCGGGGGTCTTCGAACCGGTGGCCGCAACGCTGGGCGTCCCGCCGGGCGAGGTGCCCGACCTGTACCGGCAGCTGTGGACCGACTGCCCGCTCGCCGCCGCTGTCGCCGCGCTCCCCGATGTCGCGATGGCGCCCGCACCCATCGCGGCCGCGATGGTGGCCGAGGAGAACCTGCCGATGTACGTGAACGGCTGCCGGGCAGCCGACGACGGCGAGCGCGAGGAGCTCGCCGCCCGCACCGTCGAGGTCTGGCACTCCCTCCGCACGGCGGCGCCCGATCGTTCGTGGCCGCTGCCGTCGCGAGGAGTGCGGCCAGATCGGCCATGAACGTGAGGAGGGGCGTGGCATGAGCCGGATCGTCGCCATCGAGATCACGCACCACCGCCTGCCGCTCGACCCGCCGTTCCCCGCGTCGTGGGACCCCCGGCCCCGCACCCACTTCCCGGCGACCATCGTCCGGGTGTCCGACGACGCCGGCCGTGTCGGGGTCGGCTCCGGTGATGCCATGTACGGCTTCGACGACTATCGCCAGCACTTCCTCGGCCAGGACCCGCTCGATCTCGCCCGTCACCACGCCGTCCTCTCGAACATCGAGTTCCACGCCGGCCGACCGTGGCCGCTCGACGTTGCCCTCTGGGACCTCGCCGGCCAGATCCACGAGCAGCCGGTCTGGCGGCTGCTCGGCGGCCGTGACCGGCGGGTGCGGGCCTACGCGTCGAGCGGCGTGCACCGCTCGGTCGACGACATGGTGGCGGTGGCCGAGCAGGCGGTGGCGCTCGGGTTCCCAGCCCTGAAGCTGCGCTTCGGGCGACCGGAGCTGACCGACGACCTCGCCGTGGTGACCGCGGCGCGCGCCGCGACGCGTGGTCGCCTCGAGCTCATGGTCGACTGCAACCAGGGCTGGCGGATGCCGTGGGACACGCAGCCGCCCTGGGACGTCGAGCGGGCCACGGAGGTGGCGGAGGTGCTGGCCGCCGAGGGCGTGTACTGGATGGAGGAGCCACTCCACCGCGGGGACTACGCCGGGTACGCCGAGCTCCGGCGGCGGGTGCCGTTGCGGATCGCCGGGGGTGAGATGACCCGGGAGCCCTACGAGTTCAGAGAGCTGCTGCAACGGGGTTGCCTCGATGTCTTCCAACCCGACTGCGTCTGCACCGGAGGGATCACCGGGCTGGCCGCGCTGGCGCGAGATGTCGCCTCCGCCGGCGCGATCTTCACTCCCCACACCTGGGGCAACGGCATCGGCCTGCTGGCCAACCTCCACCTGACGGCGGGGACCGTCGAGACCCCGTTCGTCGAGTTCCCCTTCGATCCGCCGGAGTGGACCACCTCCCGGCGGGACTTCCCGCTCACCGCGACGATCGAGATCGACGGCGACGGCTGGATCGAGCTCTCCGACGAGCCGGGACTCGGCCTGCACCTGGACGAGGACCGGTTGGCCGCCACCCGCGCCGACCACGCCACGTTCGGCTGAGC